>NZ_CP023696.1:1700750-2003500 GCF_008704425.1 Streptomyces fradiae ATCC 10745 = DSM 40063
CGGCCTCCTCGGGCGTGGCGGCGAACTCCAGGCCCGCGTAGACGGGCGCGCAGGCGTCGAGGCCCAGGTCCTGGGCCGACAGCCGCCGCCCGAGGCGCCGGGTGAAGACCTCGGCGATCAGCGCGGGGGTGGTGCCGCGCGGCTGCTGGCCGCGCAGCCACCTCGTGACGGAGGTCTTGTCGTAGCGGAGGTCGAGTCCGTGCTCGAGGCCGAGCTGATCCACCCGTCTGGCAAGACCTGCGTTGGAGAACCCGGCTTCCGCGATCAGGGCGGCGAGCTGGCGGTTGGGGTTGCGCTGCGGGGGTCGATCCGTCATCAGCTGTGCGGTCTCCTGCCTTCCGGGCCGGGGTCGGCCCCGTTGGAACGGCGCGAATTTAGCCGTCCCCGACGCCGTTACCACCGCCTTCGCCCCACGTTCATCCGTTCGTGTGAGGCTCCCTCCCGGCGGTGACGCCGGACCCCTCTCCCCCGCGGCCCGGCGCGCTTCCGCCCCGCGCCCCCGCACACCGCCCCCCTCGGCCCCCGCGCACCCACCGGCGCGCGCCCCGCCGCCACCCCCGCGAACCGGCCTGACCAGCGCCTCACCGCTCCGGCGCGGGCGGCGCGCCGCCCCCGCGCCCGCCCGGCCCCGAAGCCCGCCGGAGCCGCTCCCCGGCGGCGGCCGTACAGTGGCAGGGGCGTGACGCGCATTTCTAGGGAGACGGTGCCGTGAGCGAGCTGCGATTCGTCCATCTGGGGTTCGGAGAGGACGCCGTGGACTACCGGGAGGCGTGGGAGAAGCAGCGCGAGGTCCACGCCGCCCGCTTCGCGGACGAGGTCCCCGACACCTGCCTGCTGCTGGAGCACCCGCCCGTGTACACGGCGGGGCGGCGCACCGAGGAGAGCGAGCGCCCCCTCGACGGCACGCCGGTCGTGGACGTGGACCGGGGCGGCAAGATCACCTGGCACGGCCCCGGCCAGCTCGTGGGCTACCCGATCCTGAAGCTGCCCCGCCCGGTGGACGTCGTCGCGCACGTGCGGCGGCTGGAGGAGGCGCTGATCCGCACGGCGGCGGAGTTCGGCCTGGCCACCACCCGGATCGAGGGCCGCAGCGGTGTGTGGGTGCTCGGCGACCCGGTGGAGGAGCGCCCCTCCTACGGCGGGCTGTCGCTGGACTTCGACCCGAGGCTGACCGACGAGGAGTTCGACCCGCGCCTCAGCGGCCCCGAGTACGCCCCGTCCAACGCCGGGCAGCGCCGGGAGGACCGCAAGCTGGCGGCCATCGGCATCCGCGTCGCGAAGGGCGTCACGATGCACGGCTTCGCGCTGAACGTGAACCCGGACAACACCTGGTTCGACCGGATCGTCCCCTGCGGCATCCGGGACGCGGGCGTCACCTCGCTCGCGAACGAGCTGGGCCGCGACGTCACGATCGCGGAGGTCCTGCCGGTGGCGGAGCGCCATCTGCGGGAGGTGCTGGAGAACGCGGAGCCCAGGCCCCGCGAGGTCGACCGGACGCCCGGCGTGCCCGTACGCTCGCCCGGCGGCGCACCGGCGGACGCCGTGCCGGCCGCGGCGGCCGCCGGGGGGACCGGGGCAGCCGATGCGGCCGGGCCGGCGCCGCGGGGGGCGGTCACCGCCTGACCACCGCAGACGTGGGGGAATGCGTCCCGCTGGCCGGAGGTTGGCCAGTCGTAAGGCCGCACTTTTGACGGGCGTACCCTGGTGTTCGCCGAAGAATCGAAGCCGTAGGAGCCAGCCGTGTCCGCAGTCGCACCCGACGGACGCAAGATGCTGCGCCTGGAGGTCCGGAACAGCCAGACCCCCATCGAGCGCAAGCCCGAGTGGATCAAGACGCGGGCGAAGATGGGCCCGGAGTACAACCAGCTCCAGAAGCTCGTCAAGAGCGAGGGCCTGCACACGGTCTGCCAGGAGGCGGGCTGTCCCAACATCTTCGAGTGCTGGGAGGACCGCGAGGCCACGTTCCTCATCGGCGGCGACCAGTGCACGCGGCGCTGCGACTTCTGCCAGATCGACACCGGCAAGCCGCAGGCCCTCGACCGCGACGAGCCGCGCCGCGTCGGCGAGTCCGTCGTGGCGATGGACCTGAACTACGCCACGATCACCGGCGTCGCCCGCGACGACCTGGAGGACGGCGGCGCCTGGCTGTACGCGGAGACCGTGCGGCAGATCCACGCGATGACCGCCGACCGCGAGGGCGGCCACACCAAGGTCGAGCTGCTGATCCCCGACTTCAACGCGGTGCCGGAGCAGCTCGCCGAGGTCTTCTCGTCCCGCCCCGAGGTGCTCGCGCACAACGTGGAGACGGTGCCCCGCATCTTCAAGCGGATCCGCCCCGGCTTCCGCTACGAGCGGTCGCTGGAGGTCATCACGCGGGCGCGCGAGGCCGGTCTGGTGACCAAGTCGAACCTGATCCTCGGCATGGGCGAGACCCGTGAGGAGATCAGCGAGGCGCTGCACGACCTGCACGAGGCCGGTTGCGAGCTGATCACCATCACCCAGTACCTGCGTCCGTCCGTGCGCCACCACCCGGTGGAGCGGTGGGTGAAGCCGCAGGAGTTCGTGGAGCTGCAGGAGGAGGCCGAGGAGATCGGCTACTCCGGTGTCATGTCGGGCCCGCTGGTCCGCTCCTCGTACCGCGCCGGCCGGCTGTTCCAGCAGGCCATGGAGGCGCGCGGCGCGTCGGCAAAGGCCGCCCCGGCGGTGTGACCCCGCGCCGCGGGGCGGTACGGCCGCCGCGGCGGTGCGATACGGCCCGGTGGCCGATGCGTGGGCCGGGGTCCGGCGGGCGGAGGCCCGCCGGACCCCGGCGTACGGACGGCGCCGGGCCGTCCGCGTACGGGCCCCGCGGCCCCCGCGGGGCCGTACGGGAGGCCGCGGCGAGCCGGGCGGCGCCGGACACGTAAACTTCAGAGCATGGCGAGGAAGTCGAATTCAGACAGCGGTGACGCCGCTGCGAACCCCGGGCGACTGAAGCAGATCGCTCTGACGTACAAGATGACCCGGCGGAGCGACCCGAAGGTCGGGCTCGTCATCGCGGGCGTGGGTATCGTCGTGTTCGGCGCCCTCCTCGGGATCGGCTTCCTGATCGGGCACCCGGTCTACCTGGGCATCCTGGGCTTCCTGCTGGCCTTCCTCGCGATGGCGATCGTCTTCGGGCGGCGGGCCGAGCGGGCTGCCTTCGGGCAGATGGAGGGCCAGCCGGGCGCCGCCGCGGCCGTCCTGCAGAACGTGGGCCGCGGCTGGACGACCACCCCGGCGGTGGCGATGAACCGCAGCCAGGACGTGATCCACCGGGCGGTCGGGCGGGCCGGCATCGTCCTGGTCGCCGAGGGCAACCCGAACCGGCTCAAGAGCCTGCTCGCGGCCGAGAAGAAGCGGATGGCCCGGATCGTGGTGGACGTGCCGGTGCACGACATCGTCGTCGGCGACGGCGAGGGCCAGGTGCCGCTGAAGAAGGTCCGCACGACGATGCTGAAGCTGCCGCGCGTGCTGACCGCGGCGCAGGTCACGTCGGTCAACGACCGGCTGCGGGCCATGGGCGACCTGATGAGCAACATGCCGATTCCGAAGGGTCCCATGCCGAAGGGCATGCGCATGCCGCGCGGCGGGAAGATGCGCTGACACGATCCGACCGGAAAGGGAGGGGGCGACCGCGATGACGCGGTCGCCCCCTCCCCGCTCGCACGCCCGTACGCGCGTATTCCCGTACGTGTCTGCACGTCCTTCGGGCACCGCCGTGCGCCGGGCCGACCGGCGCCGCGTCCGGTGCCGCTCGCGCGCGCAGGCCGCCGTCCGGCCCGTGCCCCCGTCCTCCGGTACCGCGTCCGGCACCCGGCCGACGGGCCGACCGGCACCCGGCCGACGGGCCGTCCGGCGCCCGGACCGGCACCCGGCCGGAGGGCCGGCCGGGCTACATCATCCGCACCTGGACCGCGCGGGCGAGCCGGTCGTGGAGGCCGCGGCCGTCGCGGTCCCAGATCAGGGCCGGGATCGCCAGGCACAGCAGGGCCGTGCGGACGGCGGCGCGGCCGAAACCGAGGCGCTGCCCGTCCTCGGCGATGACGCGCAGCCCGAGGAGCCGCTTGCCGGGCGTGCTGCCGACGGTGCCCACGGTGAGGAGGCCGAGGACGAACAGCACGCCCAGGGCCCAGTTCCCCGACGCGCTCCAGTCACCTCGGGTGATCAGCCCGTATGCGATGAGCATGCACAGCGACCAGTCGACGAAGAGGGCGCCGAAGCGCCGCCCGAGGGGCGCGACGGAACCGGGGCCCTCCTCCGGCAGCCCGAGCCGCTCGCCGCGGTAGCCGAAGTCGGCGCCCATCTCCTCGGCCGCCGCGCGGGGGCCGGAGAGCCACGATCCGATGACATGCCTGTTGTCCACCCGTACACGGTACTGCGGCCCTCCGCGATCACCGCGGGCCGGGCCGGGCCGTCCCGCGGCACGCTTCCCCCGCGTCGCCCGCGGGTACCCGGGGGCCGACCGGTTAACTTGTGCGAAACAAATGGGTCATGCCTGAGAAATGCCCCGTCCCTAGGGTCGGGACCAGCGTGGGCCACCGCACTGGCACACGGACGAGCTGCAACCCCGCCCTCCCCCAGGGTGGGAGTAGGAGGAGTTGGATGTTCCAGAACGCCGACGAAGCCCAGAAGTTCATCGCGGACGAGGACGTCAAGTTCGTCGATGTCCGCTTCTGCGACCTGCCTGGCGTGATGCAGCACTTCACGATCCCGGCCAAGGCTTTCGACCCGGCCGAGGAGCTGGCCTTCGACGGCTCGTCGATCCGCGGTTTCCAGGCCATCCACGAGTCCGACATGGCGCTGCGCGCGGACCTGTCGACGGCGCGTCTCGACCCGTTCCGCCGGGACAAGACGCTGAACATCAACTTCTTCATCCACGACCCGATCACGGGTGAGCAGTACAGCCGCGACCCGCGCAACATCGCGAAGAAGGCGGAGGCCTACCTGGCCTCCACCGGCATCGCCGACACCGCGTTCTTCGGTCCCGAGGCGGAGTTCTACGTCTTCGACTCGGTCCGCTTCAGCACCTCCGCGAACGAGGGCTTCTACCACATCGACTCCGAGGCGGGCGCCTGGAACACCGGCGCGCTGGAGGACAACCGCGGGTACAAGGTCCGCTACAAGGGCGGCTACTTCCCGGCCCCGCCGGTCGACCACTTCGCCGACCTGCGCGCGGAGATCTCCCTGGAGCTGGAGAAGGCCGGCCTGGAGGTCGAGCGCCAGCACCACGAGGTCGGCACCGCCGGCCAGGCGGAGATCAACTACAAGTTCAACACGCTGCTCGCCGCGGCCGACGACCTGATGCTCTTCAAGTACATCGTGAAGAACGTCGCCTGGCGCAACGGCAAGACCGCGACCTTCATGCCGAAGCCGATCTTCGGTGACAACGGTTCGGGCATGCACGTCCACCAGTCCCTGTGGTCCGGCGGCCAGCCGCTCTTCTACGACGAGCAGGGCTACGCCGGCCTGTCGGACATGGCCCGCTACTACATCGGCGGCATCCTGAAGCACGCCCCGTCGCTGCTGGCCTTCACCAACCCGACGGTCAACTCGTACCACCGCCTGGTGCCGGGCTTCGAGGCGCCGGTGAACCTGGTGTACTCGCAGCGCAACCGCTCGGCCGCGATGCGCATCCCGATCACCGGCTCGAACGCGAAGGCCAAGCGCGTCGAGTTCCGCGCGCCGGACCCGTCCTCCAACCCGTACCTGGCCTTCTCGGCCCTCCTCCTCGCGGGCCTGGACGGCATCAAGAACAAGATCGAGCCGGCGGAGCCGATCGACAAGGACCTGTACGAGCTGGCCCCCGAGGAGCACGCGGGTGTCGCCCAGGTCCCGACGACCCTCTCCGCGGTCCTCGACGCCCTGGAGGCCGACAACGAGTACCTCCAGGCGGGCGGCGTCTTCACGCCCGACCTGATCGAGACCTGGATCGACTACAAGCGCACCCACGAGATCGAGCCCATCCAGCTCCGCCCGCACCCCCACGAGTTCGAGCTGTACTTCGACCTCTGACGGTGCCCGCGGGCGCCTTGCAGGCCGCCCCGCACCGCCTCTCGGCCGCCGGCCGCGCCCTCCTCGGGGCGCGGCCGGCGGCCGTTCGCCGTCCCCGCCCCGCCCGCGGCGGGGCGGGGACGGGGGCGGGGGCGGGGGCGGTCAGAGGCTGGAGCGGATCAGGGCGCGGACCATGCGGCACGTCGTGGCGGACGGCGGGTGGATGCCGAGCTCGTGCGCGGTCGCGCGGATCGTCCTGTCGTCGGCCCTGGCGGCGAGGTAGACGCCCGAGTCGAGCAGGGCTATCGCCAGGCGCATGGCCTTCAGGCGGCGGTTGTGGGAGACGTACCACTCGCGCGGCCGGCCGGCCGGGAGCGGCTTCTTCCGCAGGGGCGTCCAGGGTTCGAGGGGCAGTGGCGTGACGGTGGCGACGGCCATCGGCGACCTCCCGGTGCGGGGTGTGAGAGCCCTCCCCCGGGCCCTCACCGAATACCTCGATTCTACCGGCGGGCACTGACAATCGACCCTGGTCGGAGGGGGTTTGCGGGGGCCGGCGGGTACGGTTGCGGCATGGAGATCTGGATCAATCCCGCCTGTTCCAAGTGCCGGAGCGCGCTGCGCCTCCTCGACGAGGAGGGCGCCGAGTACACCGTCCGCCGGTACCTGGAGGACGTGCCGTCCGCCGACGAGATCCGCGCGGTGCTGGACCGCCTCGGGCTGGAGCCGTGGGACATCACGCGCACCGGGGAGCAGGAGGCGAGGGAGCTGGGCCTCACGGCGTGGCCGCGCGACGCGGCCTCGCGCGACCGGTGGGTGGAGGCGCTCGCCGCGCACCCGAAGCTCATCCAGCGGCCCCTCATCACCGCCGACGACGGCACGGCGGTCGTCGGCCGCTCCGAGGAGGCGGTACGGGACGCCCTGTCCCGCTCGTAGCTCCCGCCGCGCGGGACGCGTCACGCCCCGGGACCGCCCCCGTCCCCGCCGCTCAGGAACTGCGCCACCCGGCGGTCCGTGCCCGGCGGCGGCGCCAGCGGGAGGGTGTGGTGCGTGGCGTCGGGGAGCGTCCCGACCGTGACGGCCGGGACCTTCCCGGCCGCCGCGGCCACCCTGCGTACGGCGTGCGCACGCGACCGTCCCGCCAGGAGCACCAGCGTCGGCGGCAGCGGCCCGTTCGGCGCCCGCAGGTCCGGGCGGGGGCCCGTGACCGGTCTCGCGGCCGGGAAGCGTGCGGTGTGCCCCTCCAGCCTCAGCCACGTCTCGTCGAGCGCCGCCCCGGCGGTCTCCCACCGCAGGAAGGCGCGGGTGCGGGCGGGGGTCGGACGCAGCAGCGTCGGCAGGGCGCGCAGCAGGTAGCGGGGGCTGAAGCCGGTGAAGCAGTTCGTCGGGTCGAGCAGGACCAGCCGGTCGACGCGCGACGGGGCGTGCACGGCGTGGTGCAGCGCGATCCACGCCCCGTAGGAGTGCCCGCACAGCGACACCCGTCCGGCGCCGAGGCCGTCGAGCACCGCGTCCAGCCACGCCGTGAGGTCCGCGACCGTCCGCACGGGCGGGTCGCCGGGACCGGGCACGCTGCGGCCGGGGTCGCCGATCAGGTCGACGGCGTGGACGCGCCGGGTGCGGCCCAGCGCGGCGGCGGTGCCGAACCAGACCGTGGAGGTGGTGCCGCCCCCGTGGAGCAGGACGACGGGCGGCGCGTCCCGTGGGCCGTGGCTGTGGACGTACGTGGGTCCGTACCGCGTCGGCACGGTGGACCCGGTGGTGCCGGCGGGCCAGCGGGCGGCGACGACCGCGTCGTACGCCCTGAGGAACTCCGCCCGGTCGAAGGGCCGCCCGCGGTCGCGTCGGCGGCCGGTACGGTCTCGCGCTGCCGGCATGGTCCACTCACCTCTCCGCCGCTCGCCCTTCCGGCACCCTCTCGCTGGACGATAGTCTCGCCCAGCGAGAGATTCCAGGGGTGGAGGTGCACCGGATGGAGCCCGAGGGCGAGGAACTGCGGATCTTCCATCTGCTGAGGGCCGTGACCGTCGAGTACGGCCTGCGGCAGGCGGAGTTCGCCGCGCGGAACGGCATGCACACCACCGACGTGCGGGCCCTGATCTGCCTGCTGGACGCGGAGCGGAACGGGGAGGACGCCACCCCGGGGCTGCTCGGCGCGCGGCTGGGGATCAACTCGGCCGGGACCACCGCCGTGATCGACCGGCTCGAACGGCTCGGCCACCTCGCACGGGTGCGCGACGCCGGGGACCGGCGACGGGTGCTGCTGAGGGTGCGCGAGGGGGCCAAGGTGCTGGGCCGGGAGCACTTCGGGCCGCTCGTCGACGGCACCGTGGAGCTGCTGCGCGGCTTCGACGAGCGGGACCGGGACGCGGTGCGGCGGTTCCTGCTGGGCGTGGGCGGGCTCCTGGCGGAGACCGGGGAGGACGGCGCCCGCGGGCGCGCGCGTCCGGACGGCGGCGGGAGTACGGGCGGCTGACGCCAGGGTGGGGGGATCGGCCGGGGGCTGCGGGAGGCGGGGGGCTGCGGGAGGCGGGAGGGGGCGGTCACGGGACGCGGAGGCACGGGGAGCCGGCCGCCCGGATCCGGCGGGGCGGTCCCGCGGGCCGGGTTCGGTGGGCTGCCGGACGCGCACGCGGTGGGCCGGCGGGTGCGGGCGGCGCGGGGGGAGGCCGGGTAACACGGGGTTCACACACGGGCAACGGACGGGTAATCCCGTGTTGCCAAGCTGCGCGGCATACCGCTGCACCGCGCGAAGGACGGGACCCGTGAGCATCAAGGCCGAGTACATCTGGATCGACGGCACCGAGCCGACCGCCAAGCTCCGCTCCAAGACGAAGATCCTGGACGGCTCGGTCGCCGGCGTCGCGGAGCTCCCGCTGTGGGGCTTCGACGGGTCCAGCACCAACCAGGCCGAGGGCCACGCCTCCGACTGCGTCCTGCGCCCCGTGTACTCCTGCCCGGACCCGATCCGCGGCGGCGAGCACATCCTGGTGCTGTGCGAGGTCCTGAACACGGACATGACCCCGCACTCCACCAACACGCGGGCGGAGCTCGCCGAGGTCGCCGAGCGGTACGCCGGGCAGGAGCCGATCTTCGGCATCGAGCAGGAGTACACCTTCTTCAAGGGCCACCGCCCGCTCGGCTTCCCCGACGGCGGCTTCCCCGCCCCGCAGGGCGGCTACTACTGCGGTGTCGGCGCGGACGAGATCCACGGCCGCGACATCGTGGAGGCGCACCTCGACCACTGCCTCGCGGCGGGCCTGGGCATATCCGGCATCAACGCCGAGGTCATGCCGGGCCAGTGGGAGTTCCAGGTGGGCCCGCTCGACCCGGTCACCGTCGCCGACCAGCTGTGGATCGCCCGCTGGCTGCTCTACCGCACGGCCGAGGACTTCGAGGTCTCCGCGACGCTGCACCCCAAGCCGGTGAAGGGCGACTGGAACGGCGCGGGCGCCCACACCAACTTCTCCACGCGCGCGATGCGCGAGGGCTACGACGCGATCATCACCGCGTGCGAGGCGCTCGGCGAGGGCTCCAAGCCGCTGGACCACGTGAAGAACTACGGCGCGGGCGTCGACGAGCGCCTGACCGGCCTGCACGAGACGGCCCCGTGGGACCGGTACAGCTACGGCGTCTCCGACCGCGGCGCGTCCGTCCGCATCCCGTGGCAGGTGGAGAAGGACGGCAAGGGGTACATCGAGGACCGCCGCCCCAACGCGAACGTCGACCCGTACGTGGTGACCCGCCTGCTGGTGGACACCTGCTGCGCGGCGCTGGAGAAGGCCGGGCAGGTCTGATCCCGCCCGCACGCACGGGGGCGCCCCCGGCCGGAACGTTCCGGCCGGGGGCGCCCTGTCGTCGGTGCGGGAGCGGGCGGGGGGCTTGGCGGTGGGCGGGGGTCCGAGGCGGGGCGGTCGGGCGCCGGGCGGGGGCGGGTGGCGCGGGCGGGAGGCGTGTGGGCGGTCGGAGGTCGTGGTGCCGGGTGTTCCTCCGGTAGCGGAAGCGCTGCGCGCGGTGGCGGCGGCGGGGCAGGCTCGGAGGCATGAGGCTTCTGATCCTGGGTGGTACGGAGTTCGTGGGGCGGGCCGTGGCGGAGGCGGCGCTCGCCCGCGCATGGGACGTGACGGTGTTCCACCGGGGGCGGCACGAACCGCCGCCCGGTGCGGCGGTGCTGCGGGGCGACCGGTCCCTGCCCGACGGGGCGGGCCTGGAGGCGCTGCGCGAGGGCGGGTGGGACGCGGTGGTCGACACCTGGTCGGGCGCGCCGTCGGCGGTGCGGGACGCGGCCCGGCTGCTGGCCGGCCGGGCCGGCTGGTACGGGTACGTGTCGAGCTGCTCGGTGTACGAGTGGCCGATGGTGGCCGAACTGCGGGAGGACAAGCCGGTGGTGGAGGCGTCGCCGGACGACGGCGGCGACGTGCCGTACGCGCGGGCCAAGCGGGGCGGCGAACTGGCGGCGATCGGCGCCTTCGGCCCCGAGCGGTCCCTGCTGGCGCGGGCCGGGCTCATCCTCGGCCCCGGGGAGAACGTGGGCCGCCTGCCCTGGTGGCTGACCCGGATCGCGCGCGGCGGCCCCGTCCTCGCGCCCGGCCCGCACGACCTGCCGTTGCAGTACATCGACGCGCGGGACCTCGCCGGCTGGCTCCTGGACGCCGCCGAGGGCGGGCTGGCGGGGCCGTACGACGTGGTGAGCCGGCCGGGGCACACCACGATGGGGGCCCTGCTGGAGGCGTGCGTGCGGGTGACCGGCTCCGGCGCCGAGCTGCGCTGGACGCCGCCCGCCCGGATCCTCGCGGCGGGCGTCGAGCCGTGGACGGGGCTGCCCGTGTGGATTCCGCCGGGCGAGACGCACGACGCGATGCACGGCGCCGACGTGAGCAAGGCCCTCGCCTCCGGCCTGCGGTGCCGCCCCGTGGAGGAGACCGTCGCCGACACATGGGCGTGGCTGTGCGGTCTGGGCGGCACGGCGCCCCAGCGCCCGGACCGCGACCCGGTGGGCATCAGCCCCGAGGTGGAGGCGAAGGTCCTGGAGCTGTAGCCGCGCGGGGGTGGCCGGCCTGGGGGTGCGGGCGTGGGGGCGCGGCGGCTGAGGCAGGCGCCGGGGCGCGGCGCGCGGACGCGCGGCGCGTGCACGGGGCGGGGGGTCAAGGCCCGTGGACGGGGCGCGTGGTGAGGCCGGGAGGCGGGGGCGGGCGGTGACTTGTCCCAGCGTCGCTCGTTGCGCTGGGCGTGAGCACCCAGGAAGCCCAGCACAGCGTCAAGACCGCGGAGTCCCGCGCGGTGGCCGCCGCCCCCGTGGACGTGGAACAGGCCGAGGCGGCGCTCGTCGAGCACTATCCGCGGCTGGTCCGCATCGCCTATCTGGTGCTGCCGCCGTCCCTCGGCCGCAACCGGCGCGTCCTCACCGCCCACGCGCTGGTGCAGCGCTCGCTGCCGCGACGGCGCACGGCGGTGGGCGACGAGGCGGGGATGCCGGCGCAGCGGCGGCGGCCCGAGGACGCCGTCGACCCGGGGTACGCCTACGTGCGCGGCCGGGTGCTGCGCCAGGCCCTGGAGGCCGGGCTGCCGCTGCGCCGCCGGGCCTGGCCGAAGCGGGCGCAGCTGCCGCCGCTGCTGCCCCTCGTGTGGGGGCTGCGGCTGTTCCCCCGCTCGGGCGGCGCCGAGGAGCTGGCGCTGGACCAGCGGCTGGCGGACCTGTCGGGCGCGGGCCGGGCCGCGTACGTGCTGCGCCGCCTGGAGCGGCAGGGCGACGCCGAGGTGCGGCGGATGCTCGTCGCGGCGGGCGCCTCCGACCCGGACGGGGCCCTGGCGGAGGCCGACCGGCTGGCGGCGGACGGGCCGGGCGGGGCGCTGCTGGAGTCGCCGGAGTTCGACCCGTGCTCCCTCCAGGCGCGGCCCACGGACCTGATGCGGCGGCGCCAGCACACGAGGGCGGCGCTCGCGGCGGGCGCCGCCCTCGTGGTGTGCGGGGCGCTGCTGGGCCTGCCGGGCGGGGGCTGGGGGCCGGACGGCGCGGCGGCCCCGCCGTACGCGCGCAACCCGGCGTCGGAGGCGGCGCTGGACCCGGCGAAGCTGCGGCGGGTCGCCCCGGCCGCGTGGCAGCGCTCGTCCCGCGCGGACTTCTCGGTGTGGCCGGCGCGGGGCGCGCTGGTGGACGACGCGGCGCTGCTGCGGCGGGCGCTGGCGGTGTGGGCGCGGCCCGGCGCGCAGGTGCGGGCGTCGGCGACGCCGGGCACGCTGCCGGGACCGCCGATGGGCCCGCCGCAGCTGCTGTACGCGGGCGAGGTGGACGGGGCGCGGGTGGTGCTCTTCCACGACGGGCTGCGGGCCGTGCGGTACGCGGAGCCGGTGGACGGCACGGAGGCGGCGGCGCTGGACTTCGCCCGTACGGACGGCGCGGACACCGCCGCGTCGGCGGCCCTGGTGGTCGGCCGCACCCATGCCAACGTGCGGTATCTGACGGCGCCGTGGGTGCGGGGCGTCGCCGTGCGGGACCTGCTGCTGCCGGACGCGGAGGCCCGGCCGCTGGAGCGGAACGCGGCGGGCGTCACCGCGCCGTCGCAGACCCCGGCCGCGGCGAGCGACTGCCGCTCGTGGGACGTGCTGGAGGTCAGGGACGGGGACGGTACGCGGGTCCTCACCGACCTGGGCGAGATCGTCCCCGTACGGCTCACGTCGGGCGCTCCGGGCAGGCCGGTGGACGTGGCGGGCGAGGCGGCGCGGCGGGAGTGGGCGCGCACGGCGTGCATGCTGCCGTCGATGCGGGCGATGGGCGTGCGGTCGGTCAACTCGTGGCGGTACGCCGAGCAGGAGCTGCCCGGCACGGGCACCGGCACGGCGACGTGGCTGTGCACCCGCGCCGAGACCTGGCGGGGCCCCGGCAGCAGGGTGCTGGCGCAGTTCCAGCCGCCCGCTCCGGACGCCGCGCCGGGCGAGCCGCTGACGCCGGGCGCCGTCGCGGCGAGGGCGGAGGACTCCCCGGCCTGCGGGCCGCGCGAACCGCGCGTCCTGGCGGGGGTGCTGTGGAAGGACCCGGCGGGCCGCTGGTACGTACTGGCGGCGGGGAGCCCGGGCGTCGCGTCGCTGGCCACCTCGGGCGGGGTCGAGGGCGAGGCCGACGGGCGGCTGCTCGCCGTCGAGGCGGAGCGGGGCGCGAAGGCGGAGCTGACCGGTGAGCTGGAGGACGGGACGCGGATCGACGCGCTGCGCTGAGCCGGCGGCGGTGGCCGTGCCGGGTGGGCGGCGCCCCGGCACTCCGGCGCCCCGGCACTCCGGCGTCACCGGTCGGCCGACGCCGGTCGCGTACGGCACGCCCCCTTACGGCGGCGGCCGCCACGGCGGTATCCGTTACGGCGGTACCCGGTACGGCGGCGCCCGTTACGGCAGCAGCAGCCAGTCGGCGGCGAGGGCGGCCAGCAGACCGGTGCCGAGCAGCCATGTGCCGAGGCGGGTGCGGCCGTGGCGGCTCAGCTCGATCACCACGCCGCACAGGATCATCGCCAGGCCGTACACGCCGACGACGAGGACCGAGGTACGGCTGGCGAGCCGCAGGGCGAGGACGACGGCGAGGCTGACCAGCACGACCGTCGCGACGGCGACCCGCAGCCGCCTCGCCTGGCGGGGCGTCAGCCCGTCGGGCGCGTCCTCGGCTTCCTCGACCGCCTCGCCCTCTTCGGCCGCCTCGCCCTCGGCGTCCGCGGACTGCCCGGGGGCTTCGGCGCTCCCGGCGTCCTTCCCGCCCCTCGGGTCCTTCCCGCCCTCCGGGTCCTTCCCGCCCTCCGGGTGCCTGGCGTCCCCGGTCCGCGCGCCGTCCACGGCGGTGGCCCCGCCGTCCCCGGCGGCGTCCTCGGCCGCATCGCCGGTGCCGGCGTCCGCCGGGCCGGAGGTCCTCTGGTCCGCTGTGGTCATGCCCCGGAGCGTAACCGACCGTACGGGCACCGCCGTTCGAAGGGCCGCCGCTACCCTGTTCGCATGACGACCGGGGTGCGCAGGCGGATGGGCGTCGAGGAGCGCAGGCAGCAGCTCATCGACGTCGCGCTGGAGCTGTTCGGCAGCCGGTCCCCCGACGAGGTGTCCATCGACGAGATCGCCGCCGCCGCGGGCATCTCCCGGCCGCTCGTCTACCACTACTTCCCCGGCAAGCACAGCCTGTACGAGGCGGCGCTGCGGCGGGCCGCCGACGAGCTGACCGCCCGGTTCGCGGAGCCGCGCGAAGGCCCGGTCGGGGCGCGGCTGCTGCGGGTGATGGGCCGGTTCTTCGACTTCGTGGAGGAGCACGGGGCCGGTTTCGCGGCGCTGATGCGCGGCGGCCCGGCCTGCCCGGCCGACGCGTCCCGCCCGGCCGGGCGGGTGCCGGCGGCGCACGCGGTGATCGACGGGGTGCGGCAGGCGGCGTACGACCACGTCATGGACCACCTCGGGGTGCGCGGCCGGCCGCCCGCGCGGCTGGACCTGGTGGTGCGGTCGTGGGTGGCGCTGGCCGAGTCGACGGCGCTGATCTGGCTGGACGGGCGGCGCATCCCGCGCGCCGAGCTGGAGCGGCAGCTCGTGCACGACTTCGGCGCGCTGGTCGCGGTGAGCGCCGCGTACGACGGGGAGATGGCCGGGTTCGTCGCCGGGATGCTCGCGGACGAGCCGGCCGACGGGCCGTTCGGCGAGCTGGTCGGGCGGCTGGTCACCCTGGTCGCCGGGGCCGGTTCCGGAGCCGGGGCCGGTTCCGGGGGCGGTTCCGGGGGCGGTGCGGGTGCGGGGGCCGGGGACGACGCCGGTCCGGAGGCCGTGGCCGGTCCGGACGGCCGGGGCGGGGCGGCTCAGGCCGTGCGGTAGGCCGGGGCGAGGTCCCGCACCTCCGCGGAGACGTGGACGGTGAGCCCGTCCACGGGCGCGAGGTGCTCGCGTACGAGCGCGGCGGCGGCCCGCGCGAGGCGGTCCTTCGCCTCGCCGGTGCGCCCGGCCGCCAGGGCGATCTCCACATGGACGACGGCGTCGCGGCCGGTGCCGTCCCCGACGGCGTACTCCTCGACGGGGCGGATGCGGGTCTTGCACGCCTCGGGGCGGGCGGCGACGGCCGCCACGACGACGGGGTGCAGGGCCGTGGCGTAGCCCCGGCGGTCGAAGGCGTCGCGGAGGTCGGCGGAGTAGTCGACGGTGATCTGCGGCATGCCCCACCTTCACCCGCCCCCGGCCGCCCGGGCAAGCCCGCCGAACGCCGCGGCGCCCCCTCCCCGGTCCGGGAAGGGGGCGCCGCGTCCGTCGGGGGCGGGGGGTCAGCCCGCCTTGTAGACCGCCACGGACCGGGCCGGGACGGTGAAGGTCCCGGTGGCCTTGTCGTACGCGGCCGTCCGGATCGCGGCGTCGGCGCCGCCGGCCTGGACCGGGTGCAGGGCGTACCCCGTGCCGGAGAGGGCCGGTACGGTCTGCTTCTGCCGGTCGGGCGTGGCGTTGAAGACGACGACCAGGTCGCCGAGGCGCATGGTGATGACGCCCGGCGTCTCCCGCGGCCCGGACAGCGGGAACGACAGGGCCGACTGGACCTGCTCCGCGGTGGCGAGGGAGAACGCCGGCTCGGTGGTGCGGATCGTCAGCAGGTCGCGGTAGGCGGCCGAGGCGCCGTCGATCTGCGCGCAGCCGGCCTTGAGGGACGGCGAGGCGAGCAGCGGCCGGGCGTACTCCCACTTGTCCTCGTTGTCGGCGGCGGGCGGCAGTCCGCGCCCGAAGCCGTTGCCGAGGCGGCAGTCCCAGTGCAGGGCGTTGAACCAGTCGCCGCTGTCGTAGGAGTTGCGGTCCAGGGACTTGGAGCGCAGCAGGTCCGTGCCGGCCTGGGACAGGGCGGGGCCCTGGGAGAGCGCGGCGGTCGCCATGGCGAGGACCTGCATCCTGGCCCGGTCGTCCGGGGACGTGGCGGCCGGGAGCTTGAAGGCCAGCGCGTCGTACAGGGTCTCGTTGTCGTGGGCGTCCGCGTAGGCGACGGCCTCGCCGGGGGCGGCGGCGTACCCGGCGGGGGCGCCGTTGTAGTCGACCTGGGCGCCCTTGACGCGCTTGCCGCTGGTGTCGGTGAAGGTGTAGTCGGCGAGGTTGCCGGTCAGGCCGACCTTGATGAGGTCCTGGTAGTGCAGGAGGCGGGCCTTCTGCTCGGCGGCCGTGCCGTTGGCGGCGGAGCCGTTGGGCTCGGTGTACAGCCCGGAGGCGAAGCCCTGCACGCCGGGGTCGGCGTCGAAGGGGCCGCCGCCGCGGACCGCGTCGCGGGCCCGGTCGGAGAAGGTGGCGATGCCGGTGCCGGCCATGTTCTTCTGCGTGGCCTGGACGAAGCGGGCGTCGTCGGCGACCTCGCCGAAGTTCCAGCCCTCGCCGTACAGGATGATCTTCTTGCCGTCGACGCCGTCCTTCTCGACGGTCAGGGCGTCCAGGGCCGCGCGGACGGCGAGGATGTTCTCCTTCGGGTGGTGCCCCATCAGGTCGAAGCGGAACCCGTCGACCTTGTACTCCTTCGCCCAGGTGACGACCGAGTCCACGACGAGCTTGCCCATCATGGTGTTCTCGGGCGCGGTGTTGGCGCAGCAGGTGGAGGTGGCGACGGAGCCGTCGGCGAGGAGCCGCTGGTAGTAGCCGGGCACGATCCGGTCGAGGACGGACTTGTCGTCCTGCCCGGCGGCGACGGTGTGGTTGTAGACGACGTCCATGACGGTGCGCAGACCGGCGCCGTTGAGGGACTGGACCATGCGCCGGAACTCGACGGTGCGGCGGGTCCCCTCGGGGTCGGAGGCGTAGGAACCCTCGGGCACGGTGTAGTGCAGCGGGTCGTAGCCCCAGTTGAAGGCGTCCTTGGCCGCGGCCTTGGTGACGCACTCCTGCTGCTCGGCGGAGTCGGCGGGGTGCGCGGCGAGGTCGCAGTCGGGGGTGGTCTGGTCGGACTTCCGCTCGGGGATGGTGCCGATGTCGAAGGCCGGGAGCAGGTGCACGTACGAGGTGCCGCTGCGGGCGAGCTTCGTCAGGTGCTTCATCCCGGCCGAGTCGCGGTCGGTGAAGGCGAGGTAGCCGCCGGGGTGCTTCGACGTGGGGTCGGAGGCGGAGAAGTCGCGGACGTGCAGTTCCTGGATCTGCGCGTCGCGCAGGGGGACGGCGGCCGGCTTCCGCAGCCGGTCCCAGCCCTTGGGGGCCAGTTCGGGGGCGGTGAGGTCGACGACGAGGCTGCGCGCCGAGTCGGTGGTGAGGGCGGTGGAGTACGGGTCGGTGACCCTGTTGGTGACGATCTTGCCGACGGTGGGCGCCCAGACCTTGACGACGTACCGGTAGGGCTTGCCCGTCCAGGACTTCGCGCCCTTCACGGACCAGACGCCCGTCGTGTCGTCGCGCCGCATGGGGACGGTGCGGCCGTCGAGTTCGAGGGCGACGGTCTGGGCGGTCGGCGCCCAGACGGACAGGGTGGGCGTGCCCTTCCTGAAGACCGGGCCGAGCGCCTTCGTCCTGGCCTTCTCGCCGTACAGGGCGTCGAGGGCGCCCGCGGTCTGCACGCCGGTCGCCGTGAGCAGGGCGCCGTTGGCGGCGCGCTGGGTGGCGACGAGCTGGCCGCGCAGGGCGGTGCGGATCCGGTCGCGGTCGCGCGGGTCGACGGAGTACGCGGTGTACTTCGCCAGGTGCGGGAAGGCGGCCTTCTGGGCGTCGGTGAGCGCCGTGCGGTTCAGGCGGAGCCAGTGGGCGCGGTCCTCGCCGGTGAGGACGCCGTCCTTCACGGCGAGCGTGCCGGTCGGCGAGTACACGAGCTGGCTGGAGGCCGCGGTGGGCGAGCCGTTCCAGGCGACGGTCGTCCCGTCGATCCACACGGCCGCGGACTTGCCGAGGTCGAGGGCGGCGCCGCCGCCCTTGGGCTGCGGCAGCAGGTACTTGGGCTGCCCGGCGAGCATCCACACCTCGCGGCCGTCGGAGGCGATGTCGAGGGACTGGTCGGTGGGCAGGTCCTTCTCGTCGCCCTTGTGGAGGATGTAGCTCAGCGACGTGGCGCCCTGGGCGAGCGGCACCTCGTACACGGCGCCGTAGGCGTCGGTGCGGACGGGCATCAGCGGCTTGGACCAGTCGGTGGGCGTCGCGGCGCCGGTCCACACGTGCAGGCCCCAGCCGTCGTAGGCGCCGTCGGGGCGGTGGTAGTGCAGGACGGCCTTGGAGGTGTCCTGCGGCGGGTAGGCGCCGGCGGGCGGCTCGTCGAGGGCGGCGTCCTTGCCCTGCTCGATCCAGACCTGGCCCGTCTTCGACAGGTCGATGGTCCGGTCGGTGGAGACGTCCTTGTTGCCGTCCTTGTCGATGACGAGGTAGCCGACGCTGGAGGCGCCCGGCTTCAGCTTGACGTAGGCGAAGGCGCCGTAGGCGTCGCGGCCGGTGAAGGGCTGCCCCTCCGGCCAGGGCTTGGCCTCGCCCTCGGCGATGTCGCCCCAGGTGTACAGGCGCCAGTCGGTGTAGTCGCCGTCGGCGCGCTTGTAGTGGACGATCGCGTAGTCGCGCTGGGTGGCGCTCGGAGCGGGGGTGGCGGGGGCCTGGCCGGCGGTGGTGGCGGCGAGGTCGCTCGCGGTGCGGCCGGCCGTGTCGACGGCGACGGCCTTGTAGCGGACCGGGGTGCCGGCCGGGGCGGTGATCTTGTGGGTGACGGTGTACGGGGCGTGGTCGGCGGAGCCGAGGACCTGCCACCTGCCGTTGCCCTGCTGGGCGGCGAAGACGACCCGGTTGAGCTGTCCGCCGTCCACGTCGGCGGTGACCCGCACGGTGCCGGAGGCGCCCGCTGCGGGGGCCTTCAGGTCGACGGTGGGCGGGGCGGCCGGGGCGGCGAGGGGCTTGGCGGCCTTGAGGACGACGGCCGACAGGGCCGGGACGGTGACCGTGATCTTCCGGTCGGTGCCGCTGGTCACCGCCTTCGCGTCGCCGTGGACGGGCCGGAAGGCGGTGCCGGCCGACTCGGTGGCCAGCTCGACGGTCTTCGCCGCGGTGGCGTTGTTGACGGCGACGACGTACTCGGTGCGGGCCTTGGCGTCGACGCGGGAGAACGCGTACACGCCGGCGCCCTGGTCCGCGTACCGCTCGATCTGCGTGCCGTCGGCGAGGGCCGGGTGGGCCTTGCGGAGCTGGGCGAGCGCGGCGATCCGCCGGTACAGGGGGTGGCGGGCGTCGTACGCGTCGGCGGCGTGGGTGCGGTCGGTGCCGATCTGGTCGTCGTCCAGGTAGTCGGCGACCCGCGAGGCGAAGAGGGTCTGGCGGGCGTCCTTGTCGCCGCCGGGGCCGGTGAAGCCCTGCTCGTCGCCCGCGTAGACGACCGTGTTGCCGCGGCTGAGGAACATCAGCTCGTTGGCGAGGGTGTACCGCTTGAGGAGTTCGGCGTCGGACGCCTTGGCGTTGTCCTGCTTGAGGAACGCGCCGAAGCGGCCCATGTCGTGGTTGCCGAGGAAGTTGACCGTCTCGTAGGCGTTGGCCTTGTCGGTCGTGTACTTGTGGTCGTCGCCGAACAGCCCGGCGAGCTTCGCCGCGGAGCCGCCCTGGGAGGCGTACTGGCGGGCGGCCTCCTGGAAGGGGAAGTCCAGGGTGGCGTCGAGGCGGCCCTCGCGCACGTAGTGCGAGGTGATGTCGGTGTCGGAGGAGTACACCTCGCCGAACATGAAGAAGTCCTCGCGGCCCCGGTCCGCGGCGTACTTGTCGAGCGCCGTGGCCCACTGGGTCCAGAACTCGGTGTTGACGTGCTTGACGGTGTCGATGCGGAAGCCGTCGATGCCGAAGTCGCGCACCCAGCGCTGGTAGATCTTCTCCATGCCCTCGACGACCTCGGGGCGCTCGGTCCACAGGTCGTCCAGGCCGACGAAGTCACCGTGCGTGGAGGACTCCCCGGCGAAGGTGGAGTCGCCCCGGTTGTGGTACATCGACGGGTCGTTGAGCCAGGCCGGGACCTTGGCGTCCTTCTTGCCGGGGGCGACGACGGGCGTGCGCGGGAAGGAGTCGAGGTCCGTCCTGGGGAAGCGTCGTGTCCCGTCGGCGTAGTCGGCGTCGTCGAAGGGCCGGCCGTCCTCGGTCAGGTAGGGGAAGGCTCCCTTGGAGAGGTACTCGTAGGACTTCTCCTCGTAGTCGATGACGTCGGCGGTGTGGTTGGTGATGACGTCGAAGAAGACCTTCATGCCCTTGGCGTGGGCCTTGTCGATCAGGCGCTCCAGGTCGGCGTTGGTGCCGAAGTGCGGGTCGACCTGGGTGAAGTCGGTGATCCAGTAGCCGTGGTACCCGGCGGAGGCGTTCTCGCCCTGGCCCTGCACGGGCTGGTTCTTGAAGATCGGGGCGAGCCAGATGGCGGTGGTGCCGAGGCCCTTGATGTAGTCGAGCCGGTCGGTGAGGCCCTTGAGGTCACCGCCCTGGTAGAAGCCCTTGTCGGTGGGGTCGTAGCCGGTGGTGAGCCGGGTGCCGGTGAGACCGCCGCGGTCGTTGCGCGGGTCGCCGTTGGCGAACCGGTCGGGCAGCACGAAGTAGAACTGCTCGCGGGTCAGGTCGTGCCGGGCGGGCTCCGCGGCCAGCTGCCGGTCGGACGGCGGCGCGGGCGGCCGGGGCGCGGCGCTCGCCTGGACGGCGGGGACGGCCAGCGCGGTGAGCGTCGCCGCCGCGAGGGCGGCCACCGCTCTGCGCGTCGGGCGCCGCCGCCGGTGGCGTGCCGGGAGGCTCGGGCGTGTCAAGGCGGGTTCTCCTCGGTGAGGGTCGTACGGGAGGAGGCCCCGCACCCGGGCCGGGTGCGGGGCTCGGTGGTGGCGTGGGGGCGCGGGCCCCGCACCCCCCGTGGGCGCGGGGCCCGCTGGTGGCGGGCTCGCGGCCCGGTGCGGGGGCCGGTGGTGCCGGTCCTGCGCGGGGAGGCGCGGGGGCCGGTGGTGCCGGTCCGGCGGTCAGCCGCGGGGGCCGGTGGAGGGCCGGCCCCGCACGGGGAGGTGCGGGGCCGGGTCGGTGCGGGTCAGTTCCGCCAGGTGTCGGTGAGGGTCACCTTGCCGCTGGCCGGGACGGTCGCGACGCGGTTGGCGCCGCTCTCCCAGGTGACGTTGCCGGCGGCGTCCTTGCGGACGTACTTGTACTCGAAGGTGGTGCCGGCCGGCAGGGTCAGGTCCAG
This sequence comes from Streptomyces fradiae ATCC 10745 = DSM 40063, assembly GCF_008704425.1. Taxonomy (NCBI): domain Bacteria; kingdom Bacillati; phylum Actinomycetota; class Actinomycetes; order Kitasatosporales; family Streptomycetaceae; genus Streptomyces; species Streptomyces fradiae. The sequence continues at coordinate 1,721,869 of NZ_CP023696.1, forward strand.
CTTCCACACCGGGTAGGCGGACGGGTCCAGCTTGGGCGCGGCGGCCGGGTTCCAGTTGCCGAGGGCGGCGTGGTTGCCGGTGACGTGGATGTTCTGGCCGAGGCTGGTGGTGGCGTCGACGTTGAACGACGCGCCCGAGCCGTCGGCCGGCGGCGGGGTGACGGGGCCGCCGCCGCAGGAGGTCGCGCCGACGTGCAGGGCGAGGGCCGTGCGGGCGCCGAGGGTGGCGGTGAAGCGGCCGGAGCCGTCGACCGTGACCGGCGTGTTGCTCTGGACGTCGCAGTACGTGCCCGCGGGCAGCGAGGTCTGGAACGTCCGGGTCAGCGAGCCGCCCTCGTGGTTGATGGCCACGTACGCCTTGGTGCCGCGCCCGAAGGCGATGGCGTTGTTGCCGTTGTCCCACCAGTTCGTGACGCCCTGACCGCGGGCCACGTTCCGGAAGCCGACCATGGACTTGATCTCGCGCCAGTCGTGCTGGCACTTCCAGCCGTCCTGGTAGCAGGCGTTGACCTGGTTGCCGTTGGGGGCGCCGGCGTCCTTGTTCGACCACTCGTAGCCGGAGTGGACGTCCGGGGAGCCGTACGGCCAGGCGAGCATGAAGACGTTCGCCAGGGTGTAGGCGGCGCCGCTCTTGTAGTTGAGGGTGTCGCCGACGCGCTCGGTGTCGTGGTTGTCGACGAAGACGCCCGACTGGCCGGAGGACATGAAGCCCCACGCCTCGCCGAAGTTCTTCAGGTACGCGAGCTTGTCGCCGGTGAACATCCGCTTCAGCTCGCGGGCGTAGCGGAACTCCTGCACGTCGCCGTTGCCGAGGTACTCGTCGGGCGAGACGGCCTCGCCGGCGCCGTGGATGACCTCCTGCTTCCAGTAGACGTTCGGGTTGCTGAGCCGGGACTTGATGTTGGCCAGGTCGGCGGCCGGCATGTGCTTGGCGGCGTCGACGCGGAAGCCGTCCACACCGAGCGACAGCAGGTCGTTCATGTACGCGGCGATGCGGCCGCGCACGTACTCCTCGCCCGTGTCCAGGTCGGAGAGGCCGACCAGCTCGCAGTTCTGGACGTTCCAGCGGTCCCGGTAGTTGTTCACCTCGGACGTGCAGTTGTCGAAGTCGGACGCCGAGTAGATGCCGGGGTAGTTGTACTTGGTGTACGACGACCCGCCGGTGCCCGTGCCGCTGCCGGCCGACATGTGGTTGATGACGGTGTCGGCGACGACCTTGACGCCCGCCGAGTGGCAGGTGTCGATCATGCTCTTGAAGGCGGCGCGGTCGCCGAGGGGACCGGCGATGCGGTAGCTGACGGGCTGGTAGGCCGTCCACCACGTGGAGCCCTGGATGCGCTCCTGCGGGGGCGAGACCTGCACGTAGCCGTACCCGGCGGGGCCGAGCGTGTCGGTGCAGGCCTTGGCGATCGACGAGAACTTCCACTCGAACATCACCGCGGTGACGTCCTTGTCGCCGGGCGCGGCCGCCTGTGCGGTCTGGCTCGGCGCCGTGACACCGACTGCGGCTCCCGCCACGAGGGCGAGTGCGGCTGCCACGGTTCTTCTGGCCATGTTTCCTCCTGGGGAGGGGAGGGGAGGTGCGGATGCGGTGGGGGCAGCCTCGTACGGCAACGCGCCATGCCCGCAAGGCCGATGGAACCTCTTGCTGCAAGACGGCAGCAACAGTTTTCGGACGTGACCGTACGAGCCCCCCGGCGCGAGGTCAACCCCTGCGACAGACTCCGCTCACATGGTGGCCATCACGCTGAAACAAGCCGGATTCCGTGCCCTGCAAGGGCTTTCGCAAGATATTGCAGTGGTGTTACGTTCAACCACGCCGGTCCGGCCGGCGGAGGGTCGGTCCCGGCACCGCGCCCCGCGCGGCGCCGTGCCTCCCCCACGCGCCCACCGGCCGGACCGGTCTCCATCCCTCCTTGCCCGGCCCACCGCCGGGGCCACGCCGTTCACCCAAGGTCGAGCAGCATCACGTCATGCAGGCCGGCACCCGGCCACGGCCGCGCCTCCCCGACCTTCCGGTATCCCCAGGCCCGGTAGGCGGCGGATGCGGCGCGGCTCTCCGGGTGGACGTTCAGCAGCACCCGCTCGGCGTCGAGACCGCCGAGCAGCGTCTCGTGCAGCCTCCGCGCGACGCCCTGCCGCCGCCGGCACTCCCGTACGGCGAGCTCCAGCAGCCCGAAGGTCCGGTGACCGTCCTCGCGGCGCATGTCCTCGGACACGGGCTCCACGAGCTGATCCCACCAGCCCGTGTTCGCGCCCAGGTGGTGGCCGTACGCCATGCCGATCGGCTCACCGTCCTCGGCTTTGGCCAGGGCGGCCCTGAAGGTCTCTCTGCGGATCTGGGCCCGGAAGCGCCTGAAGGCGGCCGCCACGTCGTCCGTGGTCTCCTCGTATGGCGGGTCGGCGAACACCTCCGCGTAGATCAGCCTGAACGCGGCCTCCGCGCGCATGGCGGACTCCCCACCCAGGCGCACGACGGTGACAACCCCCTGCCGGGTCATGTCCTGCTCCCTCGGACGGTTTCACGAAGGCGCTCACGGCACGCACGCGTCGCAGCGCCGTCGACCTCGGCGGCAGCCCGCTGAAACGCTCGCATCTTGGCGAGCAAGCGGGGAGACGAGATACCTCCGCAGCCGTCGAGCACCGCGCACATCTCCGCGCACGCTTCATCCACCTCCCCGGCGGTGAGGAGTACCTGGGCCAGCCTGACCCGGTAGGAAGCGCTGTTGCGAGCGAGGTCGCCGCCCATTCCGCGCACTGCCGACCGCAGGAACGGCACGGCTCGCCTCGGTTGCCCGGCCCTCGCGTACATGTCCGCTGTCGCGTAGTCCACTTCGAACGGGCCTACGAACCGCGCCCATCTAGGCACATCCACGTCCGTGTCCGTCTTCCCCAGATGCCGCAAGGCGCGGCTCAATGCCCGCCGGGCGCCTGAAGAATCACCGGCGTGCGTGGCCACGTTGGCGTCCCTCAGGGAGAGCAGCAGATGGACGGTTGGTCCCGCGCCCACGCGTGTGGCGAGCCGATGCGCCTGCTCCACCGCGCTCGCCGCCTCCCAGGTCCTTCCGCTCCTGACCGCGAGCAGTACGAGCGTCTCGAGTACGGATACTTGGAGCAGCGGACTATCGACGAGCTGAGCCGCCGCCAGCGCCTCCGCACAGGCGGCACGCCCTTCCTCGATACACCCACCGTCATAGCCGTACCAGGCGCGGTGGCCGTGCAACTCAGCCAGCATGGTCTGCAGTTCGCGACCCACCCCATCGGTGTACCTCGCGTTCCCCAAGGCGTTCGTGATCTGCTCTTCGAGTCTGCGTGACTGCTTCAGGGCGGGCATACTGCCCGCCTTGTGATCCGTCCGGTAGAGGTCGTCAAGCCTTCCCCGGAGGTGAGCCACGTCGGCCGAGCCGAACCGGGGGCCCGGCCCGGCGGGCGCGAGTGCGGCTGCGGCCAGTGCGCCGACGTCGGCGACGAACGTCCTTCGCTTCACTTCTCCAGCATCGCTGACGGGTGCGGAAACGCTCATACGGTGCGGAGGTACAGCGAATCCCATCTCAGCCAACGGCATGCCGAACAGCGCCTCCAGGACCGTCTGCTGGCTCTCGTGAGGCAGCGGTGGCGGGTCCTCGCACTCCCAGCGCCGGAGCTGTCTCACGCTGATCGAGGCGTGGACGCGCAACCGTACCGCCTCCCGCCCGAAGGCAGTGACGAACGACCTCTGTGTGTACCCCGCCTCGCGTCGTAACGCGGCCAGTCTCTTCACACCCCGCCCCGTCATCCGTGCCGCTGCACTCCGTCACCGTAGTGCCGTCACGGCCGGCGGAGCGGGGAAACGTCCGCCGAAACGTCCGCTTCCCCGGTCTCCTGAGTGCCCTCTGAGCCGCTGAACTTGTCCTGCACCCCCCTCCACCAACCGCTGTGAGCTGTGGAAAGGACACAGAAGTGGTGATGACCCTGCGTGTGTACGACGTCGACAGAAGGACAGGACGAGTCGTCAGAGAGCGCGGTCGGATCGTGACCCCAATGGGTGACCAGTCCCTCGCACCGCCCCTGACGAACGCGTACCCACCCTGCGAGTGCCCTCGATGCGGAAGAGACGGGGCCTCGCACGAGCGGACCGACGGCATGGGGGTGGAGAACGCGTGAAGGAGACGGAATCCAGCACCGAGGTGCGCCTGCTCCCTGGGGTCGGCGCCGACGGCCGGACATGCATCCTCGTCACCGATGAAGAAGGCGGGACCGTCTCCCGCTACGCAGACCGGCTCGAAGCCATCCTGCTCGGTCATGCCGCTCACTCGCTGGCGCGGGCACGCAGCCTGGCTCCCGCTGCCTCTGCGGCGGACCTGCGCACGCTTGTGGAATGCCTGGCAGACCACCTGTCGGACGTGCTGCGCGTAGCGGAGAGCCGCCGCAGGCCCCTCCGTGAGTGATCGCGAAGGGACGCACCACCCGTACGGCGGGCGATGCGTCCCTCGGTCGTCCTCGTCCTCGCCCCCGCTTGGAGCGGGTGGGCGGAAGACCGGGCCGACAGGCTCGCGGCGAGTGGGGACGGACCAGACGGACCGGGTGACGAGGACGCCCGGGCCCTACAGCCGTGGTGCGGACGTGGAGCCGCGGACGACCAGGTCCGGTTGGAAGACGAACTCCGTGCGCTGGACCGGGTTGCCCTCCATCTCCTCCAGGAGGGCGTCCACCGCCGCCGTGGCCATCGCGCGGACCGGCTGGCGGACCGTGGTCAGGGGCGGGTCGGTGAAGGCGATGAGCGGGGTGTCGTCGAAGCCGACGACCGACACGTCCGACGGGACGTCCAGGCCCCGGGCCCGGACCGCGCGGATCGCGCCCAGCGCCATCAGGTCGCTGCCGCACACGATGCCCGTGCAGCCCTGGTCGAGGAGGACGCTCGCCGCCGCGTGGCCGCCCTCCACGCCGAACAGGGTCGGCTGGACGTACGCCTCCGCGCGGTCGCGGGGCACGCCCAGGGTGCGGTGCAGCGCGGAGACGAAGCCCTCCGCCTTGCGGCGCGACGGCACGTACCGGGTGGGTCCGATGGCGAGGCCGATCCGCTCGTGGCCCAGCTCCACCAGGTGCTGGACGGCCATGCGGGCGGCGGCCCGGTCGTCGGGCGACACGAAGTGGGCGTCGATGCGCTCGTTGAACCCGTTGATCAGGACGAACGGCACCCCGCGGGCGGTGAGCCGCTCGTACCGGGAGGGGTCCGCGGTCGTGTCGGCGTGCAGCCCGGACATGAACACGATGCCGGTGACGCCGCGCTCCTCCAGCTGCTCCACCAGCTCGTCCTCGGTGGCGCCGCCCGGCATCTGCGTGCACAGCACCGGCGTGTAGCCGTGCCCGGCCAGGACCTGCTCGATGACCTGCGCGAACGCCGGGAAGATCGGGTTCGTCAGCTCGGGGATGAGCAGCCCGATGAGGCCCGCGCTGCGCTGCCGCAGCCGTATGGGCCGCTCGTAGCCGAGCATGTCGAGCGCGGCCAGCACCCGGTGGCGGGTGTGCGGGGCGACGCCGGCCTTGCCGTTGAGGACGCGGCTGACGGTCGCCTCGCTCACCCCCGCCTGGGCGGCGATGTCCGCGAGCCGCGGGGCGCCGGCGGCCAGGTCGCCGGCGGCCCGCGGCAGGGGGATGGTCACACCGCCCACCAGACGGTCGTGTCGGCGGGCAGTTCCGTCGTGCCGTCCACGCTGGTGCGGACCTGCCGGCTGGAGAGCAGCATCCGGCCGGGCACGTCGACGCGGACCGGCTCGCCGGTGGTGTTCGCGGTGCACACGAACCCGTCGCGGCGGAAGGCCAGCACGCCCTCGGGCGCGTCCAGCCACTCCACGCCCTCGCCCGCGCCGAGGCCGGGCTGCTCGCGGCGGACCCGCAGCGCGGCGCGGTACAGCTCCAGGGTGGAGCCGGGCACGCCGGTCTGCGCCTCCACGGACAGGTCGCCCCAGGTGGCGGGCTGCGGGAGCCAGCTGCCGCCGGTGCCGAAGCCGTACGAGGAGCCCTCCGCCGTCCACGGGATCGGCACGCGGCAGCCGTCGCGGAAGCCGTCCTGGCCGGTGGCGCGGAAGAACGACGGGTCCTGGCGCACCTCGTCCGGCAGGTCGGTGACGTCGGGCAGGCCCAGCTCCTCGCCCTGGTAGACGTAGGCGGAGCCGGGCAGGGCCAGCATCAGCAGGGTCGCGGCGCGGGCGCGGCGCAGGCCCAGCTCGCGGTCGCCGGCCTGCCGCAGCTGGGTGCCGAGGCCGGGCGGGTTGGCGAAGCGGGTGGCGTGCCGGGTGACGTCGTGGTTGGAGAGCACCCAGGTGGTGGGGGCGCCGACGGGGCGCATCGCGGCGAGCGACGCGTCGATGACCTTGCGCAGCTCGGCGGCGTCCCAGTGGGTGCCCAGGTACTGGAAGTTGAACGCCTGGTGCATCTCGTCGGGGCGCACGTAGTTGGCGGTGCGCTCCACGGTCGGGGTCCACGCCTCGGCGACGAGGACGCGGTGGCCGTCGTACTCCTCCAGGACCTTGCGCCAGCTGCGGTAGATCTCGTGGACGCCGTCCTGGTCGAAGAAGGGCATGACGTCGTTGCCGAGGAGCTTCAGCTGGTCGTGGGCGCCGATGTCGGGCAGGCCGGGCGCCTTGACCAGGCCGTGGGCGACGTCCACGCGGAAGCCGTCGACGCCCATGTCGAGCCAGAAGCGCAGGATGGAGCGGAACTCGTCGCGGACGGCCGGGTGGTCCCAGTTGAAGTCGGGCTGCTCGGGGGCGAAGAGGTGGAGGTACCACTCGCCGTCGGCGACGCGGGTCCAGGCGGGGCCGCCGAAGATGGACTCCCAGTCGTTGGGCGGCAGTTCGCCCGACTCGCCCTTGCCGGGGCGGAAGTGGTAGCGCTCGCGCAGCGGGGAGCCGGGGCCCTCGCGCAGGGCGCGCTGGAACCACTCGTGCTGGTCGGAGGAGTGGTTGGGGACGAGGTCGACGATGATGCGCAGGCCCAGTGCGTGGGCCTCGCGCACCAGGGCGTCGGCGTCGTGGAGGGTGCCGAACATCGGGTCGATGGCCCGGTAGTCGGCGACGTCGTACCCGGCGTCGGCCTGCGGCGACGCGTAGAAGGGGCTCAGCCACACGGCGTCGACGCCGAGGTCCCTCAGGTACGGCAGACGGCTGCGGATGCCCTGGAGGTCGCCCATGCCGTCGCCGTTTCCGTCGGCGAAGCTGCGCGGATAGACCTGGTAGATCACCGCTTCTCTCCACCAGCCGGTGTCCGTGCCGGTGGTCGGGGCGGCGGGGGCGGCAAGGTGCTGAGTCATGTCTTCCCTGGGTGAGTGGGATGGGGGACGGCGCCGGGTCCGGCTGCGGGGCTTGTCGGGCCGGACCGGCGCCGCCGTTCTGGGGCGCGTGGGGGTTGCCTGGTGCGGTGGGCGCGTCCGCGACGGGTCGTGCGGGCGCGCCCGGCGGGTTCGGGCGGGCGCTCGGGCCGTGCTCAGCCCTTGGTGCCGCCCGCCGTGAGGCCGGCGACGAGGTTGCGCTGCACGAGGAGGAACACCAGGCCCGCCGGGATCGTGATGATCACCGCGCAGGCCGTGAGGTAGCCCCACTCGGCCTTGTGCTGGCCGATGAAGCTCTGCAGGCCGACGGAGAGCGTGAGCATCGAGTCGGTGGAGAGGAAGGCGCGCGCGAAGGCCACCTCTCCCCAGGCGGTGATGAAGGAGTAGAAGGCGGTGACGGCGAGGCCGGGCTTCGCCAGCGGCAGGATCAGCCGGTAGAAGGTGCCGAAGGGGGTGAGCCCGTCGACGCGGCCGGCCTCGTCGATCTCGTGCGGGATGGTGTCGAAGTAGCCCTTCATCATCCAGGCGCAGAAGGGAACCGACACCGAGCAGTACGTGAGGATCAGGCCGACGTACGAGTCGAGGAGGCCCATGCTGCCGAGGATGTTGTACAGGGCGACGATCAGCACGGCGACGGGGAACATCTGCGTGACGAGCAGCACCCACATCAGCGACCTGTGGCCGGGGAAGCGCATCCGGGAGATGGCGTAGCCGGTGGAGGCCGCGACGAAGACGCCGATCACCGTGGTACCGGCGGCGACGAGCAGCGAGTTGGCGAACCAGCGCGGGAACTCGGTCTCGGTCAGCACGTACGTGTAGTTGCTGATCTCCAGGCCGCCCTCGGCGCTGGTCGGCCTGGTCCAGCCGTCCCGGCCGCGCAGCGAGATGAAGACCATGTACACGAGCGGGAACACCGCGACCAGGCTGGCGGCGACGAGCGCGCCGTGCAGTCCGGCCGAGGCGATCGGGGAGCGCTCCTCGCGGCTGCGGACCTTGCGGGCGCGGCCGGTGCCGGAGCCGGCGCCGGCCGCGCCGTGGGCGGCGGAGCGGCGGGCCACCGGGGTGTCCTTCCGGGATTCGGTCACCGTGCTCATCGGGCGGCCTCCTGACGGTTGAGCAGCCGCCGGTAGAAGACGGCGAAGACGAGGAGCATGGAGAGGATGATGATCCCGTAGGTGGCGGCGCCCGCGTAGTCGCGCACGGAGCCGAAGGCGAGCCGGTAGGCGTACGTCACGAGGATCTCGCTGTTCAGGGCGTTCGCCTCGCCGAGCATCAGGTAGATGATCGGGAACATGTTGAACGTCCAGATCGTGCCGAGCATGATCACCGTGGCGCTGACCGGGCGCAGGCCGGGCAGGGTGACGTGGCGGAACCGCTGCCAGGGGGAGGCGCCGTCCATCTCGGCGGCCTCGTACTGCTCGCTGGAGATGGCCTGGAGACCGCCGAGGATGGCCACCATCATGAACGGCACGCCGAGCCAGACGTTGACGCCGATGACGGCGACCTTCTGCATCAGGGAGTCGCCGAGCCAGTCGACCGGGCCGAAGCCCAGTTTGCCGAGGACGGCGTTGAAGATGCCGGACTCGGAGTTGTACATCATGCGCCACACGTAGGTGGCGACGAAGGGGGGCACCGCCCACGGCAGGATGAGCAGCACGCGGTAGACGGAGCGGCCCTTGAGCCTGCGGTTGAGCAGCATGGCCAGGGCGAGGCCGATGGTGTAGTGGAGGACCACGCACGAGACGGTCCACACCACGGTCCACCAGAGCTTGGGGTAGAACTCGCCGTCGGCGCCGGACAGGACCCGCCAGTAGTTGTCGAGGCCGACGAACTGGTAGGTGGCCGGGATCTCGGTGGCGCCGAGCTGCTTGGCGACGTTCAGCTCGTTGGCGTCGGTGAACGACAGGTAGACGCCGCGGCCCAGCGGGTAGGCGATCAGCACGCCGATGACCAGCACCACCGGCAGCACCATGGCCCAGGCGTACCAGTGCCGGTCGTACGAACGCTTCATGCGGGTGAGCAGCCCGGTCCGGGCAGGCCGCGCGGCCGTGGCGGGATCTGCGGTGGCTGTCTTCATGGAAGTTGGTTTCCCTCAGTGCGTACGGGTCCGGCCCGGACCGGCCGCCGCGCCTTCGCGGTGCCGGTCCGGGCCGAAGGGGCTCAGTCGACCGAGTACTCCTTGAGGGAGTTGATGTTGGTCTTCCACTTCTCGGCGGTGGCGTCGAGGCCCTTCTCGACGGTGGTGTTGCCCTTGAGGGTCTCGATGTACTGCTTGGTCCACTCGGTGAACATGTCGCTCACGCCGGCGACGGCGGGGCGGGCGGTGGAGTCGGCCAGCACGTTCTTGAAGGCGGCGCGGATCGGGTCGGCGACGACCTTGACGGTGTAGGCGTCGTCACGGGTCGGCAGGACGCCGGTCTCGATGGCGGCGGACTCCTGCGAGGCGGCGGAGGTCATGAACGCCACGAACTTCTGGGCGGCTTCCTTGCGGGCGGCGTCGGCGCCGTTGTAGACGACGAGGTTGTGGCCGCCCGTGGGCGTGCCGGCCTTGCCGGCGGAGCCGGACGGGACCGGGGCGACGCCCAGGTTGTCCTTGTTCTTGAACGCCTTGCCGGTGAGGTCGTCGGCCGTGGACCACGGGCCGTTGATCACCATGGCGACCTTGCCGTCCTTGAAGGCGGCCTGCATGTTGTTGTAGCCGTCGGTGAAGTCCGGCTTGACGGCGACACCGCTCTTGATCATGTCGACGACGGTCTGGACGCCCTTCTGGCCGGCCGCGTCGTTGACGGTGATCTTCTTGGTGTCGGTGTCCACCATCGTGCCGCCCTCGCCGTACAGGAACGGCAGGGCGAAGTAGCTGTCCGGGTTGAGGTAGATGCCGTCGACGCCGGTCTTCGTCTTGATGGCCTTGGCGGCGGTGGTCAGCTCGGCCCAGGTCTTCGGCGGCTGGACGCCGGCCTTCGTGAAGAGCTCCTTGTTGTAGAGGAGCGCGAGGGCGTCGGTGACCTGCGGGACGCCGTACAGCTTGCCGTTGACCTTCGCGCCCTCGACGAGGCCCTTGTTGAAGGCGTCGAGCTCCTTGACGGCGGGGGTGCCGTCGAGGGGGGCGAGGTACTGGTTCTCGGCGAGGCCGGCGGTCCAGCCGACGTCGGCGCGCAGCACCTCGGGGGCGTTGCCGGCCTGGGCGGCGGTCTTGTACTTCTGCTCCGCCTCGGCGAAGGGGACGTTCTGGTACTTGACCTTGACGTCCTTGTTGGCCGCCTCGAACTTGGCGATCAGCTTCTTGTAGGTCGGAGCCTCGTTCGTGGCGTCCGAGGTGTCCCACCACGTGATGGTGACCGGGCCCCCGGTCGACGCCTTGTCCTCACTACCGCCGCCGCAGGCCGTCGCCGCGAGGGCCAGGCTCGCGACCAGCGCGGTGGCCGCTATGCCACGCCGCATGTGAACTCCTTCAACTGATCCCGGGAAAGACCGAGGCGGAAGATCTTGCGATGACTTGCCACCTGCCGACCGCTCCTTCGCGGCGCGCCGGGTTGCCAGGAACGTAACAGGGATGAAAACGAGCCGAAAGAGCTTGCGGCAACTTTCTGCAAGGAGGGGGGATCGTTACATCCGCGTGTCCCTACGGTTGCCGTCGCATCGCTTGACACACCAGGCACAGCCGCTCCACGGACGCTTCCGCGCGCCCCCCGAGACGACCTTGCGGCACGGCGGCGCGCTCTGCAAGCCTTTTCACGCCGCTTGCAGAAGGTCGTGTTCCGGACGGGAGGCCGCACCGCCCATGGCCCACGAGCTGACCACCCCGGCCCCGGCACCGCGGGGCCCGCGCCCCGCTCCGCCCGACCGCCCCGGATGGTGGCGGGACGCGGTCATCTACCAGGTGTACGTCCGCTCGTTCGCCGACGCGGACGGCGACGGCATAGGCGACCTGCGGGGCGCGCGCGAACGGCTGCCGCACGTGGCCCGGCTGGGGGCCGACGCGGTGTGGCTGACCCCGTTCTACGCCTCCCCGCAGGCGGACGGCGGCTACGACGTGTCGGACCACCGGGCCGTCGACCCCGTCTTCGGGGACCTGGCCGACGCCGACGCGCTCGTGCGGACCGCCCACGAGCTGGGCCTGCGCGTGATCCTGGACGTGGTGCCCAACCACACCTCGGACCGGCACCCGTGGTTCCAGGCCGCCCTGGCGGGCACCGGGCGCGACCGGTACCACTTCCGTCCCGGCAGGGGCCCGGACGGCTCGCTGCCGCCCAACGACTGGGAGTCCGTCTTCGGCGGCCCCGCCTGGACGCGGGTCGCGGACGGCTCCTGGTACCTGCACCTCTTCGCGCCCGAGCAGCCCGACCTGAACTGGGAGCACGAGGAGGTGCGGGCCGACTTCGCGTCCGTGCTGCGGTTCTGGCTGGATCTGGGCGTCGACGGGTTCCGGTTCGACGTGGCGCACGGGATGGTCAAGGCGCCCGGCCTGCCCGACGTCGGCCACCGCGAGCAGGCCCGGCTGATCGGCGCGCAGGAGCTGCCCTTCTTCGACCAGGACGGCGTCCACGAGATCCACCGCGAGTGGCGCCGCCTCCTCGACGCGTACGCTGCGGGGCCGGAGGGGCCGACGGGGCCGGGCGGCGGCGCGGAGCGCGTCGGGGTCGCCGAGGCGTGGGCCCCGACGCCGGAGCGGCTCGCCCTGTACGTGCGCCGCGACGAGCTGCACCAGGCGTTCAACTTCCACTACCTGCGGTGCCCCTGGGACGCGGCGGCGCTGCGCCGGGTGATCGACGAGTCGCTGCGGGCCACCGGGACGGTGGGCGCCCCGGCGACGTGGGTGCTGTCCAACCACGACGTGGTCCGGCACGCCACCCGGCTGGGCGGGGTGCGGCAGGCGCGGGCGGCGGCGCTGCTGATGCTGGCGCTGCCCGGCTCGGTCTACCTGTACCAGGGGGAGGAGCTGGGGCTGCCGGAGGTCGCGGACCTGCCGGACGGGGCGCGCCGGGACCCGGCGTTCCACCGCGGCGACGGCCAGGACGGACTGCGGGACGGCTGCCGGGTGCCGATCCCGTGGACGCGGGAGGGCACGTCGTACGGGTTCGGGCCGGGCGGGAGCTGGCTGCCGCAGCCCGCGGGGTGGGGCGGCCTGTCCGTGGAGGCCCAGACCGGCGACCCGGACTCGGTGCTGGAGCTGTACCGGGCGGCCCTGGCCCTGCGGCGGGCCCACCCGGCGCTGGGCGCGGGTCACGGGGTGGAGTGGCTGCCCGCGCCGCCCGGGGTGCTGGCCTTCCGGCGGACACCGGAGGCCGGCGGTGGGGCGCCGGGCCGGGCGGTGGACGGCGGGGCGGTGGGGGGCGCCCCGGCGGGTTCCGTGGTGGGCCGCTCGGCGGGCGGCGGCCCGGCGGGGAGCCGCGCGGCGGAGGGCCCGGCCGTGGAGGGCCCGGCGGGGAGCCCGGCCGTGGAGGGCCCGGCGGGGAGCAGCGCGGCGGAGGGCCCGGCCGTGGCGGGCCCGGCGGCGGGGGGTGCGGCGGAGGGCGGCCGGGCCCCGCTGGGCGGCGCGGGGGGCGCGGGGGGCGCGGGGGCCTTGGGGGGCACGGGCGGCGCCGTGGTGTGCGTCGCCAACACCACCGGCCGCGCGGTCCGGATGCCCCGCCCCGGCGGGCCCGGCGGGCGGCTGCTGCTGGCCGGCCACACCGGCGAAGACCCCGCCCCCGAGGGCCCGGACGGCACCGTCGCCATCGCCCCGCACTCCTGCTCCTGGTGGGCAATCTGACGTGCGCCCGGTACAGTCCCACCACATGACCGCGCGGCTCGCCGACATCGCAGCCCAGGCGGGTGTCAGCGAAGCCACAGTCAGCCGCGTGCTCAACGGCAAGCCCGGCGTGGCCGCCACCACCCGCCAGTCCGTGCTGGCCGCGCTCGACGTGCTCGGCTACGAGCGTCCCGTACGGCTCCGCCAGCGCAGCGCCGGGCTCGTCGGGCTCATCACGCCCGAGCTGGACAACCCGATCTTCCCGGCGCTCGCCCAGGTCATCGGCCAGGCCCTGACCCGCCAGGGGTACACCCCGGTGCTGGCCACGCAGACGCCCGGCGGCTCCACCGAGGACGAGCTGACCGAGATGCTGGTCGAGCGCGGCGTCTCCGGCATCATCTTCGTCTCCGGCCTGCACGCCGACACGACCGCCGACACCCAGCGGTACGACCAGCTCCGCGGCAAGGGCGTGCCGTTCGTCCTGATCAACGGCTTCTCGCCGCGCGTCCAGGCGCCGTTCGTCTCCCCCGACGACCGGGCGGCGATGAAGCTCGCCGTCACCCACCTCGCCTCGCTCGGGCACACCCGGATCGGCCTCGCGGTCGGCCCGAAGCGGTTCGTGCCCGTGCAGCGGAAGATCGAGGGCTTCCACGCCGGGATGCGGGAGCGGCTCGGCCTCTCCCCCGAGCAGACCGAGGAGCTGATCCAGCACTCGCTGTACACGCTCGAGGGCGGCCAGGCCGCGGCGGGCGCGCTGATCGAGCGGGGCTGCTCGGCGATCGTGTGCGCCAGCGACATGATGGCGCTCGGCGCGATCCGCGCCGCCCGGCAGCGGGGCCTGGCCGTACCGCGCGACGTGTCGGTCGTCGGCTTCGACGACTCCCCGCTCATAGCCTTCACCGACCCCCCGCTGACGACGATCCGCCAGCCGGTCCAGGCCATGGGCCAGGCGGCGGTGCGGGCGCTGCTGGAGGAGATCGGCGGCACACCGACCCCGCACAGCGAGTTCGTCTTCATGCCGGAGCTCGTCGTACGCGGCTCGACGGCCTCCGGGCCCCAGGGGCAGCGGTCCTCCGAAAGGCGGACCAACGGCGGCGAGAATCCGATTGAAGGATGATCGAACAGCAGCACCTTTCTGGCAGACTCTCCGCTCATGGGTGACAGGATTCTGACCACGCCGGAGGGCCTGCCGGCACCACGCCAGGCCACGTGGCACCGGCTGCGGACCCCGCGCCATCCGCGCATCTGGTTCGAGATCCTGCTCATCGCCGTCAGTTACGGCGTGTACTCGCTCATCCGCAACGCGGTACCGGAGCAGAAGGCGCAGGCCCTGCGCAACGCCGACTGGATCTGGCGCGCCGAGCACAGCCTGGGGCTCGCGTTCGAGAAGACCGTCAACCACGCGGCGGACTCCGTGGGCTGGCTCATCGTGTCGATGAACTACTACTACGCGACGCTGCACTTCGTCGTCACCATCGGTGTGCTGGTGTGGCTCTACCGCCGGCACCCCGGCCGCTACGCGGCGGTCCGGATGATCCTCTTCCTCACCACCGCCGTCGCCCTGCTCGGCTACTACCTGTACCCGCTGGCTCCGCCCCGGCTGATGGAGAGCGAGGACTTCATCGACACGGTGCTGGTCCACCAGACCTGGGGCTCGATGGCGTCAGGCGACCTGAAGCACGTGTCGAACCAGTACGCCGCGATGCCGTCCATGCACATCGGCTGGTCGCTGTGGTGCGGCTTGGCCATCTTCGTACTGGCCAAGGCGCCCTGGGCGCGCGTCCTGGGCCTGCTGTACCCGGCGGCCACGCTGGTCGTGATCGTGGCGACCGCCAACCACTTCTGGCTGGACGCGGTGGGCGGCGTCGTCTGCCTGGGCTTCGGCACGGCCGTGGTGTGCGCCTGGTACGGCGCGCTGCCGCACCGGCTGCCCCGGTACGCGCACGGCGGCGCGCCCGGCACGAGGCGGGACGGGGCGGACGGCACGGGGTCGAGCCCGGGGGCCTCCGCGGGCACGGCCGGTGCGGCTACGGCCGGTGCCGGAGCGGGCGGTACGGGGGCCGGTGCCGGGGTGGGCGGTGCCGTTCCGGCGCCCGCCGCCGAGCCCGCGCTGGCCTCGGAGCACCCCGGCGACCCGGCGGCCCCGGTCGCGGCGCCCGTCTCCTGAGCCCCGCGCACCGACCCGGCCGGGTGCCCGGCGCCGACCGGGTGGCGGGCGGCGGTCCCGGCAGCGGCGTGCGGGCCCCGGCCCCCGGCGCGGGCGGGCGGCGCCCCCGCGAGGACGGCCGGGCCCGGTACGGGCGCGCGGCGCCCCGCCGGGCGCGCCCCGCGCGGGGCGGCGACCCGTGCGGCCCTCACGCCCCGTAGAACAGCTGCTCCACCACGGCGCGGGCGCGGCGCGTGGTACGCCGGTAGTCGTCCACCATCTCCCCCGCGTGACCGGGCCCGTACCCCAGGTAGCGGCCGACGGCGGCCAGTTCGCGCGCGTCGGCCGGGAACGTGTCCCCGGCCCGGCCCCGTACGAGCATCACGCCGTTGCGGACGCGGCTGGCCAGCACCCACGCCTCGTCCAGGATCCGCGCGTCCTGCTCCCCGATCAGCCCCGCGTCCCGCGCGGCGGCGAGCGCCTCGCGCGTCCGGGTGGTGCGCAGGCCCGGCACCTCGTGGGCGTGGCGCAGCTGCAGGAGCTGCACCGTCCACTCGACGTCCGACAGGCCGCCCCGGCCCAGCTTGGTGTGGAGGGTCGGGTCGGCGCCGCGCGGGAGCCGCTCGTTCTCCATGCGGGCCTTGAGGCGGCGGATCTCCCGCACGGCGGCCTCGTCGAGGCCCTTCGCCGGGTACCGCAGCCGGTCGGCCAGCTCGATGAACCGGCGGCCCAGGTCGGGGTCGCCCGCCATCGGCGCGGCGCGCAGCAGGGCCTGGCTCTCCCAGCCCAGCGACCAGCGCCGGTAGTACGCCTCGTACGACTTGAGGGTGCGCACCAGGGGCCCGCTGCGGCCCTCGGGGCGCAGGTCGGCGTCGATGGGCAGCGGCGGATCGGTGGTCGGCAGCTGGAGCAGGCGGCGCATCTCGGCGACGACCCGGTTGGCGGCGCGGGCCGCCTCCTCCTCGCCGACGCCGTCCCGCGGCTCGTGGACGAACAGGACGTCCGCGTCGGAGCCGTACCCCTGCTCGCGTCCGCCGAAGCGGCCCATGCCGATGACGGCGAACCGGGTGGGGAGGGTGTCGCCCCACTCGGCGCGCACGGCCGCGCGCAGGGCGCCCGCGATCGTCGCCGCGTTGAGGTCGGTGACCGCCCGGCCCACCTGGTCCACGAGCGCGCCCGCGTCGGGGTGGGCGGGCGCCTCCTCCGTGCCGTACGAGGCGACGATGTCGGCCGCCGCCGTGCGGAACAGCTCCCGGCGGCGGACCCCGCGCGCCGCGGCGACGGCCTGCTCCGGGGTGTCGGCCCGGCCCACCGCGGCGAGGACCTCCGGCTCCAGGTGGTCGCGCCCGCGCGGCTCCAGTCCCTCGGGGGCGCCCAGTATGGCGACCGCCTCGGGGGCGCGCAGCAGCAGGTCGGGGGCGAGGCGGCCGGCGGACAGCACGCGGGCCAGGTTCTCGGCGGCGGCGCCCTCGTCGCGCAGCAGCCGCAGGTACCAGGGGGTCGTGCCGAGCGCGTCGGACACCTTGCGGAAGCCGAGCAGTCCGGCGTCCGGGTCGGCGGAGTCCGCGAACCAGCCGAGCAGCACCGGCAGGAGGGTGCGCTGGATGGCGGCCTTGCGGCTCACCCCGGAGGCCAGGGCCTCCAGGTGGCGCAGGGCCGCCGCCGGGTCGGCGTAGCCGAGCGCTTCGAGCCGCTGCCCGGCCGCCTCGGGGCTGAGCCGGATCTCGCCGGGGGCGAGCTGGGCGACGGCGTCGAGCAGCGGCCGGTAGAACAGCTTCTCGTGCAGGCGCCGCACGACGGACGCGTGCCGCTTCCACTCCCGGTTCAGCTCGGCGACCGGGTCGGCGCGCAGGCCGAGCGACCGGCCGAGGCGCCGCAGGTCCTCCTCGGCCTCCGGCACCAGGTGGGTGCGGCGCAGCCGGTGGAGCTGGATGCGGTGCTCCATGGTGCGCAGGAACCGGTAGGCCGCGTCGAGCTGGGCGGCGTCGGACCGGCCGACGTACCCGCCGGCGGCGAGGGAGGCCAGGGCGGAGAGGGTGGTGCCGCTGCGCAGCGTGCCGTCGCTGCGGCCGTGCACGAGCTGGAGGAGCTGGACGGCGAACTCCACGTCCCGCAGGCCGCCCGGCCCCAGCTTCAGCTCCCGGTCGAGATGGGCGCGCGGGATGTTGTCGACGACGCGGCGGCGCATCTCCTGCACGTCGGTGACGAAGTTGTCCCGCTCGGCGGCCTGCCACACCAGCGGGGCGAGCGCGTCGACGTAGGCGGCGCCGAGCTCCGGGTCGCCCGCGACGGGGCGTGCCTTGAGGAGGGCCTGGAACTCCCAGGTCTTCGCCCAGCGCTGGTAGTAGGCGACATGGCTGGAGAGGGTCCGTACGAGGGGGCCGTTGCGGCCCTCGGGGCGGAGGTTGGCGTCGACGGGCCAGATGGTGCCCTCGACGGTGGTCTCGGAGCAGATCCGCATCATGTGCGAGGCCAGGCGGGTGGCGGCCTGGAGGGCGTCGTGCTCGCCGGCGCCGTCGGCGGCCTCCGCCACGAAGATCACGTCCACGTCGGAGACGTAGTTCAGCTCGTGGCCGCCGCACTTGCCCATCGCGATCACCGCGAGCCGGCAGCGCGCCGCGTCCTCGGGGGCGGCGGCCCCCGCGAGGCCGAGCGCGGCGCGGAGGGTGGCCGTGGCGAGGTCGGCCAGCTCGGCGGCGGCCTGCGCGACGTCGGTGGTGCCGCACACGTCGCGGGCGGCGATGGACAGCAGGCAGCGGCGGTAGGCGACCCGCAGGGACACCGGGTCGCCGGCGTCGGCGAGGTCCCGCTCGAAGTCCGCGACGCCGGGGTGGAGGTCGGCCGCCTCGTACGTGACGAGGGCCCGCCAGTCCAGCGGGTGCCGCGCGAGGTGGTCGGCGAGCGCCTCGGACGCGCCCAGCACGCCCAGCAGCCGGTCGCGCAGCGGCTTGGCGGTGACCAGCGTGGACAGCAGCTCCTGCGGCCCGTCGGGCTGCGCCTCCGCGAGCCGCACCAGGCCGCGCAGGGCCAGGTCGGGGTCGGCGGTGGCGCCGAGGGCGTCGAGGAGGACGGGGTGGGAGCGGACCGGGGCCAGGGCGGGGCCGTCGAGGAGCCGCTCGGCGGCGGACGCGTCGGTGAAGCCGTGCCGCAGCAGCCGTGTGAAGGTGCTGCTCCTACGCCCCGGCGCCGTCGTCATGTCGGCCTCTCCCTCCACACGTCCACGCTCGCCCCGAGCCTATCGGCCGCCGCGCCCCGGCACGCGCGGCGGACGGCCGGAAGGCCGGAAGCGCTGCCCGGCCGGGCCCGCGGGCGGGGGGTGCGGCCCGGTCCCGGACGGGGGGTGCGGCCCGGTCCCGGGCGGGGGCGGCCGCGGGCTCGGGCGGGCCGCCGTGGCCGCCGTGGGCCGCGTACGACGCCGCCGCCCCGCCCGTGGCGGGGCGGCCCGCCGACGGCCCGAGGCCCGAGGCCCGAGCGGCCTGCCACCGCTGCCCCGGCCGGGGGGCCGGGGGCCGGGGGCCGGAGTGACGGGCGGCGGCGGGACGGCGCTGACCTGCGCTTACAGCACCGGCAGGTTCTTGCGGAGCTCGTAGGCCGTGACCTCGGAGCGGTACTCCTCCCACTCCTGCTTCTTGTTGCGCAGGAAGAAGTCGAAGACGTGCTCGCCGAGGGTCTCGGCGACCAGTTCGCTGCGCTCCATCAGGGAGATCGCCTCGCCGAGGTTCTGCGGGAGCGGTTCGATGCCCATCGCGCGGCGCTCGCCGTCGGAGAGGGCCCACACGTCGTCGTCGGCGCCGGGGCCCAGCTCGTAGTTCTCCTCGATGCCGCGCAGGCCCGCCGCGAGGAGCAGCGCGTACGCGAGGTAGGGGTTGCAGCCGGCGTCGAGGGAGCGGACCTCGATGCGGGCCGAGCCGGTCTTGCCGGGCTTGTACATGGGGACGCGGATCAGCGCGGAGCGGTTGTTGTGGCCCCAGCAGATGTACGAGGGCGCCTCGCCGCCCGACCCCGCGGTGCGGGACGAGCCGCCCCAGATGCGCTTGTAGGAGTTGACCCACTGGTTGGTGACGGCGGAGATCTCCGCCGCGTGGCGCAGCAGGCCCGCGATGAAGGACCGGCCGACCTTGGAGAGCTGGTACTCGGCGCCGGACTCGTAGAAGGCGTTGCGGTCGCCCTCGAAGAGGGAGAGGTGGGTGTGCATGCCCGAGCCGGGGTACTCCGAGAACGGCTTCGGCATGAACGTGGCCTGCACGCCCTGCTCCAGTGCCACCTGCTTCATGACCAGGCGGAACGTCATGATGTTGTCGGCCGTCGACAGGGCGTCGGCGTAGCGCAGGTCGATCTCCTGCTGGCCGGGGGCGCCCTCGTGGTGGGAGAACTCCACGGAGATGCCCATGAACTCCAGCATCGTGATGGCCTGGCGGCGGAAGTCCATGCCCACGTTCTGCGGGGTGTGGTCGAAGTAGCCGGAGCTGTCGGCGGGGGTCGGGCGCGAGCCGTCGACGGGCTTGTCCTTGAGCAGGAAGAACTCGATCTCGGGGTGGGTGTAGAAGGTGAAGCCGAGGTCGGAGGTCTTCGCGAGGATGCGCTTGAGGACGTAGCGCGGGTCGGCGAAGGACGGGGACCCGTCGGGCATGAGGATGTCGCAGAACATCCGGGCCGTGCCGGGCGACTCGGCGCGCCACGGCAGGATCTGGAAGGTGGCCGGGTCCGGCTTGGCGATCATGTCGGACTCGTAGACGCGGGCGAAGCCCTCGATGGCGGAGCCGTCGAAGCCGATGCCCTCGTCGAACGCCTGCTCAAGTTCGGCGGGGGCGACGGCGACCGACTTGAGGAAGCCGAGCACGTCGGTGAACCACAGGCGCACGAAGCGGATGTCGCGCTCCTCGAGGGTTCGGAGCACAAATTCCTGCTGCTTGTCCATTTCCACACCCATCCTCGCTGATCACGGCCAGCATGCCACCACTCGGTTTCGTGCGCGTTGCCAACCCATAGTGCCCGGCCCGGTGTGATGCGCGTAACGCGAAGCGGGGGCGGGCGCCCCGGCCGGGCGCGGGCGGCGGTGCCGGGCGGGCGGGCGGCGGGCGGGGCGCGCAGACTGAAAGCCATGGACCGCGTCCCGAGGGAACTGCCCGGCGCCCGGGCCCCCCACTGGCTGCGGGCGCTGCCCTGGGCGCTGCTGGTGGTCGTGGAGACCGCGCAGTTCCTGACCCCCGAGACGGTGCAGCTCGGTTTCGTGTTCGCCGTGCTGCCGATGCTGGCGTCGCTGGCGTACGGGATGGCCGGGACGCTGCTGGTGTCCACGGCGATCATGCTGCTGCTGGCCCTGCCCGAGGCGCGGGCCGAGCACATCAGCTCCGGCGACCTGCTGGCGCTCGGGCTGATCGGCGCGGTGAGCACCCTGCTGGCCTGGGTGCGCGGGCGGCGCAACGCCCAGCTGGTGACGGTCCGGACGGTCGCGGAGGCCGCCCAGTACGCGGTGCTCCCGCCGCTGCCGCCGCGCGTGGGACCGGTGCGGTGCGGGGCGCTGTACCAGGCGGCGGTGCATACGGCCCTGGTCGGCGGCGACCTGTACGACGTGCAGCCGGGCCCGTACGGCGTGCGGGCGGTCGTGGCGGACGTGAAGGGGCACGGGCTCGGGGCCGTCTCGACGGTGGCGGCGCTGCTCGGGGCGTTCCGCGAGGCGGTGCTGGACGAGCCGGAGCTGGCGGGGGTGGCCGCGCGGATGGACCGGCGGCTCGTGGTCGACGCGGCCCGGCGGGAGGACGAGGAGCTGTTCGCGACCGCGCTGCTGCTGGAGTTCCCGACGCGCGGCGGGGGCGGACGGGGCGCCGGGGAGGGGGCGGAGGCGTTGGCGGGGACGGGCGGGGGGCCGGGCGGGGCTGGGGCGGAGGCGTTGGCGGGGACGGGCGGGGGGCCGGGCGGGGCGGGGGCGGAGGCGGGCAGGGGTGCGGAGGCGGGCGGGGCGGATGTGGTCGGGGGGCCGGGCGGGGCTGGGGCTGGGGCGGAGGCGGGTGGGCCGGGGGGTGGCGGGCCGCGCCCCGACGGGGGCCCGCCGGTCGAGGCGCGCCTGCTGAGCTGCGGGCATCCCCCTCCCTTCGTCGTGGGGCGGGCCGGGGCGCGGGAGGTCGCGATGGAGTCGGGGCCGCCGCTCGGACTCGGGTTGACGCGGTCCGCGGCGCCCGAACCGCTGACCGTCGCGCTGGAGCCGTCGTGCGTGCTGCTCGCGTACACGGACGGGGTGACGGAGGCGCGGGACGCGAGCGGTCGGTTCTACCCCCTGGGGGAGCGCGTCCGCCCGGAGCGCGAACCCGTGGCGCTGGTGAGGGCCGTGTGGCGGGACCTCTCGGCGTACACGGGCGAGATCGCCGACGACGTGGCCCTGCTCGCCCTGCGGGTCGACCCCGGCGAGTGACCGCCCTCGGGGCGGCTCGTGACGGGTGGGTGGAGCGGGGCGGTGGGTGGACCGGCGACGGGTGGGTGGTCCGGCGGGGGGTGGGGCTGGCGGGTGTCCGGCGGGGGGCGGTGGGAGACCGGTGGCGGCAGAGAGCCGGGCGGGGCGGAGGCGGGCGGGATGGAGGGGGCGGGGGGTGGCAGGGGGGCGGGGGCGGCGGATTACCATCACGCCCATGGAGGGCCTGCGGTTCACACGCGTCACGCGCCCCGCGCGCTTCGTGCGTCCCATGGCCCTGGTGAGCGCCGTGGTGGCGCTCCTCGCCGCGCTGCATCTCTGCTCCGGCCCCGTCGGGCACCCGTCGGCGTCCCCGGCGCACCACGCGCTGGGCGGCTCCGCGGCCTCCGCCGCCGGGCACGCCCCGGAGCACGCGCGGGCCCGGCCGGCGGCGGTCGTCCCCGCGTACGGACCGGCGGCCGCCTCGGCCTCCGGCCAGGTACACGGACCGGGGTACGGGACCACGGCGTCGGGACCGGTTCCGGCCGGTCCGGCGGCCGCCGGCCCCGCGGCGGTGCCCGTGGACCGGTACTCCTGCCCGTACGACGACGCCGAGTGCGACCTGGTGCCGCCGCTGGAGCCGGCGGTGCTGACCGCCACGCCGCCGGACCCGCCTCCCGCCGGCGACGGGCCCGTCCCGCTCGGCCCCGTGCCGGGCGCGGTCCGGCCGGACGGCGTACGGCCCGTGCCGCGCGCCCCCGACCTGCACGTCCTTCAGGTGCTGCGGACCTGACGGGCCCCTCCGGAACGCCCGCCGTGCCGGTTCGGTGCCCCGCAGGTCTCCCGCGCTCCCCTTCGGGGGCGCTCGCACAGAAGGATCGATTCACCATGTCCGCACACCGTTCCGCCTCCGCCGACCGCCGTGCCCGGGTCGAGCAGATGCGCAAGGCCGAACAGGCCCGCGAGCGCCGCGCCCGCGTCCTCACGCTGACCGTGAGCGCCGCCGTGGTCGCCGGTCTCGTGGGCTTCGGCGCGTACGTCCTCAACGAGGAGTCGGAGGAGAGGCAGCGCGAGGAGGCCGCGGCGAAGGCCCCGGTCAGGGACGAGAAGTCCTGGGACGCGAAGGAGCTGGGCCGCGACCACGTCACGCAGACCGTGGCGTACCCGATGAAGCCGCCGGTCGGCGGCGACCACCACCAGGCGTGGATGGACTGCGACGGCGCCGTCTACAAGGAGCCCGTCCCCGAGGTGAACGCCGTCCACTCGCTGGAGCACGGCGCGGTGTGGGTGACGTACAACGCCAAGGCGCCGAAGGACGCGGTCGAGACGCTGGAGAAGAAGGTCGCCCGGACGCCGTACACGATGATGAGCCCGGTCGGGGAGCAGACCGGCGCGATCATGCTGACGGCGTGGGGCAAGCAGGTCACCGTCGACAGCGCCGACGACCCGCGTGTGAACCAGTTCCTCGCCAAGTACGTGCAGGGCCCCCAGACGCCCGAGCCGGGGGCGGCGTGCACGGGCGGCCTGAACGGCACCGGGAAGTGACCCCCCGTACGGGGCCGGGGCCGGCCGCCGGGCGGGAGCCCGAGTCCGGGGCCGAGGTCGAGTCCGGGGCCGGGGCCGAGTCCGGGGCCGGGGGTGCCGGGTCGCCGGTGGGCGCCGTCACCCGTACGGGCCCCGGCGGCCGGACCCTCTGGTTCGCCGCGGGTGCGGTGGCCCTGGCGCTGCTGTTCGCGGGCTGGGCCACCGTCACGGCGCTGGGCCGGGACGGCGCCGGGCCGTCGGCGGCGTCCGCCGTGCCGGGCGCCGACTCGGCGGACGCCGGGTTCGCGCGGGACATGTCGGTCCACCACCAGCAGGCGGTGGAGATGTCGTTCGCCGTACGGGACCGCACGGACGACGAGGAGGTGCGGCGCCTCGCGTACGACATCGCCAACACCCAGGCGAACCAGCGCGGCATGATGCTGGGCTGGCTGGACCTGTGGGGCCTGCCGAAGGCGGCGCCGGACCGCGAGCCGATGGCCTGGATGGGCGGCGGACACGGAGCGGCGCACGGCGGCGGTGACGGCCACGGCGGTCACACGAGTGGCGGTGCCACGGGTGGCGGCCCGGAGGGCGGCCCGGCCGGCGGCGGGGCGCTGATGCCCGGCATGGCCACCAGGGCCGAGCTGGAGCGGCTGCGGGCGGCGGACGGTGTGGCGGCCGAGGTGCTCTACCTCCAGCTGATGATCGACCACCACGAGGGCGGCGTCGCCATGGCGCGCGGCTGCGTCGACGCGTGCCGCGTGGACGTGCAGCGCGGGCTGGCGCGGGGCATGGTCGACGCCCAGCAGTCGGAGATCGACCTGATGACCGGCCTGCTGGCGGCGCGGGGCGCCCGGCCGCGCGGCTGACCCCGCCGGGGGCGGGCGGCTCCCTCCCGCGCGGGCGGGGGCCGCCCGGACGGGGGGGCGCCGCCCGCTGGGGCGCCGCCCGGTAGGCCGCCGCCCGGTACGTAGGGCCCGGCCGTCGGGGACCGGTAGGGGAAGCCGGCCGCAGGGCCGCCGCCCGCCGAAGCCGGGGGCGGGGCCGTCCGGTGGGCCCGTGCCGCCCCCGTGCCGATCCGGTGCGGTCGCCGGGGCCGGTACCGGGTCCGGGGACGTCCGCCGGGTCCGGGGACGGGCCGCCGGAGCGGGGCACGGGCCGTCGGACCACGGGTGGGCCGACAGGGGGGCGGCGGGCGCCAGCGGTCGCGCGGGGGTGGGGGCGCGGCCAGAATGGAGGGGCTCGGGGAGACCACGTATGCCCTTTACGGAGGTACGCGCCTGATGACCACCGCCCGAGACATCATGCACACCGGTGCCCACTGGATCCCGGCCCACGAGACCCTGGACCGCGCCGCCCAGCTCATGCGCGACCACAAGGTGGGCGCGCTGCCCATCGCCGACGAGAACGAGCGGCTCTGCGGCATCGTCACGGACCGCGACATCGTCGTGAAGTGCGTCGCGGCGGGCCACGACCCGTCCCGCGTGACGTGCGGCGACATCGCCGAGGGCACCCCCCGCTGGATCGAGGCCTCCGCAGACGTCAGCGAGGTGCTCAACGAGATGCGCGGCCACCAGATCAAGCGCCTGCCGGTCATCGAGAACAAGCGGCTGGTCGGCATCATCAGCGAGGCCGACCTCGCCCGGCACCTGCCGGACGACCAGGTCGCCGAGTTCGCCCAGAGCGTGTACGCGAGGGCCTGACCCGGCCCGCGACGCGCCCGCCCGCCCGGCCGTTCACCGGCCGGGCGGGCGCAGGACCGCCTCGGCGACCGCGCCGGGGCGGTCCAGCATGAGCAGGTGCCCCGCGCCGGGGACGAGGCGGAGCCGGGCGCCCAGCGCGGCGGCGAGCGCCCGCTGGCGGGCCGTCCAGCGGTCGGTGCCGTCCGGGGAGTCCGGGGCGGCCAGCACGGTGACCGGCAGCGCGCCGGGCAGCGGGTGCCGGGCGCGCAGGGCGAGGAGCCCGGCCGCCACGGTCCGGTAGTGGGCGTTCTCCAGCAGGGCGCCGTCCACGACGCGGCGGGTGCGGTAGCAGCGGCGTACGCGCGCGGGGTCGGCCGGGTCGGGCGCGTACCCGGCACGCGAGAGGCGGACCAGCGCCCGGCGGGCGTGCGGGCCCAGCGCGGCGGGCAGCCCCGCGGCGGTGAGCAGCGCCCCGGTGGCGCGCGCCGCGGCGGTGCGCAGCGCGGCGGCGCGCGGGCCCGGCGGGCGGGCGTCCGCCTCCACGGACGCGTCGGCCAGGACCAGCGCCGCCGTCCGGCCGGGGTGCAGCCGGGCGAACGCCTCCGCGTGGAGGCCGGCGAGGGAGTGGCCGACGACGGTCACCCGTTCGCCGCCCCGGCCGAGCGCGTCCAGCAGGGCGGCGATCCGGTGCGCCTCGCCGCGCGCGGTGGGCGCCGTCCGGGCGGGGCCGCTCAGCCCGTGGCCCGGCCGGTCGAAGCGGACGACCGTGCGGTGCGGGGCGAGCAGCGGCACGACCGGGTCCCAGTCGAACCAGCTCAGCGCCAGTCCGGCGCTCAGCACGCACACCGGCCCCGAGCCCTCGACGACCACGTGGTGTGGCACGCCCCCGACCCGTACGAAGCGGCTCGCCGTCCCGCCGCTCACCGCCCCGCCGCTCACCGGCCCCTCCCGGACCGGCCCCCGGCCGGGCCCCCGGGCAAACCCCCGGACCGGCCCCCGGACCGGCCCCCGGGCGGGCCCCCGGACGAACGGCCTCCGGGCCCGGCCGGGGCCTCCGCCCGCCGCCGTCCGGCCCGGAGCCACCGCCCTCCCCCGCCGTCGCCCCGGCCCGGCCCCCGCCACAGGGACCACGCCAGCACCAGGAGCCACACCGCCAGCAGCAGCAGTTGCGCGCGCTGCCCCGCGCCGAGCCCCCAGTGCCCGCGCTCCGCCTCGAACGCGGCGACCCCCACCAGCGTCCAGGCGGTGGCGGCGAGCTCCAGTACGACGAGGAGCGGCCCCGTACGGGCGAGGGGCGGCCACCAGCCGTAGCGGCGGGCGGCGACGGTGAGCGCGACGACCGCCGTGACGGCACCGGTCGTCGCGAGGCCGGAGCTCACGGCGTGCGCGGTGTGCCCGAACGGCACGAGTCCGGCGTCCTCGCGGGCCGCGCACAGGGCGTCGACGGTGGGCGCGCAGCTCAGCGGCAGCCGGGAGTCGGCGGCGGTGGCCGCGCCGAACAGGGCCAGCGCGGCCCATCCGCCGGCCGCCCAGAAGCGGCGCCGGGCCGCGAGCAGCCGGGGCAGCGCGGCGGCCAGCAGCAGGAGTCCCGCGAGCAGGTCGGTGGCGCGGAAGAGGGCGCCGAACGGCTGGTCGGTGGCGGCCAGCTCGCTCACGTACGACTGGACGGGGTCCAGTCCGGTGGCCAGGGGGCCTTCGAGGAGCCACACGCTGTACGTGAGGGCGCCCAGGGCGAGCAGCACGGCGACGAACCGCCCGCCACCGGGCCCGGCGGGGTCCCGCTCCTCGGGTACGTCCCGCTCCTCGGATACGTCCCGCTCCTCGGATACGTCCCGCTCCTCGGATACGTCCCGCTCCTCGGATACGTCCCGCTCCTCGGATACGTCCCGCTCCTCGGATACGTCCCGCTCCTCGGATACGTCCCGCTCCCGGGCCATCGGGGCGCGCCCGTCCACCGCCGGGCACCGCGAGCCCGCCGCCTCCCGCTCCCCCTTCGCCGGGGGCCGCTGCGCGGCCGGGCCGGGCACTCGGGCGGCCGGGTCAGGCTCCCGCGTCACCGGGCCCGGCCCGCCCGCCCTCGCCTCCCGCTCGCCCGCAGCCGCGTGCCGCCGACCGGCCCCGCTGTCCCGCTCCGACGCGGCGGGGGCGCCCACGTCCCGGCGCCCCGCCGGGCCGCCCGCCCGCCGTCCGGTCACCGGGTCGCCGCCCGTCCGGCCACGGGAGCGCCGGCCGCCGGAGCGCCGGCCGCCCGTTCGCCGGTCTCGCGCCCGGTCACCCGATCGCAGGCCGCCCGCCCCGCCGCCGGGGCACCGGCCGGCCGCCGGGCTCTCGCCGTCCCGGTACCCCGCGGGGGTAGGCTTCGGCGCATGGTCGACAGGGTGAGCGGGCGGCGCGCCGACAGCGCGTCGGGTCTGGGGCGGCTGCTGCTGCTCGCCGCTCTGCTGTTCGGCATCGTGACGATGCACACGTGGGGCCACCCTTCGGAACATGCGGGCGCGCACTCGGTGGCGGCGCCCGCCCACGGCTCGGCGGCCGCGGATCACTCCGGGCACGCGGCCGTGCACGGCGCCCCGGCGCCTGTCGTCCCTGAAGACGCGCCGCTGAGCGGTTTGGATGCGGCCTCCATGTGCCTGGCGCTGATCGGCTCGGCCGGCTTCGGCCTGGCCGGGGTGGCGCTGCTGCGGCTGCCGCGGCGCGGTCGGCGGACCGCGCGCGGCCCGGACGTCGGCTCCCCCGCCGGGCGGGTACCCGGCGGTCTGTGGCCCCCGCCCACGCCGCCACCGACGCGTGTGGCCCTCGCGGAACTCTCGGTGCTGCGGATCTAGGAGCGGATCGGCACGGCGACCGGCCGTGCCCCTCCGTGCCTCCGGCGTGCCCGCGCGGCGCCCGGCTTCCTACCGATCCGCACCACTTCACACCGATACGAGGTGTTCGCCATCATGCGTGCTTCCCGTACGCCGTCGTCCCCGTCCACCCCCTCGACCCCGTCGGCTCCGACGGCCCCGTCCGCCCCGCCCCTGGACCGCGCCCCCGCCCCGGCGGCGACCCGCCGTGCCCTCCTCGGGGTCGGGCTGGCCGCCGCCGGTACGGCCGCCCTCTCCGCCTGCACCGGCTCCGGCGGCTCGGCCCACGGCGGCCACGGCGGCCCCCACGGCCCGTCCGCCTCCGGGGCGCCCGCCCCGCAGGGGTTCGTCGCCCCGGACGGTCCGGAGGTCGCCGCCGCGGAGGCGGCGCGCGGCAAGGGCCCCGTCCGCGCCGTCCGCCTCACCGCCACGGCCGCCGCCCTCGACCTGGGCGCGGGCCGCACGGTGCGGAGCTGGGCGTACGGCGGCGAGCTGCCCGGCAAGGAGGTGCGGGTCACGGCGGGCGACACGCTGGCGCTCACCCTCGCCAACCACCTGCCGCAGGCCACGAGCCTGCACTGGCACGGTCTGGCCCTGCGCAACGACATGGACGGGGTCCCCGGCCTGACGCAGCGGGACATCGCGCCCGGCACGGAGTTCACGTACCGGTTCGCCGTGCCGCACCCGGGCACGTACTGGTTCCACCCGCACTCGGGCACCCAGCAGGACCGGGGCCTGTACGCGCCGCTGATCGTGGAGGACCCGAAGGAGCCGCTGGCGTACGACGCGGAGTGGGTGGTCGTGCTGGACGACTGGCTGGACGGCGTGGACGGCTCCACCCCGGACGCCGTGCTGGCGGAGCTGAGCCGGGGCATGGGCGGCGGCCACGCGGGGCACTCCGGGGGCCACGGCGGCGGCCACGAGGGCCACGCGGCGGGCGGCGGCGACAGCGGCGACGGCACAGCCGGTACGGGGGGCGCGGGCGGCCACGCGGGGCACGGGCCCGCCGCCTCCCCGGCCTCGCCGGCCCCGGCGGGGTCCGGCGGTCCGTCCCGGATGATGATGGGCGCCACCAGCGACCTGCTCGGCGGGGACGCCGGGGACGTCGCCTACCCGTACTACCTGGTCAACGGGCGTACGGCGGAGGCGCCCGCCGAGTTCCGCGCCAAGCCGGGCGACCGGGTGCGGCTGCGGATCGTCAACGCGGGCGGCGACACCGCGTTCCGCGTCGCGCTCGGCGGGCACCGCATGACCGTGACGCACACGGACGGCTTCCCGGTCCGGCCCGTCGAGACCGGGGCCCTGCTGATCGGCATGGGCGAGCGGTACGACGTGCTGGTCACCGCCGGGGACGGGGTGTTCCCGCTGGTCGCCGCCGCCGAGGGGAAGAAGGCCGCCGCGCTCGCCGTGCTGCGCACCGGCCGGGGCGCGGCGCCCGCCGCCTCCGTCCGCCCGAAGGAGCTGGCCGGACCGGTGCTCGACGCCGCCCGGCTGAAGGCGGCCGAGCCGGTGGCGCTGGCCGCCCGGAAGCCGGACCGCACGGTGCGGATCCGGCTGACCGGCGGGATGGCCCGGTACGACTGGGCGTTCGACGGCAGGCCCTACACGCCGGACCAGCGGCACCCGGTGAAGGCGGGCGAGCGGGTCCGGCTGGTGTTCACCAACGCGACGGAGATGTGGCACCCGCTGCACCTGCACGGCCACACGTTCGCCCTGGGCGGGCCCGGCGGACCCCGCAAGGACACGGCGGTGATCCTGCCGGGCGAGACGCTGACGGCGGACTTCGACGCCGACAACCCGGGCCTGTGGATGCTCCACTGCCACAACGTCTACCACGCGGAGGCGGGCATGATGACCGTCCTCGGCTACCGCCGCTAGCGCCTCGCGCGGGGCGGCCCGCCCGCCCCGCTCAGCGCCTGCCGGGCGCCGGCGGGCGGCCCCGCCCGTCGGCGCCCCCGGCCCGGCGGGCCCTCGGGGCCGCCCCGCACCCGCGTGCCGTCCCGCCCCCGCATCCGCCCCCGCCCACCCTCTCCGCCCTCCGTTCGCGAGGACGAACGGCCCCCTCCCCACGACATAGCGTCGATCTGACGATTAGACTGGGCGCGTGCCTCGACTACGCCTCGCCCTGAACCAGATCGACTCGACCGTCGGCGACCTCGCCGGGAACGCCGAGGCGGTCGTCCGCTGGACCCGGCACGCCGCCGAGCGGGGGGCGCATCTCGTCGCGTTCCCCGAGATGGCGCTGACCGGCTACCCCGTCGAGGACCTCGCGCTGCGGTCCTCGTTCGTGGAGGCGTCCCGCGCCCGGCTGCGGGAGCTGGCCGCCCGGCTCGCCGCCGAGGGCTTCGGGGACCTCCCGGTGGTCGTCGGCTACCTGGACCGCTCCGAGCGGGCGCAGCCCCGGTACGGCCAGCCCGCGGGCGCCCCGCAGAACGCCGCCGCCGTGCTGCACGGCGGCGAGGTCGTGCTGGCCTTCGCCAAGCACCACCTGCCGAACTACGGCG
Organism: Streptomyces fradiae ATCC 10745 = DSM 40063; assembly: GCF_008704425.1. NCBI lineage: Bacteria > Bacillati > Actinomycetota > Actinomycetes > Kitasatosporales > Streptomycetaceae > Streptomyces > Streptomyces fradiae. The sequence continues at coordinate 1,751,993 of NZ_CP023696.1, forward strand.
TCTTCGACGAGTTCCGCTACTTCGTGCCGGGCGACACGCTGCCGGTGCTGCGGGTCCACGGCGTGGACGTGGCGCTGGCGATCTGCGAGGACCTGTGGCAGGACGGCGGCCGGGTGCCCGCCGCCCGCAGCGCCGGTGCCGGGCTGCTGCTGTCCGTGAACGCCTCCCCGTACGAGCGGGACAAGGACGACACCCGCCTGGAGCTGGTGCGCCGCCGTGCCCGCGAGGCCGGCTGCGTGACGGCGTACCTGGCGATGACCGGGGGGCAGGACGAGCTGGTCTTCGACGGCGACTCGATCGTGGTCGACGCGAGCGGCGAGGTGATCGCGCGGGCCCCGCAGTTCGCGGAGGGGTGCGTCGTCCTCGACCTCGACCTGCCCGCCGCGTCCGCCGAACCGGCCCGCGGCACGGTGGACGACGGGCTGCGGATCGACCGGGTGGTCCTGTCGGAGGAGCCGCTGCCCGCCGGTCCGCCCGAGCTGACCGGCGGGCGGGCGGACCGGCTCGACGACGACGAGGAGGTCTACTCGGCCCTGGTGGTGGGGCTGCGGGCGTACGTCGCGAAGAACGGCTTCCGGTCGGTGCTGATCGGCCTGTCGGGCGGGATCGACTCGGCGCTGGTGGCCGCCGTCGCCTGCGACGCGCTGGGCGCGGCGAACGTGTACGGCGTGTCGATGCCGTCCCGGTACTCGTCGGAGCACTCCCGGACCGACGCCGCCGAGCTGGCGCGCCGCACCGGGCTGAACTTCCGCACCGTGTCGATCGAGCCGATGTTCGACGCCTACATGGCGGCGCTGGACCTGAGCGGGCCGGCGGAGGAGAACCTCCAGGCGCGGCTGCGCGGCACGCTGCTGATGGCGCTCTCCAACCAGGAGGGCCACCTCGTCCTCGCGCCGGGCAACAAGTCCGAGCTGGCGGTCGGCTACTCGACGCTGTACGGCGACTCGGTCGGCGCGTTCGGGCCCATCAAGGACGTGTACAAGACGGGGGTGTTCCGGCTGGCGCGGTGGCGCAACCGGGTGGCCGCGGAGCGCGGCGGGACGCCTCCGATCCCGGAGAGCTCCCTCACCAAGCCGCCCAGCGCCGAGCTGCGGCCGGGCCAGGTCGACGCGGACGCGCTGCCCGACTACGACGTGCTGGACCGCGTCCTGGAGCTGTACGTGGACCGGGACCAGGGCATGGACGCGATCGTCGCGGCGGGCTTCGACGAGGAGCTTGTGGCCCGGACGCTGCGGATGGTGGACGCCGCCGAGTACAAGCGGCGCCAGTACCCGCCGGGGACGAAGATCTCCGCGAAGGGCTTCGGCAAGGACCGCCGCCTGCCCGTCACCAACCGCTGGAGCGAGACGGCCGCCACCCGCCCGGTGTAGCGCCGCGGCACGCCCCGTGCAGCGGCGCGGCCCGGCCGCCGAGGCGGGGCGGCCCCCGGCCGCCGAGGCGGTGGCGGCGGCGCCGCCCGTGCGGGAGCCACCCGCCACCCGGGGGGGGCAGCCCCGCCCCCGTACCCGCCGGGTCAGAACGTCACGCGGGCGGCGATCGGCAGGTGGTCGCTGCCGGTGCGCGGCAGCGACCAGGACGCGGCCGGCTCGACGCCCCGCACCAGGATCTGGTCGATGCGGGCCATGGGGAAGGAGGCCGGCCAGCTGAAGCCCATGCCGTCGCCCGCCGCGCCCTGCGTGGAGCGCATCTGGGAGGTGACGGCGTTCAGGGAGCGGTCGTTCATGGTGCCGTTGAGGTCGCCGAGGAGGATCACCCGGCGGTTCGGCTCGGCGGCGATGGCCTCGCCCAGCCGGTCGGCGCTGCGGTCCCGCTGGTTGGCGGTGAAGCCGGCCCTGAGCTTGACCCGCACGGACGGCAGGTGCGCCACGTACACGGCGACGGGGCCCTGCGGCGCGGACACCGTGGCCCGCATGGCGCGGGTCCAGCCGAGCCGGATGTCCACGGGGCCGCTGTCCCCGACCGGGTACCGGCTCCACAGGCCGACCGTCCCGCGCACCGAGTGGTACGGGTAGGCGGCGGCCAGCGCCTTCTCGTACACCGGGACCATCCCGGGCTTCAGCTCGACCAGCGCCACCACGTCCGCCCCGGACGCCGCGACGGCCGACGCGGTGCCCTGCGGGTCCGGGTTGTCGGCGTTCACGTTGTGCGAGACGACCATCAGGTCGCCGCCGGGGCCGTTCTTGTCGGTGACGAGGCCGCCGAAGCTGCCCACCCAGACGAGGGCCGGGACGAGGACGGCGATCAGCGCGGTCGCCGAGCGGCGCAGCAGCGCCAGGACCGCGAGCACCGGCACGAACAGGCCGAACCAGGGCAGGAACGTCTCGATGAGGCTGCCCAGGTTGCCGACGTCGTTGGGGACGTGGCGGTGCAGGACCATCAGCAGTGCCAGCAGGATCGCGCACACGGAGAGCACGGCGCCGCGCCGCCAGACACCGGGGTCGCGCAGCCGGCGGACGGCCGCCGAACGGAGCCGGGACCCCGTGCGCCGTTCCTCCCCGGCGCCGTTGCCCGTCCCCGTCATGTCGTCCACCCGCGCCATCGCGTCTTCCTCACCTGCTGCTGGTCGTTCCCGTGCCGGAACCCGACCCTAGGGGATCACCGGAGGGTCGCGGCACGGCCGTACTGGTGGAGGGACGACGGGTGTCACGGGCGGGGTTCCTGGGGGGTGCGGGCGCCGGGCGGGTTGTGACGAAACGCGCACACTCGCCCGGGCGTTCGGTGCGGCACCCCCCGGGGCCGGTGCGGCACCCTCCGGGGCCGGTGCGGCGGCCGCCCGGCCGTTCAGTCCGAGCCGAGCGGCCCCCGGCCGGCGACGGGCTCGCGCGGGGCGTCCCGCGCCTCCGGTGCCCGGCCGCCCTCCGGCGGGCGGCGCCCCGGCAGGAACGCGGCCACCACGACGGCGCCCGCCACCGCCGCCCCGGCCGCGCACAGGACCGTGACGTGCATCGCGGAGAGGAACGCCGACTGCGCCGGGGCGACCAGCGCCTCACCCGCCGGCCCCAGCCGCCGCGCCGCCGCGAGGGTGGCCTCCACGGACTCGCCCGCCCGCTCCCGCGCGCCCGGCGGCAGGGCGCCCAGGTGCTCCTCGACGCTGCCCCGGTAGACGGCGGACAGCAGCGAGCCGAGCACCGCCACCCCGAGCGCCCCGCCGATCTGGCGGAACGTGGTGTTCACCGCCGACCCGGAGCCGGCCTTCTCGCGGGGCAGCGCCTGCATCACGGCGACCGTCACGGGCGGCATGACGTGGGCCATGCCCGCGCCCTGGGCGAACAGCACCAGCTCCACCGCCCACACCGGCGTGCCCGTGTCGAACGCGGCGAACGCGGCCAGGCACGCCGCGACCGTGAGCAGCCCGGCCGCGCACACCGTGCGCGCCCCGAACCGCCGCACCAGCAGCCGGGAGCGCGGCGCGAACAGCAGCTGCGTCACGGCGAGCGGCAGGAGCAGCAGGCCCGCCTGGAGCGGGCTGAAGCCGCGTACGGACTGGAGGTAGAAGACGGAGACGAAGGTGACGCCCATCAGGGCGAAGAACACGAGGGTGATCCCGCCGACCGCCGCCAGGAAGACGGGCTGGCGGAAGTACGCCATGTCGAGCGCCGGATGGGGGGTGCGCCGCTCGTGGACGACGAACGCGGCCAGCACCAGCAGTCCCCCGGCGGCGGGCAGCAGCGCCGTGGGGTGGGTGAGGTCGGCGAGTTCGCCGCCCCGGATGATGCCGAAGACGAGCAGGACGAGGCCGAGGATCGACAGGGCCACCCCGACCGGGTCGATCCGCCCCGGCGCGGGGTCGCGGGACTCGGGGACGATCAGCGCCACGGCGGTCAGCGACACCGCGACGACCGGGACGTTCACCAGGAAGATCGAACCCCACCAGAAGTGCTCCAGGAGCAGCCCGCCGAGCACGGGGCCGATCGCGATGGCCACGCCGACCGCGCCGACCCACACGCCGATGGCCTTGGGCTGCTCGTCCCGTTCGAAGACGTTCATCAGGATGGCGAGCGTCGCGGGCATGACGAACGCCGCCCCGAACCCCATCACCGCCCGGTACGCGACGAGCTCGACCGGCGAGTCGGCGAAGGCCGCCAGCGCCGAGGCGGCGCCGAAGACGACGGTGCCGAAGACGAGCGTCCTGCGGCGGCCGATCCGGTCGCCGAGGAGCCCCGCCGTGAACAGCAGACCGGCGAAGACCAGGGAGTAGGCGTTGATCGCCCACTCCAGCTGGCTCTGGGTGGCGCCGATGCCGACGGGCGGCGGGCCGGCGATGGTCTTGACGGCGACGTTCAGGATCGAGTTGTCCAGCACCACGAAGAGCAGGCTGAGCATCAGCACCGCCAGGATGGCCCAGCGCCGCCGGTGCACCTCCGGCGGCACCTCGCGGACCGGCCCGCCGGGCGCGCCGCCGGACGGCGGCGCCCCGTCGTCCGGTGCGCCGTCGGGCGCGGGGCGCGGGGCGTGGGGCGGGGGCCGGTCCATGGGCTCACCGTAGGCCGGAAACCGGAAGGGCGCCGTCCGCTGTTACTCCTCCCCGGTACTCCCCCTCGGCCCCCTCCCGCGTCTCCCCGGTCTCCGCCCGGCTCCTCCCCCCACTTCCCCCCGCACGGCACGAAGTGCCACCATGGACGTGGTCCGGGGACGCCGTCAGGGCGCCTCGAGATGACGAAGGAGCCGTTCACATGACGCTTCAGCCTGCCCCGAAACAGAACGGCGCCGGCGGCCCCGGCGCGAGCGGGGAGCAGGGCACCACGCATCCGAAGGCGCTGTACGGCGGGAAGGGCACCCGCCGGGTCACCGTCCACGACATCGCCGCCGCCAAGGAGCGCGGCGAGAAGTGGCCCATGCTCACCGCGTACGACGCGATGACGGCGTCCGTCTTCGACGAGGCCGGCATCCCGGTCCTCCTCGTCGGCGACTCCATGGGCAACTGCCACCTCGGCTACGAGACGACCGTGCCCGTCACGATGGACGAGATGGCCCTGCTGTCCGCCGCCGTGGTGCGGGGCACCAGGCGCGCCCTGGTCGTCGGCGACCTGCCGTTCGGCTCCTACCAGGAGGGCCCCGTGCAGGCCCTGCGGTCGGCGACGCGCCTGGTCAAGGAGGCCGGGGTCGGCGCGGTGAAGCTGGAGGGCGGCGAGCGCTCGCTGCCGCAGACGCGGATGCTGGTCCAGTCGGGCATCCCGGTCATGTCCCACCTCGGCCTGACCCCGCAGTCGGTGAACACGATGGGCTACCGGGTGCAGGGCCGCGCCGACGAGGACGCCCACCGGCTGCTGCGGGACGCGAAGGCCGCGCAGGACGCGGGCGCGTTCGCGGTCGTCCTGGAGCTCGTACCGGCGGAGCTCGCCGCCGAGGTCACCCGCTCCCTGCACATCCCGACCATCGGCATCGGCGCGGGCCCCGACACCGACGCGCAGGTCCTGGTGTGGACGGACATGGCCGGGCTGACCGGCGGCAAGGTGCCGCGCTTCACCCGGCAGTACGCCGACCTGCGCCGGACCCTCGGCGACGCGGCGCAGGCGTTCGCCCAGGACGTCGCGGGCGGTGCGTTCCCCGCCGAGGAGCACACCTTCCACTAGCGGCCCGGCCGCGCCGACGGCCGTGCCGCCTCGGCCACCCGCGTGCCGGCCGGCCCTCCCGCCGGCCGGCGCCGAGCGGCCGGTGGCGGACGGCCGAAGGGGCCGGGGCGGACGGCGGTACGGCCGGGGCGGTACGGCGGTACGGTCGGGGCCGTCGCCGTGAAGGAGGACCGCCCGTGGCCGTCGACGCCTCGCGCCGGATCAGCCCCGTGTTCCTGGGCATCGCCGCCGTCACCGGCGCCGCCGGCTGGGCGGTGTGGCGCGGCGGGGCCGGGACCGGCCTCGCCGAGGGCGCGGCCGTCTTCGTCTTCGTCACCGGGGCGTGGGTCGTGTCGCTGTGCCTGCACGAGTACGCGCACGCCCGTACCGCGCTGCACGTCGGCGACCTGTCGGTGGCCGACAAGGGCTATCTGACGCTGAACCCGCTGCGGTACACCCACGCCGTGCTCAGCGTGCTGCTGCCGGTGCTGTTCCTCGTCATGGGGGGCATCGGACTGCCCGGCGGGGCCGTGTTCATCGAGCGGCACCGCATCCGGGGCCGTCTGCGGCACAGCCTCGTCTCGGCGGCGGGGCCCCTGACGAACGCGCTGTTCGCCCTCGTCTGCACGGCGCCGTTCTGGCTGGGCGCGCTGGACGGCGTACCGGCCGGGTTCCGGTTCGCGCTGGCGTTCCTGGCGCTGCTCCAGGTGACGGCGGCCCTGCTGAACTCGCTGCCCGTGCCGGGGCTCGACGGGTACGGGGTGCTGGAGCCGTGGCTGTCGGAGCGGGCGCGGCGGCGCGTCGAGCCGTTCGCCCCGTACGGGCTGGTCGCGGTGTTCGTGCTGCTGATGGCGCCGGAGGTGAACCAGGTCTTCTTCGGCCTGGTCGACGGGGTGCTCGGCGCGCTGGGCGTCGGCGACGCGGAGTCGGCGTGCGGTCGCGACCTCTACCGCTTCTGGCGGGCGGCCGACCCGGTGTGCGCCTACGCGGCCGGGCTCGGCGTCACTCGCTGACCGGGCGCGAGCGGCGCCGGTAGTACAGGCTCATGTTGGAGGAGACACCGGCGAGCAGCACCCAGACGACGCCGAGCCACCAGGGGCCCCGGACGAAGGAGACCACGGCGGCGGCCGTCGCGAGGAGACAGACGGCGAGCGAGTAGAGGGCGAGGCGGGGCATGGGGCTCTGCTCCTGTCGGTGCGGGGGTCGTGCCCGTCCAGTGTCCCCCATGCGCCCCGGTACCCCGCCGGGCGGCCCGCCCCGGCCGTCCGCCCGGCGCAACCGTCGGCGCGGCGGCCCGGCACCCCCGCGACCCGGCGGACGGTGACGCACGCGCGGGCGGCCCGGTGGCCCGGTGGTACGGGCACCGGGCCCGCGGCGGCACGGGGACGGGCCCGGCAGGACGGGGGACCCGGCGGTACGGGGACGGGGGACCCGGCGGTACGGGGACGGGCGCCCCCGGTCAGCGGCCTCCCGGCCCGTCGGCCTGCCCGTCGGCCGGGCCGTGCACGTCGGTGAGGCGCAGTCCGGCGTGGGCCTTGTAGCGGCGGTTGACGGAGATCAGGTTGGCGACCAGGGCCTCCACCTGGTGGGCGCCGCGCAGCCGCCCCGCGAAGACGCCCCGCATGCCCGGGATGCGGGCGGCGAGCGCCTGCACCAGATCGGTGTCGGCGCGCTTCTCGCCGAGGACCAGCACGTCCGTGTCGATCTCCTCGACCGTCTCGTCCTGGAGCAGCACCGCCGACAGGTGGTGGAACGCCGCCGTGACCCGCGACTCGGGGAGCAGCGCGGCGGCCTGCTGGGCGGCGCTGCCCTCCTCGGGCTTGAGGGCGTAGGCGCCCTGCTTGTCGAAGCCGAGCGGGTTCACGCAGTCGACGACGAGCTTGCCGCGCAGCTCCTCCCGGAGCGCCGTGAGCGTCGCGGCGTGGCCCTCCCACGGCACGGCGACGATCACGATGTCGGCGCGGCGGGCGCACTCGGCGTTGTCGGCGCCCTCGACGCCGAGGCCGATGGCGCCGGCGGCCTCGCGGGCCCGCTCGGCGGCGCGCGAACCGATGATCACCTTCTGGCCCGCGCGGGCCAGCCGGTAGGCGAGGCCGCGGCCCTGGTCGCCGGTGCCGCCGAGGACCCCGACGACGAGGCCGGACACGTCGGGCAGGTCCCAGGGGTCGCGGGCGGGCTTCTTGGTCTCCGTCTCACTCATGGTGCCGACACTACGTGCAGGGCCCCTCGTTGGGGTGACGGGGCGGTGAAGCGCGGCGCGGGGCGCGCCGGGGCGGGCAGGATGCCGCCCCATGGATGCCGTACGGGTCGCCCTGCTCCGCGACGTGCTCGCCGGGACGGCGTGGCCGTCGGCCGCGCGCTCCTTCGCCGGGGCGCTGCGGTCGTCGGTCGTCCGGCACGGCGGGGGCCTGCTGCTGGTGGGAACCGCCGGGTACGAGCCGTGGCACCTGGCCGCGCACCTGGGGGACGAGGCGCGGTGGGCGGGGCTCCCGGAGCTGTCCCCCACCCTCGTACGGCACCGGGTGCGGCCGGGCGACCCGCCGCACCTGGCGGTGGGCCCCGGGCGGCTGGAGGTGGCGGGGCGCGGGGCGACACTGCTGGTGGTGGCGCCGGACCGGCTGGGCGGCGGGCTGCTGGAGCGGGTGCACGGGGCGCGCCGGGCGGGCGCCACGGTACTGGCCCTGGGCGGCGGCGACGGCGAGGGGGAGGTGCGGGGCCTGGCGCACGAGGCGCTCACCGTGGACCCGGCGCGGGACGGGGGCGTCGACCTCGACACGGTGCAGCACCTGGTGAGCGCGGCGGCCGGGGAGGCCGGCCCGTCGCCGCGGGGCGGGGGCCGCGGCCGGTTCCGGGACCGGCTGTCCCGGCTGGCCGACCACCTGACGTCGCCGCCCCCGCCGGAGCGCTGGTAGGCAGGCCCCACGAACGGGCACGCGCCCTACGCGGCACGGCCGGGTGGCCGGCGCGCGTACCGGGTAGCCGACGCGCGGACGACCGGACGACCGGACCACCAGGCCCGGCAAGCACCGGGGGCCGGGGGCCGGGGGCCGGTACGAAAATCCGCTTGCCGCCGGTGACGGGGGGCGCGCAGCATGGCACGCCGTGACGTCGAAGCTCGCCGCGATCCTGCCGGACCTGTCCCCGTGGAGGTCCTCCCGTGACTTCCGCCTCCTGTGGGTGCAGGGGCTCATCGCCTACTTCGGCAGCTTCACCGCCCTGGTGGCGCTGCCGCTCCAGATCAAGGAGCTGACCGGTTCGCCGTTCGCGGTCGGCGCCATGGGCGCGGTGGAGCTGATCCCACTGGTGGTGTTCGGCCTGTACGGGGGCGCGCTCGCCGACGCGGTGGACCGGCGCCGGGTGATCCTCGCCACGGAGGCGGGCATGGCCGTGCTCGCCGGAATCCTGCTGGTCAACGCGCTGCTGCCGGAGCCGCTGCTGTGGCCGCTGTACGTGGTGGCGGCCGGGGTGTCCGCGCTGGCGGGGCTCCAGCGGCCGGCGCTGGACTCGCTGATGGCGCGGATCGTGCCGCACGACCAGCTCCCGGCGTCGGCCGCGCTGAACGCCCTGCGGTGGCAGGTCGGCGCCATCGCGGGGCCCGCGGTGGCGGGGCTGGTGGTGGCGTTCGCCGGGCACGGCGCGGCGTACGCGGGGACCGTCGGCTGCTTCGCGGTGTCGGTGCTGCTGTGCCTGCGGCTGTCCCCGGCGCCGCCCGTGAGCGGCTCCGACAGGCCGTCGCTGCGGGGCATCGTGGAGGGGGCGCGGTACGCCTGGTCGCGGCCTGTGCTGCTCGGCACGTACGCGGTGGACCTCGCGGCGATGCTGCTGGCCTACCCGCCGACCCTGTTCCCGTTCCTGGCGGACGAGCTGGGGGCGCCGTGGGCGCTGGGCCTGATGTACGCGGCGGAGTCCGCGGGGTCGGTGCTGCTGAGCCTGACCAGCGGCTGGACCTCCCGCGTGCGGCGGCACGGGCTGATGGTGGTGGTGGGCGCGGCCGGGTGGGGGCTGGCCGTGGCGGGCGCGGGCTGGTTCGACAGCCTGTGGCTGGTGCTGCTGTGCCTGGCCTTCGCGGGCGCGGGCGACATGCTGAGCGGGCTGGGCCGCTCGACGATCTGGAACCAGACGATCCCGGACGAGCTGCGGGGCCGCCTGGCCGGCATCGAGGTGCTCTCCTACAGCGTGGGCCCGCAGCTCGGACAGGTGCGGGCGGGCACGATGGCCGGCTGGACGGGCACGCGCGGCGCCATCTGGGGCGGTGGCCTGGCGTGCGTGGCGGCGGTGGGGCTGCTGGCGGCGGCGCTGCCGAAGCTGGTCTCGTACGACGCCACCACCGACCCGGACGCCCGGCGCCGCCGGGAGGCCCACGAGCAGGCCGGGTAGCCGGCCGGTCCCGGCGCCCCCGCGGCGCGGGGGCGGCGGGCCGGGCCTGCCGGGGTCAGCGTTCGGGGTCCTGCGGGGTGTCGTCGTGCCAGCGGGGGTCCGTCTCCCAGTCGGCGTTGCGCTCGCGGGCCGTCTCCATGGCGCGGCCGGCCTCCCCCGCCGTCCGGTAGGGGCCGAAGCGGTCCTTCGCCGGGCACTCCGGGCCCTCCTCCACCTTCCGGTGGTGCAGGCAGTAGTACCACTCGCCCGGTTTGCCCACCGCGCGCTTCTTGAACAGGGCCATGTCGCTCCTTCCTCTGTCCCATGGTGCCCCGCGCGCCCTGGTTAGACTCGCCGCATGTCTGGCCAGTCGCTGCTCGTCCCCGGGGTGCAGTCCCCCGTCCGTTCCGTCCCCGGTTCCATCCGCCGGCCCGAGTACGTCGGAAAGCCCGCCCCGAAGCCGTACGACGGCCCCGAGGTGCAGGACTCCGACACCATCGAGCGGATGCGCGTCGCGGGCCGCATCGCCGCCCGGGCGATGGAGGAGGCCGCCAAGCACATCGCGCCCGGCGTGACCACCGACGAGCTGGACCGGATCGCCCACGCGTACATGTGCGACCACGGGGCCTACCCGTCGACGCTCGGCTACCGGGGCTTCCCGAAGTCGCTGTGCGCCTCCGTCAACGAGGTCATCTGCCACGGCATCCCCGACTCGACCGTCCTCAAGGACGGCGACATCGTCAACCTGGACGTGACGGCGTACATCCACGGCGTCCACGGCGACAACAACGCCACCTACCTGTGCGGCGACGTCGACGAGGAGTCGCGGCTGCTCGTGGAGCGCACGCGCGAGGCCCTGGCGCGGGCGATCAAGGCCGTCCGGCCGGGCCGGCAGATCAACGTGATCGGCCGCGTCATCGAGTCGTACGCCAAGCGCTTCGGCTACGGGGTGGTGCGGGACTTCACGGGGCACGGCATCAACACGTCCTTCCACTCCGGGCTGATCATCCCGCACTACGACTCCCCGCACGCCACGACCGTGATGCGGCCGGGCATGACCTTCACCATCGAGCCCATGCTGACGCTGGGCACCCACGAGTACGACATGTGGGAGGACGGCTGGACGGTCGTGACGAAGGACCGCAGGCGGAGCGCGCAGTTCGAGCACACGCTCGTGGTGACCGACAGCGGGGCCGACATCCTCACCTTGCCCTGACGCCGGCGAGGGGTACCGTTTTTACCGACAGGACGTCGGAAAGCAGCTGACCCGGGTGTCCCCGAGCACGAGGACCGGGTGCGGTGGCGCCCGGTGCGCCCGCGCGTGACAGGGCGCGCCGGCACAGCCGCCCCACCCGCCCGCCTCGCGGCTTTCCGCCCCATCGGCCCCCGGAGGACCGCCTTGGACGCCAGCGCCACCGCCACCCCGTTCTCCACCCTCATCCGCACCGCGTCCCACGACGCGCACACGGAGGCCGAGACCTCGACGTTCATGGGCGACCTGCTCGGGGGCCGCCTCGGCCTGGACGCCTTCGCGCGGTACACCGAGCAGCTGTGGTTCGTCTACCGGGCGCTGGAGGAGGCCGCGGACGGCCTGGCGGACGACCCCGTCGCCGGCCCCTTCATACGGCCCGAGCTGCTGCGCACCGCCGAGCTGGAGCGGGACCTCGCCCACCTGATGGGGCCCGGGTGGCGGGAGCGCGTCTCCCCGCTCCCGGCGACCGCCGCGTACGCGGCCCGCGTCGAGGAGTGCGCCCGCACCTGGCCCGCGGGGTACGTCGCCCACCACTACACGCGCTACCTGGGCGACCTCTCCGGCGGCCAGGTCATCCGCGACCGGGCCGAGCGCCGGTGGGGCTTCGCGCGCAAGGGCGACGGCGTCCGCTTCTACGTGTTCGACGCCATCGACAACCCGGCCGCGTTCAAGCGGGACTACCGGGCGCTGCTCGACGCGGTGGACGCCGACGACCTGGAGCGGCAGCGGATCGTGGACGAGTGCCGGCGCGCCTTCGCGTTCAACACGGCCGTCTTCCGCGAGCTGGGCGAGGAGTACCCGCTGAGCGCCTGACCGGCGTGCCGGGCACCTGACCGTCTCCCCGCCGGAGGGCCGGGCGCCGGGCCGTGCGGCGGACGCCGGGCCGGGCGCGGGGCCGGGCGGCGGACGCCGGACGCGGGGCCGGGCGGCGAGCCCGTCCGGCGCGTGGGGCGGGGGGCAGCCCGCGCGGCCCCTCAGGCGAGGCGCGGCCCACGGGGGGCGGGCGGCCGACGCGGGGCGAGCGACCGGCGCGGGGCGGCCGATCGGCCCACGGCCGGGCGGGTCAGCCGGCGAGCGGGCCGTGGCCCAGGCTGCGGACCCGGCCGCCCAGTTCGATGACGCCGTCCGGGCCGGGCGCCGTCATGATCTGCGGGCCCTCCCCCTGGGCGATGTTGAGCGCCCGGCCCAGCTCCGCCGTCAGCAGCAGCGCCGCGGCGCCCGTCGCCTCGTCCTCGTCGATCCCGTCGCCCCGCCCCGGGAAGGCCCGCGCGCGCACCCGTCCGGCGGCCTCGTCCTCCCACGCCCACGCGTACAGCCACTCCCCCGGCGGCGGCACTTCCAGCGCCTCCACCTCGGCGGCCGAGCCGTACCGGCGCAGGGTGCGCGGCGGCGCCCACTCGGCGCGCGCCTCGATCCAGGTGAACTCGCCGTCCTGGCGCACCCACACCTCGCCCACCGGCAGGTCCAGCACCTCCAGGTCCAGCAGCCAGGCGGCGCCGACGACCGGGTGCCCGGCGAAGGGCAGCCGCACGCCGGGCGTGTAGATGTCGAGGGCGCCGCGCTCGGGGTCGTCCACGAACACCGTCTCGCTGAAGCCGAGTTCCTTGGCGAGCGCCTGCCGGGCCGCCTCGTCGGGGCAGGCCCTGCCCTCCCGTACGACGCCGAGCCGGTTGCCGTGGCGTCCGTCGGGACCGCAGAAGACCGCCAGGACGTCGTACGCAGTGTTCACCGGATTCACCGGGGCATTCAAGCACGGCCGCCGGGGCCGGGGATGGTGTGACCGGCCGGTACGGTGGCGGGGCCCCCTCGGGCCCGTCCCGGACCTCTCCGGCGGGCCCCTCGGGTCCGTGCCGGAGCGCGTCCGGCGGGCCCGTGCACCGGACCGACGGAAGGCCGCCCCTGTGCTCGGCTCCCATCTCGCGGGTCTGCGCGGCGGCTTGGAGGCCGCCCTGCTCGTCGGCGTGCTCGCCGCGTGGTGGGGCGCGGGCCGCGGCGGCGCGCGGGCGGCGGGCCGACGCGGCGTCGCCGTACGGGGGTTGTGGATCGGGGCCGCCGCGGCGGGGCTGGCGGCGCTGGCCGTCGGCTGGGTCTTCACCTACGGGACGCGGGAGTTGACGCCCGGGGCGCTGAAGGTGCTCGGCGGCGTGCTGTCCGTGGCGGCGGCCGGGTGCGTGACCTGGGCGGTGCTCCGCCCGGACGGGGCGCGGGCCGGGGCGGCGGGCGCGGCCGGGTTCCTGGTGGTGGCGCGGGAGGGGACGGCGACGGCGCTGTTCCTGTGGGCGGCCGTGTCGGCGGCGCGGGACGAGGCCGGGTCGGCGGGGCCGCTGGGCATGGTGCTGCTGGGCCTGGGGGTGGCCGCGCTGCTGGGCTGGGGGGCGCACCTGGGCGTGCGGCGGCTGCCGGAGGCCCGGCTGCGCGCCGTGGCGGGCGGGGTGCTGGCGGTCGTCACGGCGGGGGTGCTGGCGCGGGGGGTGCGCGACCTCCAGGACGGCGGCCCGCTGGGCGGGCTGCTCGCGGGGCGGGCGGTGGACCTGGGCGGCGCGGTGGCGCCGGACCGGTGGCCGGGGGCCCTGCTGGAGGGCGTCTTCAACGTGTCCCCGGAGCCGACGGTGCTCCAGGTCGCGGTGTGGGCGCTGTACCTGGTCCCGGCGCTCGCGCTCGCCCTGGCCCCGGTAGGGTTCGGTCGGTCGGTGCCGGTCGGGGTCGAGGAGCAGAAGAGAACCGATGCGAGGGCTGGGGCTGGTGGAGGGGCGGGGCCGGACGCGGGTCCGGGCGGGCCGCGGAGCGCTGGCGGCCGTCGCGGCGGTGGCGGCGCTGACACTGACGGCGAGCGGCTGCGTGACGGTCCGCGGCGAGCTGGCGGTCGTGCCGACGGCGACCCGCGATGAGGCCGCGCGGGCGCTGAAGGACTTCACCGAGGCGTACAACGCCGCCGACAAGGCGTACGACCCGACGCTGGACGCGCACCGGGTGACGGGTTCGCTGGGCGCGATCAACCAGGCGGGGCTCAAGGCCCGTTCGGTGACCGACCCGGACGGCAACCCGAAGCACCGGCCGCTGGAGCTGAGCGACGTCGAGCTGGTCATCCCCAAGAAGGCGGGCTGGCCGCGCTGGTTCGTCGCCGACGCCGACTCCAACACGGACACCGACGGCGGGCCGGACGACAACCGGTGGCTGCTGCTGTTCGTCCGCGAGGGCGCCGACGCGACGTGGGAGGCGGCGCACCTGGCGATCCTGCCGCCCGACCGGGTGCCCGCGTTCCGCACCGACGCCGACGGCTGGGCCGAGCCCGCCCCGGCGGACGGCGGGTCGCTGGCGGTGGCGCCCGCGCGCCTGAGCCGGGACTACGCCGCGTACATGGAGTCGGGTGAGCCGAAGGTCTTCGCGGACGGGCCGCACACCTCCGGGCTGCGGGCGGAGCGCGACAAGATCTCCCGCCGTCCGGGGCTGGCGCTGCAGTTCGCCGACCAGCCGCTGGACTCCGGGGCGTTCGCGCCGGTGGGGCTGGTCACCGAGGACGGCGGGGCGCTCGTGTTCTTCTCGAACCGGATCTACGAGCGGGCCACCACCGCCCACGGCTACCGGCCGAAGGTGACCCCGCAGGAGAAGCCCCTGCTCACCGGAGAGGTCCGCAACACGCTCACCAAGGAGTGGGTGTCGAGCCTGACCGCCCTGGTCAAGCCCGCCCCGGCCGACGAGGACCAGGTCGTCGTGCTCAACCGCTTCCAGGGTGTGACGGGGCTCAAGGGCTCCTGACCCCGGACGGCGGGGCGAGCCGGGCGGCGGCCGGCGCCGCGTACCGGCCGGGCGGCGGGCGGCCGGCGCCGCGTACCGGCCGGGCGGCGGGCGACCGGCGCCGGTACGGCCCTGGGCGGCGGTGCCGCCACCGGCGCCGACCGGGCGGGGTCGGGCGAGGACGGGCGGGGACGAGCCGGGCAGACGGCGCGGGCCGGGCGGGGCCTGCCCGGTCGGGCGGGCCGGGCAGGCCGCCGGCTCAGCCGGTGAGGGGCCAGGCGGCCCGGCTCAGCGGGTGAGGGGCCAGGCGACCGCGTGGTGGCCGTGCTCGTCGTCGTACTGCTCCGCGTGGCGGGCGCAGGCGTCCGTGAGCGTCTCCAGCAGGGTCAGCGGGTCCGGCAGCGGGTGCTCGGGCCCCCGCACCCACTCCACGGCGTGGTCGCCGGGCAGCCGCGCCGGGGGGACGAGGACGTAGCTGCCCCGGCAGTGCCAGCGCAGGCCCGGGTGCTCGTCCATCGTCTCGGGGTGGCAGTCCAGCTCGCACGGCCACCACTCGTCCTCGTCCTCGGGCGTGCCGCGCGTGGCCGTGAAGAACAGGGCGCGCCCCCCGCCCAGCGCGTCCCCCGCCTCGGCCACCGGGCCCACCTCGACGCCCTCGGCGAGCAGGCGCTCCAACGCGGCGCGACCGGCCTCCAACGGAACGTCCAGGACGTCGTGGACCATGCCGGTCGCGGTGATGAAGTTGGCCTGCGGCTGGCTGCGCGCCCACCGCTCGATCTGCTCCGGGTCGGTGGCGCACTGCGTCTGCCAGGCGAAGGAGAGCGGATGGCGGGCCGGGGTGGGACAGCCGATGCGCTCGCAGGAGCAGCGGTAGCCGACGGGGTGGGCGGCGGGGGCGAGCGGCAGACCCGCGGCGGCGGTGGCCAGGAGCAGGTCCTCCCGGCTCGGCGTGTCGGCGGCGGGCTTCCTCGGGCGCCGGCGCAGCCACTGCGCGAGTTTGCTCTCCGTGCCGCGGTAGCGGCCGATACCGTCGCCCATCTATCCCCTCACACCTGAATACGAGCCCCTGTGGTCCCTGCCATGGTCGCACCATCCCGGCCCTCAGGTGACAGGAGTCCGCAACCCGGTGGCGGGCCCGGTGGCCGGAACCTCCCCCTGTCCCCTCGGCTTGCCGGATTTCGTCCCGGTATGCCGGGGGTTCGGGCGCCGTTCACCGTGAGCAGCTCCACGCGGGGCGCGGGAACCTTCCGGGGACGGCCGGGGGACGGCCCGGCGACTGTCGGGGCGCCGGAGCGGCGGGCGACCCGGAGTCTCGGGCTCCGGTTCGCCTCAGCGCGGCGCGATGCCCTGGAGGACGTGGTCGACCAGCTCGTCGGCGTAGGCGTGGGTGAGCGGGCGGGTGCGCATCAGCCAGCGGTGGGTGAGCGGCCCCACCAGCAGCTCGACGGCGACGCGGAGGTCGGCGCCCGGCCGCAGGAGGCCCGCGTCCCGCGCGGCGGCGAGGCGCCGGACGTACAGCCGGAGCTGCGGTTCGAGGAGCCGCTCCACGAAGCGGGCGCCCAGCTCGGGGTCGATCACGCCCTCGGCGGTGAGGGCCCGGGTGGGGGCCTCGAAGCGGGGGTCGTTGAGCTCGTCCACGGTCGCGCGGAGCACGGCCTTGAGGTCGGCGGCGAGGTCGCCCGTGTCGGGCAGCCCGGCGGGCTCGGTGGGCCCGGTGGCCCCGGTGGGCTCGGTGGGCTCGGCCCGCTCCTCCCCGCCCTCCCGTCCTGCCTGGGCCTCCTGCCCGGCCTGGCCGGTGAGGTCGAGGTAGGCGTCGAGGAGGACGGCGGACTTGGAGGGCCACCACCGGTAGATCGTCTGCTTGCCCACGCCCGCGCGGGAGGCGATGCCCTCGACGGTCGTCCTGGCGTACCCGACCTCGACGACGAGGGCGAGCGCCGCGTCGTAGATGGCGCGGCGGGAGCGCTCGCTGCGGCGCGTCGCGTCGGGCGTCCGGGAGGACGCCGCCTTGGGTGTGGGCATGGCGGCAATCTACCAACCGCCCGTGCCGCCCCGGCCGGCCCGGCGCGACGCCCCGCCCCCGGCGCGCGGCGGCCCGACCGCCCCGGCCGCTGACCCCCGGGCCCCGGTCAGGCCGGGGGCCAGGCGTCCCCCCACTGCGCGTCCCGCGCCTCCTTGTAGAGGCCGCCGTGGCGCTTGGTGACGGTGTCGCGGCGCAGCCCGTCGCCCTCGGTGCACAGGTCGAGCAGGACCTGGCCCTTGCGGATCTGCGGCCTGCGCGTCACGCGGGCGGCGGCGGGCTCCGCGGGGAAGCGGACCGCGGCGACGTAGGCGAACTTCTCGTCCTCGTACGCGAGGGAGCCGCCCTTCACCTGCCGGTGCAGCGACGAGCGGCTGACCCGCGCGGAGAAGTGGCACCAGTCGCCGCCCGGCTCGATCGGGCACGCGGCGCTGTGCGGGCAGGGCGCGGCGATCCGCAGGCCCGCGCCGATCAGGAGGTCGCGGGCGGCGATGATCCGCTCGTACCCGTCGGGGGTGCCCGGCTCCACGATCACCACGGCCTGGGCGGCGCGGGCGGCGGCGCCGACGAGCGCGGCACGGTCGGCCTCGGTCAGCTCCTTGAGCACGTACGAGACGGTGACGAGGTCCACCGGGTCCAGCGTCAGCGCCCCTCCGATGCGGGCGCGGCGCCACTGTGCGGTGCGCAGTCCGGGCACGCCGGAGGCGGCGGCCAGCTCGCGGCCCAGGGCGAGCGCGGGCTCGGCCCAGTCGAGGACGGTGGTACGGGGGGTCTGGGGGGCCTGCCGGGCCCGGTCGGCCTCCCCTCCCGCCACGTCCGCGCGGCCCCCGTCGCGGCCCGGCTCGTCGGCGAGCGGCTCGTCGGCGAGCGGCTCGACGGTGCCCGGCTCGTCGGCGCCCCACGCCTCCGCGACCGCCCAGCTCGCCGCGCCCGTGCCGCCGCCGACGTCGGTGTGGGTGGCGGGCCGCCAGGCGGGGGCGGCGTCGCGGAGGGCGGCCAGCGCGGACCGCACCGCCTCGAAGGTGGCGGGCATCCGGTAGGCGGCGTACGCGGCGACGTCGGCGCGGTCCCGCAGGACGGGCGCGTCGGTGGGCGTGGTGCCCCGGTAGCTGGCGATGAGCCGGTCGACGGCCTGCGCGGCCTTGGTGGGCGGCAGCCCGTCGAGCAGCCCGGCGAGGGCGGCGCGCAGGGCGTCCGGGGTCGGGAGGGTGGCGTTCACCGGCCCATGGTAGGCGGCCCGGCGGGGGCGGCGGCCCGCTGCCAGGGGCGGCACAGCCCGAGGAAGCAGCCGACGGCGGCGAGGGCGCAGACGAGCTGCACGAGGGCCATCGGCACGGCCGTGTGCTCCCCGGCGATGCCGACGAGCGGCGAGGCGACCGCGCCGACCAGGAACGAGCAGGTGCCCAGCAGCGCGGAGGCGGAGCCGGCGGCGTGCGGGGTGCGCATCAGCGCCTGGGCGTTGGTGTTCGGCATGGCCAGTCCCATCGCCGACATGAGGACGAACAGCCCGGCCGCGACCGGCACGAGACCGACCGGCCCGAAGACGCCGCCGGTCATCAGCAGCAGCGCGGCGGAGGCCAGGGTGATCACGGCGAGGCCGGTGGCGAGGGCCTTGTCGAGGCTGACGCGCCCGACGAGCAGCTTGCCGTTGATCTGCCCGACGGCGACGAGGCCGACCGAGTTGACCCCGAAGAGGAGGCTGAAGGTCTGCGGCGACGCCCCGTAGATCTCCTGGACCACGAACGGGGAGGCGCTGATGTAGGCGAAGAGGGCGGCGAAGGCGAAGCCGCCGGAGAGCATGTAGCCGGTGAAGACGCGGTCGGCGAGGAGGCCGCGCATGGTGCGCAGGGCGGAGCCGACCCCGCCGTCGTGCCGGCGCGCGGGCGGCAGCGTCTCGTGCAGCCACTTCCACACGACGAGGGTGAGGAGCAGGCCGACGACGGTCAGGACGTGGAAGACGCCCCGCCAGTCCGTGACGCGCAGGATCTGCCCGCCGATGAGCGGCGCGACGACGGGGGCGACGCCGGAGATGAGCATGAGGGTGGAGAAGAAGCGGGCCATCTCCACGCCGTCGTACAGGTCTCGGACGACGGCGCGGGCGATGACGATGCCCGCCGCGCCCGCGAGTCCCTGGAGCAGCCGGAAGGAGACCAGCAGCGCGGCGTTCGGCGCGAGGGCGCAGGCGGCGGTGGCCAGGACGTAGACGACCATGCCGATGAGCAGCGGGCGGCGGCGGCCCCACTTGTCGCTCATCGGCCCGACGACGAGCTGGCCGAGCGCCATGCCGGCGAGGCAGGCGGTCAGGGTGAGCTGCACGGTCGCGGCCGGGGCGCCCAGGGAGCCGGTGACCTCGGGGAGGGCCGGGAGGTACATGTCCATGGAGAGCGGCGGGAGCGCGGTCAGCCCGCCGAGGACGAGGGTCACGAGGAGCCCGGCGCGGCGCGCGGCGGGGACGGCGGGCGCAGGCGCCGTACGCCCCTCGCGCTCCGTACGGGCGGCCGTCCGGGTGCCGGAGGCCCCGCTCTCGGGGGTCCGGGTCTCGGCGGTGCGGGTCTCCGGGGCCGGGGCGTCCTGGGCCGGGGCGTCCTGGGCGCGGGTGCCCCGGGTCCCGATGTCCGGGGTCCGCGTGACCGGGGTGCCGGCGCCCGGGGGCCGGGGTTCCGTGCGGGGGGTCGGTATCGGTCCGTGGGTGGTCTGTCCCTGGCTCGGGCCGGATTCCGGCATGACGTCTCCTGTCCTGGGTGGCGCCCCCTATGCTCTCAGCTCGACCTGGGTGGTTTAAACCTCAATCGAAAGGGCCGGGCCGTGGGGCGGAAGGTGCGCTGGGGCGTGCTGGCGACGGGCGGCATCGCCGCGTCGTTCACGCGGGACCTGCTGGACATGCCGGACGACGCCGAGGTGGTGGCCGTGGCGTCGCGTACGGCGGCCTCCGCGCGGGCGTTCGCGGAGCGGTTCGGGATACCGCGCGCGTACGGGTCGTGGGCGGAGCTCGCCGCCGACGACGGGGTCGACGTGGTGTACGTGGCGACGCCGCACGCCGCGCACCGGGCGGCGGCGGGCCTGTGCCTGGAGGCGGGGCGGGCGGTGCTGTGCGAGAAGCCGTTCACCCTCAACGCGCGGGAGGCGGGTGAGCTGGTGGCCCTGGCGCGGGAGCGCGGGACGTTCCTGATGGAGGCCATGTGGATGTACTGCAACCCGGCCGTGCGGCGGCTCGTCGAGCTGGTCCGGGACGGGGCGATCGGCGAGATCCGCACCGTGCACGCCGACTTCGGGCTGGTCGCCCCCGACGACCCGGGGCACCGGCTGCGGGACCCGGCGGCGGGCGGCGGGGCGCTGCTGGACCTCGGGGTCTACCCGGTCGCCTTCGCCCAGCTCCTGCTCGGCGAACCGGACCGGGTCGCGGCGAACGCGCTGCTGTCGCCGGAGGGCGTCGACCTCAACACGGGGGTGCTGCTCGGCTGGGATTCGGGGGCGGCGGGGCTGCTGTCCTGCTCGGTCGTGGCGGACACCCCGCTGACCGCGTCGGTGACCGGGACGGCGGGGCGGATCGAGTTCCCGCGCGGCTTCTTCTTCCCGGAGGGCTTCACCCTGTTCCGGGACGGGCGGGAGCCGGAGGAGGTCCGGGTCGAGCTGCGCCGGGACAGCTACCAATACCAGGCGGCCGAGGTGATGCGCTGCCTGCGGGCGGGCGAGAGCGAGTCGCCGCTGGTGCCGCTGGACGGCACGCTGGCCGTGATGCGGACGCTGGACGCGGTCCGGGAACTGGTCGGCGTCCGCTACCCGGGCGAGTAGCGGACCCGGCCGTGGTGGGTGGCGGGCCGGTGGCGGGTGGGCGTGGCGCCGGGCACCCGGGCACCGCCGGGCGGCCGTCGCGGGACGGCGAGCCGCCCACCGGCCACCCCACCGCCCCATCGGCCACCGGCCCATCGGCCCATCGGCCACCCCACCGCCCACCACCGGCCCACCCACCCCCGCCGCTACGCGGGCCGCAGCCCCGGGGCGCCGGCCTCCGTGACGAAGGAGGCGGCCGTCGCGACGGGCGCGCCCGGCGTGGTGACCGCGCCCACCGTGCGGTAGTCGGCGCGGGCCTGCCGCTCGTCGAAGGTGACGCGCAGATAGCCGCGCCGCCCGTTGTAGTACCGCAGGTGCGGGTTGGCGGCGGTCAGATCGCCCCAGTTGGCGGGCCGGTCGGCGCCGTCCTTGCCGCTGCTGATGGAGGTGGCGACCAGTTCGGTGCCGACGGTCCGCGAGCCGGGGTCGTCGAAGTCGGCCTTCAGGTCGAGGGCGTATCCGACGTGGACGTCGCCGGTGAGCACGACGAGGTTGTCCACCCCGGCCGCCTGGGCCCCGTCGAGGAGGCGGGCGCGGGCGGCGGGGTAGCCGTCCCAGGCGTCCATGGAGACCTTGAAGTCCGGGCGGGGGACGTTGCGCCGCCGGGCGAGGACGACCTGCTGCGGGACGACGTTCCACAGGGCGTCCGAGGCGCGCCAGCCGTCGAGGAGCCACCGCTCCTGCTCGGCGCCGAGCATGGTGCGCGACGGGTCCTGCGAGTCCGGGCCGGGGACGCGCCAGCCGTCGCCGTACGCCTGGTCGGAGCGGTACTGGCGGGTGTCGAGCACGTCGAACTGGGCGAGCCGCCCGAACCGCAGCCTCCGGTACACCCGCATGTCGGGGCCGGTGGGCCGCTGGGGCAGCCGCAGCGGCTGGTTCTCCCAGTACGCGCGGTACGCGGCGGCGCGCCGCAGCAGGAACTCCTCGGGCGGCACGTCGTTCTCCGGGGTGCCGCCGGCGTAGTTGTTCTCCGTCTCGTGGTCGTCCCAGGTGACGACGAAGGGGTGCGCGGCGTGGGCGGCCCGCAGGTCCGGGTCGGTCTTGTAGAGCGCGTACCGGAGGCGGTAGTCCTCCAGCGTGACCGTCTCGCGGTTGAAGTGGGCGGGCAGGCGGCGGTCGGTGTAGGCGCGGGCGCCGCCGGTGGCGTTGACGGCGTACTCGTACAGGTAGTCGCCGAGGTGGACGACGGCGGCGAGGTCCGGCTCGTCGGCGAGGTGGCGGTAGGCGGTGAAGTAGCCGTCGTGGTACGCCTGGCAGGAGACGGCGGCGATGCGCAGCGCGGCCGGGCGGGCGCCCGGGTGGGGGGCGGTGCGGGTGCGGCCGGCGGGGCTGGTCCAGGTGCCGGTGCGGAAGCGGTAGTGGTAGACGCGGCCGGGCTGGAGGTGGCCGACCTCGACGTGCACGGTGTGGTCGAACTCGGGGTGGGCGGTGGTGCGGCCGCGCCGCACGACGCGGCGGAACCGCTCGTCGTGGGCGATCTCCCAGTGCACGGGGACGCGCTGCGCGGGCAGTCCGCCGCCGGGCTCGTACGGGCGGGGCGCGAGGCGCGTCCACAGCAGGACGGACGTGGGGTGCGGGTCGCCGGAGGCCACGCCGAGGGTGAACGGGTCGTCGGCGACGCGGCGTTCGTCGAGCTCGGCGGCGTGGGCGGCGCCCGCGGCCGGGAGGCCGACGGCGAAGGCGAGCGCGGCGGCGGCGCCCGTGCCGATGAGGCCCCGTCTGCCGAAGTGGCGGGCCGCTGCGCGGAGTTCGGAGGTGTCGGACGTCATGCCCTCAGTACACCGGGCGGGCTTGTCCGACACACCACATCCACATGGCGGGCACGTGAGGTCCGCGTGCCGGACACCCCCGGCCCTGCCCCGCCACCGCACCCTTCGCCCCCACCTCCACCACCTCCCCCACAGGAACAGATGACCGATGAGGCACACGGGAACAAGCGCCCGGCCCAACGGAGTTGTGGGAACCATGACGAACGACGCCCCCGAGGCCACCCCCGAGATCCTGCACTACACCGCGTTCTCCGCCGATCCGGGAGGCGGCAACCCGGCGGGCGTCGTCCTCGACGCCTCGGGCCTGGAGCCCGCGGACATGCTGGCGATCGCGGCGGAGGTCGGCTACAGCGAGAGCGTCTTCCTGACGGCGCCGCCGGAGGGCCTCGGCGAGGCGGGGCGGGCGTACACCGTGCGGTACTTCAGCCCGCTGGCGGAGGTGCCGTTCTGCGGGCACGCCACGATCGCGGCGGCCGTGGCGCTGGGCGAGCGGATCGGTCCGGGCGACCTGGTGTTCGCGACCCGCGCCGGCGAGGTCCCCGTCTCGGTGACCGTACGGGACGGGGCGCCGCGCGCGACGCTGACCAGCGTGGAGCCGTACGTCGCCGAGGCCGCCGACGAGGACGTGGCGGAGGCGCTGGAGGCGCTGGACTGGCCGGCGGAGGACCTGGACCCGGCCCTGCCCCCGCGCATCGCCTTCGCGGGCGCCCGGCACCTGGTGCTGGCGGCGGGGTCACGGGAGCGGCTGGCGGACCTCTCGTACGACTTCGAGCGGCTGAAGGCGCTGATGCTCCGCCTGGACCTGACGACCGTGCAGCTGGTGTGGCGGGCGTCGGACACGGTGTTCCACGTGCGGGACCCGTTCCCGGTGGGCGGGGTGGTGGAGGACCCGGCGACGGGCGCGGCGGCGGCGGCGTTCGGCGCGTACGCCCGCGCCCTGCGGCTGGTCCCGGAGGCGTCGGTGCTCACCCTCCACCAGGGCGAGGACCTGGGCCGCCCGGCGGAGCTGACGGTCGAGCTCCGCACCGGCGACCCGCGCGTCCGGGTCTCGGGCACCGGCGCCCGGATGCGCTGAGCCCGCGCCGGCGGCCGGGCCCGCGCCCTCGGCCCGGCCCACGTGCGACGGCCGGGCCCGCGTGCGGCGGCGCCCGGCCGGGGAGCCTTCCGGCATGGACAGCACCTGGAAGACGGTCGAGGAACTCCGCACCTGGCTCGACGGCCACGCCCCCGGCCCTCCCGAACACACCGCCCTGCTGCGGGTCCTGAAGCTCTCGGAGGAGGTCGGCGAGGTCGCCGAGGCGGTGATCGGCGCGCACGGGCACAACCCCCGCAAGGGCCGCAGCCACACCTGGACCGACGTCCAGGCGGAGCTGTGCGACGTCATCGTCACCGCGATGGTCGCCCTGCGCACTCTCACCCCCGACGCCCCGGCCGTCTTCGCCCATCACCTGAACCGCGTCCACATCCGCTCCCGCCCGCCGGGCGCCCGCCCCTCCGAGCCGCCGGGGGAACCCGGCACGTCCGCGCCCGGAAACACCACCGAGCGGTCGCCCGCGTCCCCCTGAACGCGCCGCCCGCCCCCGAACGGCGCCGGCGGCCCGCACCCCCGGCCGGTGGGGCCACTCCTCCGCTGTCGCCCACCGCGTCCCGTCACGCGAGGTCACGCCCGGGTTTCCCGCTCCGGGGCCCCGAGGGCGACGGGAAACCCCTGCCCGGCATGGCACACCTCGGCGACGCTGGGACCGCCGGCCTCTCGGGGCACGGCGCCGGTGCCGTCCAGTGAGGGCGCTTCCGGCCGAGGGGGACTCACGTGGCTCACAGGGGGCGGGGAACACATGAGACGGGGACTGACGTCCTGGTGCACGGTCCTGATGGCGGCGGCCGTCGCGGCCGGCTGCGCCCCCGGCGGCGGCACCGGAGCGGACCGGCCCGGCCCGGCCGCCGCCACGGCGGCCGCCTCTCCCTCCGCGTCCGCGTCCGCGTCCGACGGTCGAAAGCCCCTGACCTGGCGGCAGGAACTGCGCATCACCGACGCCCTGCAGCGCCTCACGAAGCAGTGCATGAACCGTCAGGGCTTCGAGTTCCACGAGGAGCGCGCCCTGTCCCTGGACGAGAGCCGTCCTGTGACCTACGTCCAGGACGACGTGGCGTGGGCCCGCACGCACGGCTACGGCAGCCGGATCGACGCGAAGGCCCAGCGCGCCCGGGAGGCCAACCCGATCGGCACCTACCGCCAGGGCCTGCCCGCACCACGGCGGACCGCCTTCGACCTCGCCCTCGACGGCGGCGGCGACGCCCGGGTGCTCACCGCACCGCTGCCCGCCGGCGGAGAGATCCGCAAGCGCCTCGGCGGCTGCACGGAGGAGGCCGAGCGCACCCTGTACGGCGATCCGGCCGAGTGGTTCCGCACCAGCAAGATCGCCATGGGGATCGGCGGCCTCTACCGCGACCGGCTCCTGCGGGACCCGGAGCTGACCGCGGCCCTACGTGCCTGGTCCCGCTGCATGCACGCGGCAGGGTACCCCTACAAGGATCCGCAGGCGGCCCGCGACGCCACCCGGGCCCGCGGCCTCCAGCCGGGCGCGGACGGCTCCGGCGAGGCGTTCGCCACCGAGCGGAGAACCGCCGCCGCGGACGCGACCTGCGCCCGCCACACCTCCCTGCGCGCCGTCACCACGGCCCGGGAGACGTACCACCGAGACCGCCTGCGTGACCGGTTCGGCAAGGACCTCGACACCCACCTGCGCCTCGGTCACCGGGCCTACGGCAGGGCGGTGCGCATCGTTCCCGAGCGGGACTGACCCCTCTCGCGGTCCGGCGCTATCCGCCCCGCCGTCGACGGACCGGGCCCTCGGCCCCGCGCCCGTCACGCACCACCCGCACCACCCGCACCACCAGGCAGGCACCATCTGCACCATCTGCACCAAGAGCACCAAGAAGCGCCACGACAAGACGACACACCATCATCACCACGAAGGGATCCATCATGCGCAAGTTCGCCGCCGCGGTGGCCGTCCTCGGGCTCAGTGCCCTGGGCGTCGCCGTCCCCGCCACCACCGCCCAGGCCGCCGGCGAGTCCACCACCGGTGCGATCTGCGACAGCAAGTGGGGGCCGCGCAACGGCAACATGTACGCCTGGGAGCACTACGACTGCCAGGGCACCCTTCTGATCTCCACCCCGGGCAACAGCTCGTGGTGGGGGACCAGCGCGCAGGACAAGGCCACGTCCGTCATGAACCGCGGGTACACCGGCAGCCTCGCCGTCGTCAAGTTCTACGAGCACGTCAACCACGGCGGTGGTCACGGCTGCCTCCTGCCCGGTGAGCTCTACGCCGACAACCTCACCGACAACCGCCTCAGCAACGGTGTCGGCGCCAACGACAGGATCTCCTCGCACAAGTGGGTCAACTCGACGGACTGCAGCACGCTGCTGACCTGACCTGACCTGACCCGGCCCGGCCCGCGCCACCCGAGCGCCCGGAACCGCACCGTGCGGTTCCGGGCGCTCGGGTGGCGCCTCTCCTCCCGCCGCCTCTCCCCCTCCCTCTCGCCACACCGGCGAAACCCTTGCCCGCCCCGGGCCCCCCGGTACTAGCCTGAGCGCCGCCTGCTCCACGGCCGCTTTGCCAGGGGGATGCCTTGACGAACCCGCAACACGGACACGCAGCAGACCACCGCAGCAGCGACGACCAGGACGCGCACGGCGCGGAGACCTTTCCCGCGCACCTGCGACGACTGAGACGGGAACGCGGCCTGTCTCTCGCCGACCTCGCTCGGCGCACCCACTACAGCAAGGGCTACCTCAGCAAGATCGAGACGGGGGCGAAGCGGCCGACCGCCGACGTCGCCCGGCTCTGCGACGAGGTGCTGCGCGCCAGGGGCGGACTCCTGAGGCGGATGGCCCCGCCCACCGGGCCGTCGCCCGCCCCCGGCCGGCACGCTGCCGCCACCGCGCCCCGCGATCGGAACGACGTCTGCCCCTACCGGGGCTTCCAGGCGTTCACCCCGGAGGACTCGCAGTGGTTCTTCGGCCGCGACCGGGTCACGGCCGCCCTGGTCGAGCGGACCTTCGAACGGATCGGCCGCGGCCCGCTCGCGCTGGTCGCCCCCTCGGGCACGGGCAAGACATCCCTGCTCAACGCGGGGCTCGTACCCGCCCTCAAACGCGGTGAACTGCCGATGCCCGGCGCCGACCGCTGGCCGGTCGTCACCCTCACCCCCACTTCCCGCCCCCTCGACGAGCTGCTGGAGCGCACCGCCAAGACCGTCGGCTGGGACCCCGGCGTCACCACCGAAGCGCTGCGGGAGGATCCCGCCGTGCTTCTCCACGGCGTGGGCGACCCGCGGGACGTCGCATCCGGCTCCCCCACGGGCGGGACGCCCCCGCCGGCCCGTCCGGTCCTGATCGTCGACCAGTTCGAGGAACTGTTCACCCTCTGCTCCGAGGAGGAGCAACGACGCGCCTTCGTCCGGGTGCTCCTCACCCTGGCCGGGACCCCGCCCGCACACGACGCTCCCGAACCCGCCGTGGTGGTGCTCGGCATCCGCGCCGACTTCACCGACGACTGCCTGAGGTTTCCGGACCTTGCCGAGGCCCTCGCGGGAGGCGTCTTCGTCCCGCCGCCGATGTCGGTGGCGGAACTGACGGAGGCGATCACACGTCCGGCCGAGCTGGCCGGGCTCACCCTCGAACCCGGCCTCGTGCCCCTGCTGCTACGGGACGCCGGGCCGGGCGACACGCCCCTGCCCGAGGACCCCGCGGCCGCGCACCACACCGGGACGGGTCCGAACCCGCAGGCCTGGGCGGGTTCGGCGCCCGGGGCCGGGGAGGCACCCGGCTTCGCCCTGCCGTTCGTCTCACACGCCCTGCTCGCCACCTGGCGGCGGCGCGAGGGACCGGCTCTGACCGTCCGGGCATACGAGCGGACCGGCGGCGTCCGGGAAGCCGTCGCCCGGACCGCGGAGAACGTCTTCGCGGGGCTGCGCCCGGCCGAGCAGAAGGCCGCCCGGCTCCTCCTGACCAGGCTGGTCCATGTCGCCGAAGGCGTCCGTACGACCCGTCGCCGGGTCGGCCGGGCGGCACTGACGGAACAGCTCGCCGGCACGGCCGGAGCCGCCGTCGCATGGGAGGCGCTCGTTCGGGCACGGCTCGTCACCGTCGGCGGTGACACGGTCGAGATCTCGCACGAGGCCCTGCCGCACGCCTGGCCCCGGCTCCGCGCGTGGCTCGACACCGACCGGGCCGCCCTGCTGCTGCTCCAGGAGCTCTCCCGGGCCGCCGCGGTATGGCGACGTGAGGGCCGCGACCCGTCCGCCCTGTATCGGGGCAGCCGCCTGGAAGCCGCGTCCGCCCTGGCCGCCGGCCCGGGCGGAGGGCGGCTGCTGAGCGCGTTGGAGGAGGAGTTCCTGACGGCCGGCCGCGAGCGGGAGGACCTTCTCCGGGCCCGCGCTCGGTGGCGGGTCCGAGTACGGCGGTCCCTGCTCGCCGCCCTCCGCCTTCCGCCGGCGCTCGCCGCGACCGCCCACCGCCTCGCCCACCGCCTCGTCCACCGGCGGCGGGCCCGGCGTCGCCGCCGGGCCTCCGGTCACGGCCGTTCCCCGGGCGGCTCGACGGACCCGGTCCCGCGGCTCCCGCTCCGGCCGGCCGACCGGCCGACCACCACGTGTACCACCACGGGGTGGGAACGGCATCCGTTCCCACCCCGCGTCCGCCGGATCTCCACGCCCCACAGCGCAGGCCGGCTCGAACCTGACGGCACGACGACGTCAGGAGAGCCGAGGAGCAGTACTCGGCGCCCGGGTGTCGACCGGGATGTCGGGGTCAGTCACGGACGGACGCGGCCCTGGCGCCTGAGTACCACCGCGGCTCACACGCCGCTGGCTATCTGGCCGATGCCGCTCCAGCCGTTGACCATGCCGTTGCCGATCCAGGCGCTGTAGGCGGTGCTGGTGCCACTACCCCGGAGCAGGAGGTCGGCGTGGACATCGCCGGTGAAGTCGGCGAAGTGGACGCGGCCGTGCTCCGTGGTGACTCCCGAGGCGACTTGTCCGACCGTGCTCCAGCCACCGCGTCCGTCTCCGCCCGTGTTGACGTGGACGTTGAACGAGCCGTTGGAGTTGATCACCCAGTAGTCGGTCTTGCCGTCGCCGTCGTAGTCGGCTAACCGCACGCGCGAGCGGTCCAGAGTGGTGCCGCTGGCGACCTTGCCGACGGCCACAAAGGCATTGGGGCCGCGGTTGAGCCACACGCTGACGTTGCCGTTCGCGGCGATGCTGACGTAGTCGGGCCCGCGGTCACCGTCCCAGTCGGCCCACCGGATCTGATCGCTGCCGCCCACCTCGTTCACGGCGGCGGAACGCCGCGGCTTGGTGGTCTCGGTGATCCACTGGGCGAGGCCGTCGGTGCGGGCGGCCACGGCGCTCGTGCGGGTTTCGGCCGGGTCGGTGCCCAGGCAACCCCCCTGCCAGGACCGGCTGTTGACCCCGACGATCTCACCCGCGGCATTCAGGAGGGGACCGCCGGCGTCTCCCTTGCAGATGGCGTCGGTACCCGTACCGGTGACGGCCAGCGTGGTCGCGTCCGCGGAGTCGAGGGTGAACGTGCCGGTGTGGGCCTTGTCCGGCACCCACTCGGTCTTCGTCCGGCCGTAGCCGACCGCGCTGAGGCTCGTACCGGCCGCCGGGGTCGCGGTCGCGACCCTGGCGGTGGCCGCGCCCCTGGCCGGCAGCATGAGACGGGCCAGGACCAGGTCGCGCTCGGCGCGAGGGGCGAGTTCGGTGACGTCGCGCGTCTCACCGCCGGCCAGGGTGACGATGGTCCGCAGAGCGGGCTTCCCCGCGGGCACCTGCTGGCCCGCCGTGGGGGGCGAAGCAACTGGCTGCGGTGGCGACCCACCACTCGTCCACGAGCGTGCCGGTGCAGGCGCGGGTGTTCGGCTCTTCCCCGATGTTCCGCTTCACGACGGAGGCGTGCTGACCGGGCAGCGCTTCGGGCCCCTCGAGGGCCAGGGCGGAATCGGCCGAGGCCAGGCTCGCAGCGACCACGGTGGCTGCTGCCAGCAGGCTGGTAATCCGCACTGAGCCCGGACGGACATCCGACATGCGGCTTTCTTCACGATGGGCTCCACGACAACGCCCGCTGCCCATGTCACCTGGCCACGCCTTGAGTTGAGGCCGACCCCGGAGTGGACAACGGGTTGCGTACGACGTGTGACAGCGTACGCGAACCATGATCAGTTATGGTTCGGAATCGGCCCTCGCGGGAGGTGGTCGAGTGGTCGGGCTCGCGCCGACACCCCGGTAGGGACCCGGAGTTCGACGTGCCCCCTGGGACGACGAGCGACGCCCGCCGTTCCGTGCGGAGTCGGATGCCGCCCTCCACCACCTTTACGGCGTTGAGCGCCACGGCGTTGACTACTTCCCGGAGACTCTCCCCGTCGCCACACGCAAGGAGGACGCCGCCCACGACACCAACCGCGCCAAGGACCTGTTCCTGGACTTCCACGACCGCCTGGCCGAGACCCAGCGGCACCGGCACCTCCTGCCCCACGGACCTCAGCCCCACCTCCCGACCAGGACCACCGCCACTCGGCGTGACCCTGACCGCCCCGCCTGAGCACCCCCCCCCACCAGCGCGCCCCTCCTCGGACGGCGCGCCGTACTCGGCGCAACCTCCGCCCGCCCACCTCACCGCACAGGCAGCCGCATATGGAACCACGCAACTACCGCATGGCCGTCTCGACCGCGCAGGACTTCGTGACCACCTCCGCCGAAGCCGACCGCCAACTGCACTACTGGCTAGGCACGATGAAGCGGTACGACACCTCCGCCCTGGACGAGGGCCGCAACGAGATAGGCGAGGGGGTGACCCTCGACCACGACGCGTCGGCGGGCCGGCACGGCTCGTACTCCCGCTGGCGCCTGCGCGAGAACCGGCCCGACAACCAGGGCACCTGGCAGTCCACCCTCGTGGTCCGCTCGGACAACGGCAAGGACTCCCAGCGCACCTGGCTCCAGGTCGACATCGAGCACCATCCGTCCGACGCGCAGCTCAGGCCCACGCGGGCCAACACACCGGGCATAGCCAGGTTGCTGCTCGACTCCCTGCGCGCCCGGGACGGGCTCGCCGATGTCACCTCGGATCCCCGGTTCATCGAACCGGACGACGTCGAGGAGGTCATCGAGGAACTCTGCGACCAGGACCGCCGGCTTCCGCTCATCGTGGCGAGCGTCCCCTACGGGAAGAAGGCCGACACCTGGACCGACGAGGTGGTCGTACCGGCCTTCCGCAACCTTCCCGGTCTCGCCGTCATGTACGTACTGACGCCGGAGGCACAGACCCTCTTCAACACCAAGCTGGACTACCACCCCGTCTTCGGTGGCGGCATCCGCACCTACCTCCCCGGTGTCGACCCGGCCTGGCAGCCCGATGCCCAACGCCACCCCGTGATGTCCCGGACCAAGATCGAGACGAGTCCGCGAAGGGCAGCGGCGATCCTCGCCTCCCTCCCCCAACGACAGGCTCTCCGCCTCTCGCTGCCCGCTCCGCTGGACACCCTCCCCGTCCAGCGCACGCGCCCCCGCCCTGCGGGGCACGACTCCGGCCTCACCGACCTCCGTGCGGAGAACCGCACCCTCGGCAACATGCTCGCCGAGGCCGAACAGCGCGAGAACGCCAACGCGGACCTCCTGCGCGACCTGCGCCAGCAGCTCCAGATCGCGGAGGAGCTGGAGTTCGACCAGGCGGCCGAGAACCAGGATCTGTACGCCAGGCTCAAGCACGCCGAGCGCCAGGTCCGCGCCCTTCAGATACAGCTGGGGAAGGCCGGCCGGAACACCCACGCCCTGACCGCCGCGCCCGCCGACGCGCCCACCACCTTCGCGAAGATCCTGGACCGCATGGGCGAGTTCTCCCACCTCCGCTTCACCGGCGACAAGCGGAAGACCAGAGATCTCGACGCCCAGTCCATCGGCAACTGGGTCGAGGTCGCCTGGGACGCCCTGTGCGCCCTCGACACCTACGCCGCCGCCTCGGCCGCCGGCACGGCGGGGGGCGACTTCCGCTACTGGTGCGCCCACCTGCCGGACGACTGCGAGTACCCGTTCCCGGCAGGCAAGGTGAAGATGAAGGAGTCCAAGACCGTCGGCAACCGGGACGACTGGCGCCGCGAACGCACCTTCCCGGTGCCCGAGGCCGTCGACCCGAGCCGAAAGCTGTTCATGGAAGCCCACCTCCGCATCGGCGGCGGCAACACGGTCTCCCCGCGGCTGTACTTCTACGACGACGGCCCCAACACCGGGCTGGTGTACGTCGGCTACCTGGGCCCGCACCCGACCAACACGAAGACCTGATCGGGTGCGACCCGAGCGGAGTGGGTCAGCGTTCCCCGGCGAAGCGGACGAACGCGGCCCACTCCGCAGCGGTGACGATCAGTTGGGCGCGGGACGGCGCCTTGGAGTCGCGGATGTGGATGGCACGGGGCGTGACGGCGACTTCGAGGCATTCGCCGCCCTCGTTGCCGCTGTAGCTGCTCTTGAACCAGGCGAGAGGAGCGGATTCCGCACTACTCATAGCTCTGCCACCATCTTCTCGATCAAGGCAAGGGACTCCTGCATCGTAAGCGCCTGCGCCCGGATGCTGCCGTACCGTGCGGCCATGATGCGAGCTTCCTCGGCGTCCGTGACCAGTCGGCTGGAGCTCTGTGCCTCGACATAGCCCAGTTGGGGCTTCCCCTTGGGGGTCAGCAGGATGAAGGAGCCGCCCATCCCCGCGTGCTGGGTACGCCCGGTCGGCATCACCTGGAGTTCCACGTTGCGCAGCCGGGCCAGCCGGAGCAGCTGCTCCAGTTGCTCCCTGTGAACGTCCCGCTCACCCAGCGGACGTTGCAGGACCACTTCCTCGACCACAGCGGTGATCATCGGAGGCGGCCACTGAGTGAGGATGTCCTGCCGCGCCAGGCGGGACACGACCCGCTGCTCCACCGTCTCCTCGTCCAGCAACGGCTTGCGCATCTCGTACAGGGCTCGGATCCGCCGCTCGGTCTGGAACAGCCCGGGGATGTCATGGCAGTTGTAGAAGTTGATCTCCACCGCCTCCCGCTCCAACCGCGCATAGTCCCGGAACCACGCCGGATGCCGGACCCGCGCCTTCGCCTTGGCCCTCTCCACGTCCTCGATCGTGGCGCGCAGCAGCCCGCCCGCGTCCAGCGCGTCATCGGCCGCCTCCAGGAACTCCCGCTGCGGTGTCCGCCTCCCCCGCTCCAGCGAGGAGACGAGGTCCTCGCTGTACCCGAGCCGGTCCCCCAGCTCCCGCTGGGTGAGCCCGGCCCGTTCCCGGAGCAGTTTGACCTGTTTGCCCACCGCCCGCATCAGGTCGCCGCTCAGCTCCCCCTCGTCGTGGACCCCCTGCGGCTCCACCGCTGCCTCGGACACCACTGCCCCCTTCTCAGGTCACGGCCGACACCCCGCACACGGCACCTTCCGTACCGGTACCAGCACCCTCCGTACCGAAGGATGTCCTGGTCAGAGTAGAGCGGGCCCACCACGCTCAGTGACATGAAGACGCAGATCTCCTCCCTTCGATTCAGCCGGCTCCTCAGCGCCACCCCGCGCGGCGCCCGGCTCGCCCGCCTACTGACCGTGCAGCAGCTCGACGCGTGGGGTTGGCCGCCGGCCTGCGCGGCGAGCGAGTACGCCGCTGTGGTCGCCGCCGAGCTGGCGGCGAACGCGGTGACCCACGGGCGCGCACGGGGCCGCGGTTTCCGGCTCACGCTCATCAACGAGGCGTCCGACTCCGGCACGCTCCGTGTCGAGGTCACCGACGCACGGGGCGACCGGGTGCCGCCTTCCCTTGCGACCACCCCCGAACCCACCGCCGAATCCGGCCGCGGCCTGCTTCTCGTCGCGGCCCTCGCCACCCGGTGGGGGTGGGAGCCGGACCCGCCCTCCGGGAAGACCGTCTGGGCGTGTCTTCCGCTCACCTGACGGCTGGTGCGAGACGGCCCGTCCGGCGGCCTCCGCCGATTCCCGCTGGTCGCATCCGAGGGGTGGGGCTGAGGCCCGGAGGGAGCCCTGCACCATGGGCGGTGGGGGGCGAAGCCTGGGAGGGGCAGACGAGTCGGGCTGTACGCCGGGTTCTGTGCCCCGGGACCTCGCGGTCGTCGGGGTGACGGCCATCCATCTAGGACCGGCGTTGCCGCCGGCCTCGTGCGGTCTACCCGCGGACTCGGGCGGGCAGCCCTCGAACGTCCGCGCAGAGACACCGGGGTGTCTCCTTTTGACCTTGCTCCGGGTGGGGTTTACCTAGCTGCCCAGGTCACCCTGGGCACTGGTGGTCTCTTACACCACCGTTTCACCCTTACCGCGGGCCGAGGCCCCCGGCGGTCTGTTTTCTGTGGCACTGTCCCGCGGGTCACCCCGGGTGGCCGTTAGCCACCACCCTGCCCTGTGGAGCCCGGACGTTCCTCGGGAGGGCCCTCGAAGGGTCCCCACGCGGCCGCCCGCCCGGCTCGTCTGCCGTGCCGACCATGGTACCCGCCCCGCCGGAGCGCTTGACCTTGCCGCAACGTCAGGGTTTCTCCTGGTCGCATGAGGATCGGAGAGGTCGCCCGGCTCGCCGGGGTCACCACGCGGGCCGTACGGCACTACCACCATGTCGGGCTGCTGCCCGAGCCGCCCCGGCTCGGCAACGGCTACCGGGCCTACGGGCTGCGGGACGCCGTGCTGCTGGTGCGGGTCCGGCGGCTGACCGAGCTGGGGCTGTCCCTGGACGAGGTGCGGGACGTGCTGGCCGACGACGCCGGGCGGGACCTCGCCGAGGTGCTGGAGGAACTGGACACCGACCTGGCCCGGCAGGAGGCCGAGGTGCGGGTGCGGCGGGAGCGCCTGGCGGTGCTGCTGGAGCAGGCGCGGGAGGGCCGGCTGCCCGCCGAGGGGCCCCTGTCGCCGGAGCTGG
Organism: Streptomyces fradiae ATCC 10745 = DSM 40063; assembly: GCF_008704425.1. Classification (NCBI taxonomy): domain Bacteria; kingdom Bacillati; phylum Actinomycetota; class Actinomycetes; order Kitasatosporales; family Streptomycetaceae; genus Streptomyces; species Streptomyces fradiae. The sequence goes on from NZ_CP023696.1 coordinate 1,786,461, forward strand.
CCGCGCTCTTCGCGGACATGGCGCGCGCCCGTGGCGGGCGGGCGGGGCCCGAGCCCAGGACGGCGGTGCTCGACCGCGAGCTGCTGACGCTGATGGACGGCGTCCACGCCGGGGAGGAGGGGACCCGCATGGTGGCCGCGATGAGGGGCGCGGTGGCCTCCCCTGAGGGGATGGAGCGGGCCTACGACCTGTACGCGCGGCTCGACGAGCTGGCGGACGCCGACGAGGACGACCCCGGGGTGGCCGCGGCGGCCGAGCTGCTGGCGGGCCTGCTGCCCGACGAGGTCGCGGCGGCGGTACGGGACGCGGGCGGGGACGCGGGTGCGGACGTGGTCGAGGCGTGGGGCGGCGACGCCTTCGCGGGCGCCTTCCTGGCGGAGTTCTCGCCCGCGCAGGCCGAGGTGGTCCGGCGGGCGCTGCGCCTCGCCGCCGACCGTGCGGGCACGGCGGCGACGGTTGGGGACGGGGAGCACGCGGAGGGGGGCGTCGGCACGGCACCCGGCACGGAGGGCGAAGGCACGGGCCCTGCGGGCGGCTCGGATGCGGGGGGCGCGGGCCCCGGGTGCGGCCCCACGGGCGGCGCGGATGCGGGCGGCGCAGGCGCGGGCGGCGCCTCGTGAAGCGGCTGCGGACGGTACTCGGGTACGCCGCGCTGCCCGCCGAGGTCGTGCTGGTCGTGTGCCTGGCCGCCGGGGTGCCGGTGCCCGCGCCGCTCCTGTACGCGGTGGAGCTGTGCCTGGCCGGCGCCGTGCTGCTCGGCGTCCTCGTCTACCGGCGGGCCCGCCGGGCCGGCCTCCCGCCGGGCGACGCGCTGTACGAGGTGGTGCCCGAGCCGGTCGTACGGCTCGTCCGGCACGAGGCCGGCCTGCTCGCGAGCCTCGTGCGGTGGGTGCTGCGCCGGCCGCACGGGACGGGTGGGGGCGCCGAGGCGTTCGGGTACGCCCGCGACCAGGCCGCGCTCATGTACGCCTTCGCGTTCGTCTGCGTCGTGGAGACCGCCGGGGTGTACTGGCTGCTGCGGAACGTGCCGGTGGTCCACGAGGTGACGCTGGTGCTCGACGTGTACGCCGTGCTGTTCGTGCTGGGCCTGCACGCCGCCTCCGTCACCCGGCCGCACCTGCTGGACGGGCGGGTGCTGCGGCTGCGGCAGGGCTGCCACACGGACCTCGCCGTACCGCTCGGTGCCATCACCGCCGTACGCCGCGAACCGCTCCACGCCCACGAGCGGGCCGACGGCGTACTGGACCTGACCGTCGCCGCGCAGACCTCCCTCACCCTGGAACTGGCCGAGCCCGTCGAGGCCGTGGGCCTGCTCGGCGGGCGGCGCGCGGTGCGGGTCGTACGGTTCCACGCCGACGACCCGCGCGCCCTGCACGCCGCGCTCACGCGGGCGCTCACGCGGGCGCGAACAGCGCCTTGTCCCGCCCCGGATACGCCCGCCTGAGCCGTACGTCCAGCCGCTCCCCCAGCGGCAGCGGCGGCCCCGGGCTCTCCAGCCGGGCCACCACGGCGGGGTCCTCCAGGTGCACGGTGCCCGTCGCCGGGTCGTCCTCCCGCACGTCCACCACCGTCCCGGTGAACACCTCGCCCACCCGGTTCATCAGCAGCGCCGCCTCGACGACGTCCACGCTCTCCCGCTCCACCCCGCCCGCCCGCCGGGCCCCGTCCGCCATCTCCCCCGGCAGCGCGGCCAGCGCGGCCCGCACCCACTCGGGCGCTTCCCGGCCCTCCACCGCGGCGACGCACAGCTCCCCCGCGTACCGGTCGGCGAGGCGGCGCAGCGGCGCCGTGCAGTGCGCGTACTCGTCGGCGACCGCCGCGTGCACGGCGTGCTCGGGGAGCCGCCCGTCGGTGAACACCGTGTACCCGGCGCCCCGCAGCAGCGTCGTGCAGTCCTGGAGGAACGCCGCGTGCCGGGGCAGGCGCGGGTCCAGGCTCCTGATCAGCGCCGCGTACGAGACGTGGGGCGGCCAGTCGACGCCGAGGGCCAGCGCGGAGCGCCGCAGCCGGGCCACGGCGCCGTCGGGTGCGGTGGGCAGGGTGCGGAGGATGCCGGTGCCGGCGGCCGTCATCAGGTCGGCGGCGGCCGTACCCGCGAGGAGGGAGATCTGCGCGTTCCAGGCGTCCGCGGGACGCGGGGCGCGGTAGACCAGCCGGTACGAGCCCTCCGCCTCGACGATCTCCTGCTGCGGCAGGTTGAGGGAGACGCCGCCCCGCTCGACCTCCAGCTCCTCGCGGAGGCGCCCGATGTCGCGGAGCAGGGCGAGCGGCTCCTCCGCGGTGCCCTCGTCGATCAGGCGCTGCGCGGTGGCGTAGTCGAGGCGGGCGCGGCTGCGGACCAGGGAGCGGCGCACCTCGGCGGCGACGCGGCGCCCGTACGCGTCGAGGTCGATCCGCCACAGCAGGGCGGGGACCGGCCGGCCGGGCAGCAGGCTCGCGGCGCCCTCCGACAGGACGGGCGGGTGCAGCGGGACGCGGCCGTCGGGGAAGTACAGGGTCAGCACCCGGCGGTGCGCCTCCGCGTCGACGGCGCCGGACGGGGTGACGAAGGCGGCGACGTCGGCGATGGCGTAGTGCACCCGGTACCCGCCGTCGGCGCGGCGCGCCAGGTGCATGGCCTGGTCCAGGTCGGTGGAGCCGGGCGGGTCGATCGTGAACAGCGGCAGGTCGGTGTCGTCCCGTCCGGGCAGCCGCGGCGCCTTGGCGGCGGCCTCCGCCTCGGCGAGCACGTCGGGCGGGAAGTCCCCGGGGATGCCGGGCGCGTTCCGCAGCGCGCGCAGGGCGGTCCGCAGGGGGTCTCCGGCGGCACGGGACACGTGGAGCTGTCTGCGGGGCATACGCCGAGCGTAGGCCGGGGACGGCCGCGCGGCACTCCGGGGCGGGGCGCGCTGCGGGGAGAGGGGAGGGGAGGGAGTGGGGCGGGTGCGCTGCGGGAGGAGGGGTGGGGCGGGTGCGCTGCGGGGGGGGGAGGCGGTGAGGCGGGGCGGGGTGCGCTACGGGGGGAGGCGGTGAGGCGGGGCGGGGTGCGCGGCGGGCAAGGCGGTGGGGCGTGCGCCGGGGGCGGGGCGGGGCCTGCGGGCGTGCGGCGGGGGCGGGCGGGGTGCGCGTGGTTTGTACGCTGGCTGGTCGGGGCCCGGCCCCGCTCGTGGACGTACGTGAGGAGAACCACCGTGCTCGTGCTGTTGCCGCCCTCGGAGGGCAAGGCCGCCTCGGGGAGCGGCGCGCCGCTCGACCCGGACGCGCTGTCGCTGCCCGGCCTGGCCCCGGCGCGGGCCGCGGTCCTCGCGGAGCTGGTGGAGCTGTGCGCCGCCGACGAGGAGAAGGCGCGCGAGGTGCTCGGGCTCAGCGAGGGCCTGCGCGGCGAGGTCGCCAAGAACGCCGCCCTGCCGACCGCCGGGGCCCGCCCCGCCGGGGAGGTGTACACCGGCGTCCTCTACGACGCGCTGGACCTGGCCACGCTGAGCGCGGCCGCCCGCGAGCGGGCCCGGACGTCGCTGCTGGTGTTCTCCGGGCTGTGGGGCGCGGTGCGGATCGACGACCGCATCCCGTCGTACCGCTGCTCGATGGGGGTGCGGCTGCCGGGGCTCGGGGCGCTCGGCGCGTACTGGCGCGGGCCCATGGCGGACGTCATGCCCGGTGCGGCCGGCGACGGGCTCGTCCTGGACCTGCGGTCGGCGGCGTACGCGGCGGCGTGGAGGCCGAAGGGCGACGTGGCCGGGCGTACGGCGACGGTACGGGTGCTGCACGCGCCGACCCGGAAGGTGGTCAGCCACTTCAACAAGGCGACGAAGGGCCGCGTCGTGCGGGCCCTGCTGGAGACCGGGGCGGCGCCCGGCACCCCCGCCGAACTGGTGGAGGCGCTGCGGGACCTCGGGTACGCGGTGGAGTGCGAGGCGCCGGCCCGTGCCGGGAAGGCGTGGTCGCTGGACGTCCTGGTGGACGAGGTCCACTGAGGGCCGCGCCCCGACGTGGATCGGGGCGTGCTGAGGGGCGCCGCCGCCAGACTGTTGCATGCTGCGCAACGGTCGTTGCGGTGTGTGGCGGCGCCGGGCAGGATGCCGGGCATGACGCCGGTACCGCTGTCGCAACCGCTGCTGGCCGCGCTGTCCTCGGCGGCCGTGCCCGTCCTGCCCGTGGTGGTCCTGGAGGACGCCGCCGACGCCGTGCCGCTGGCGCGGGCGCTGGTGGCGGGCGGACTGCCGGTGCTGGAGGTGACGCTGCGGACCCCGGCCGCGCTCGACGCGATCCGGGCCGTCGCCGCCGAGGTGCCCGACTGCCTCGTCGGCGCGGGGACGGTGGTGTCGGAGCGGGGCGTGGCGGACGCGGTGGCGGCGGGCGCGCGGTTCCTGGTGAGCCCCGGTTCGACGCGGCGGCTGCTGGACGCCATGGACGATTCCGGGGTGCCCTGCCTGCCGGGTGTCTCGACGGCGTCCGAGGCGGTGGCCCTGCTGGAGCGGGGCGTTCGCGAGATGAAGTTCTTCCCGGCCGGGGCGGCGGGGGGCCCTGCGTACCTGGCGGCGCTGGCCGGTCCGCTGCCGGAGGCCCGGTTCTGCCCGACCGGCGGGGTCACCGCCGAGTCGGCACCCGGCTACCTGGGGCTGCCCAACGTGGGCTGCGTGGGCGGTACGTGGGTGGCGCCGCCCGCCGTACTGGCGGACCGGGACTGGGCGCGGGTCGAGTCCCTGGCGCGGGCGGCCGCGTCGCTGGCGGGGGCGCCCCGCCGGCCGGTCAGCGCAGGTGCGAGGTGTCGTTGAGGAGCCGTACCGAGGCGTTGCCGTCCCGGTAGTACGCCACCGCCGACAGGGACGCGGCGGACAGCTCCATCCGGAACAGCGCCTCCGGCGGGGCGCCCAGCGCCAGCCGTACCAGCGTCTTGATCGGCGTCACATGCGTCACCAGCAGCACCGTGCGCCCCGCGTGGCGCTCCGTCAGCCGGTCGCGGGTGGCGGCGACCCGGCGGGACACGGCCGCGAAGGACTCGCCGCCCGGAGGCGCGGCCTTCGGCGACGCCAGCCAGGCGTCCAGGTCGTCCGGGTAGCGCTCCCGCACCTCGGCGAAGGTCAGGCCCTCCCACGCGCCGAAGTCCGTCTCGCGCAGCCCGTCCTCGATCCGTACGTCGAGGCCCAGGCGCTCGGCGATGGTGAGCGCGGTCTGGCGGCAGCGCAGCAGCGGCGAGGAGACGATCTCCTGCACGGTGCCGCGCGCGGCGAGCGCCGCCGCGACGGCCTCGGCCTGGCGGAGCCCGGCGGGCGACAGCTCGGGGTCGGTGCCCCCGCTGCCGGAGAACCGCTTCTGCGGCGTGAGCGCGGTCTCCCCGTGCCGCAGCAGCACGAAGGTGGCGGGTGCCCCCAGGTCCGGGGCGCCCCACCCCACGGAGGGCGTGGCGGACGCGGCCGGGGCCACGACGTCGGAGGGCTCGGCGGCGGCGGAGAAGGCGGGTTCGGGCGCCGGAGCGGGTGCGGGTGCGGGGGCCGGTGCGGGGGCGGGGGCCGGCGCGGACGCGGGGGCCGGCGCGGACGCGGGGGCCGGTGCGGACGCGGGGGCCGGTGCGGACGCGGGTGCCGGTGCGGACGCGGGTGCCGGTGCGGGGGCGGCCGTGGCCGGGGCGGCACCGGCGGGGGCTGCGGCCCCGAAGGCCGGCGCCGCGTCCGGCGCCGCCTGCGCCGCGTGGGACCGCGCCGCGTGGGCGAGGGCCGCGCGGGCCTTCGCCGCGCCCGCCGTCGCGTCCCCGACCACCCGGGCCGCGCCCGCGTCGAGGGCGGCGCGGGACGTGGACGGCTGCCACCGGCGGCCCTCCCGGCCCGCGTCCATCGCCTCGTTGGCGAGCCGGTCCGCGTGCTTGTTGCGCTCGCGCGGGATCCACTCGTACGTCACGCGCCCCGCCGGGAAGACGCGGGCGGCCTCCGCGGCGAGCGGCTTCATGTCCGGGTGCTTGATCTTCCAGCGCCCGGACATCTGCTCCACGACCAGCTTGGAGTCCATCCGGACCCGCACCGACGCGTCGGGCGCCAGTTCGCGGGCGGCGCGCAGCCCGGCGACGAGGCCCTTGTACTCGGCGACGTTGTTGGTGGCCACGCCGATGTACTCGGCCGTCTCCACCAGGGCCTCGCCGGACACCGGGTCCAGCACCACCGCGCCGTACCCGGCCGGGCCCGGATTGCCCCGCGAACCGCCGTCGGCCTCGACGACCAGCTCACGCGGCAGGGACGTCGCACCGCTGCTCATTACAGGCCGGACTCCGCCGTGCGGACCAGGATGCGGCGGCAGTTCTCGCACCGCAGCACGGCGTCGGCCGCGGCGGCCCGGACGTCGTTCACCTCGGTGATGTTCAGCTCGATGTGGCAGCCCTCGCAGCGCCGCTGGTACAGCCGGGCCGCGCCGACGCCGCTCTGCTGGCCGCGGATCTTCTCGTACAGCTTCATCAGGTCGTCCGGCACCGAACCGGCCACCAGCTCGCGCTCCTTGGTGACGGCGGCGGCCTCGTCGTCCAGCTCGCCCTGCGCGCGGTCGCGGCGGGCCGTCGCGTCGTCCACCTTCGCCTGCACGGAGGCGACGCGCTCGGTCAGCTCCTCCACCCGCTCCTGCGCGGACTCGCGGCGCTCCATGACCTCCAGGACGACGTCCTCCAGGTCCCCCTGGCGCTTCGACAGGGAGACGATCTCCCGCTGGAGGTTCTCCAGGTCCTTCGGGGAGCTGACGGCGCCCGAGTCGAGGCGCTGCTGGTCGCGGACCGCGCGCTGGCGGACCTGGTCGACGTCCTGCTCCGCCTTCTTCTGCTCGCGGGCGCAGTCGCTCTCCTCCGTCTGCGCGGCGACGAGCAGGTCCCGGAGCTGGCTGAGGTCCTTGGTCAGGGACTCGATCTCGGCGTGCTCGGGCAGGCTCCGGCGCTTGTGGGCGAGCTGCGCCAGGCGCGTGTCGAGGGCCTGGACGTCGAGGAGTCGGATCTGGTCGGCGGGCGCGGCGTTCAGTTGGGGGCTCCAGGAGAGGTGTGGTGAGCGGAAGAGGAGGTGTGGTGGGCGGCCCACGGGTCGGTGACCGTCTTCGAGACGTGCACCCGCAGGTTCCAGCCGCGGCGGTCGGAGATCTCGTCGAGCTGGGCGGCGGCCAGTTCGCACCAGGGCCACTCGGTGGCCCAGTGGGCCGCGTCGACGAGGCCGAGCGGGGAGTACTGGACGGCCTCGGAGGCCGGGTGGTGGCGCAGGTCGGCGGTGAGGAACGCGTCGACGCCCGCCGCGCGCACGGCGTCGAACAGGCTGTCGCCGGAGCCGCCGCTGACGGCGACCCGGCGGACCGTCGCGTCGGGGTCGCCGGCGACGCGGACGCCCTGCGCGGTGGCCGGCAGCCGCTCGGCGGCGCGGGTGGCGAAGGCGGCGAGGGTCTCCGGCGGGTCCAGCTCGCAGATCCGGCCCAGGCCGTTCTCCGGTACCAGGGGGCCGATCACGCGCAGGCCGAGGGCGCCCGCGAGGGCGTCGGAGACGCCGGGGTCGGCGGTGTCGGCGTTGGTGTGCGCGACGTGCAGGGCGATGTCGTGCTTGATGAGGGTGTGCACGACACGGCCCTTGAAGTGGGAGGCCGCGACGGACGTCGTACCGCGCAGGTAGAGGGGGTGGTGCGTGACGACGAGCTGGGCGCCGAGGCGGATGGCCTCCTCGGCGATCTCCTGGACCGGGTCGACGGCGAAGAGGACGCGGTCGATCTCGGCGTCGGGGTCGCCGCAGACGGTGCCGACGGCGTCCCACTGCTCGGCCCGCTCGGGGGGCCAGAGGGCGTCGAGCTCGGCGAGGACTTCGGTGAGGCGTGGCACGGGCACAAGGCTACCCGGAAGACCGCCCCGCCCCTTCCGTCCCGCCCTTGGTCCCAATCCTCCGTCCCGCTCTTCGTCCCGCTCCTCCGTCCCGCCCTTCCGTCCCGGTGCCCCGGCACCGCGCGGGGGCCGTGCCCGGCACACGGGCTCCACCGGTCGCCGCCCGGTGCCCGGCGCGGGCGGTCCGCCCACGCCGCCGCCCCGCCTCCGGACGAGCACACCTCCCGCTCCCCGCACAGCCGAACGGGGCGGCGGCCATCCTTACGTGTGAAGCGCGGTGACTCGTGCCGTTTCGGTCGATGGCGAAAACTAGCGTCGGTGGCCGGAGGTGACGAGCCATGACAGCCTGTGCCATCGAGGCCACCGCTCCCGCTCGGGACGGCGCCGGGACGGGCCCGCCCGACGCCCGGACGGGCACGGACGGAGGACCGCCCACCGGGCCGGGAGCCCCCCTGGCCGGGGCGCGAACCCTCGCCGGGACGGGACCCTTCGCCGCGGGGACGGGAGCTCTCGCGCGGACGGGCGGTGCGGGCCTGCCCGCCGGGGCGGTACCGCCCGCCGGGACGGCGGCCCCCGCCGGGGCGTTCGCGCCGGACGGGGCGTCCGCGCCCGCCGACACGGGGGCGCCCGCCGGGACCGGCGCCCTCCCCGGCACGGGCCCGCACGACACGGGCCCGCACGACACGGGCCCGCACGGCCGGGACGCGCACGGCCGGGACGCGCACGGCACGGACGCGCACGGCACGGACGGGCACCGCGCGGACGGGCACGCCGCAGAGGCGTACCCCGCATACCCGCCCGCCTCGGACGCGCACCGCGCGGATCCGCCCGCCCCGCGTGCGCACCGCGCCCCCGCGTACCGTACGGACGCGCACCCCACGGACGTGCACCGCGCGCGTACGCACCCCGTGGGCACGCCCGCCCCCGGCGTGCACGGCCGCAGCGGCTTCGCCATCGCGGCGGACGGCTCCTACGCGGCCCGCCTCGCCGGGCGGGGCGAGGCGCTGTTCCCCGAGCGCTGGACCCTCGCCGGACCGGAGCCGTACGCCGTCCCGCTGCCGCTCGGGCAGCCCGAGGACCCGCACGCCCAGGTACTGCCGCTCACGGACGGGCGGGTGCTCATCGCGCGGCGCGTCGGGGAGCGGTGCACGTTCTCGCTGCTGTACCCGACCGGCCCGGAGACCGGCGAACTGCCGCTGGGGGCGGTCGGCGCCGCCGCGGTGCGACTGCTGCCGCCCGCGCCGGACGGGGTGTGCGTGTACGCGCTGGCGGTGGGCCCCCGCGCGACCAGCGTGTGGCGGGTCGCGGGCGGCGGGGCGGGCGCCGGGCCCGAGCACGTCGCCGAGGTGCCGGGGCGGTGCTCGGGCGGGGCGTGGCTGGACCGCGAGGGGCGGCTGCTCGCCCTGGACCGGCAGGCCGGGGGCGGCCCCGTCAAGACCGTCGCGGTGGACCTGCGGCGTGGCGGGGAGGTCACGCCGCTGCTCCAGATCACGGAGGAGAGCCGGGACCGGCTGCTGCTGGCCGACCCCGACAGCGGGCTGCTGCTCATCGCCTCCGACGCGCCGTCACCGGGGCGCGAGCGGCTGGGCTGGGGCGTGCTGGGCAGCACGCGGCCGGTGCGGTTCCCGCGGTGCCTGCGGCCGGCGGACGCGGCCCTGACGCCGTTCGCGGTGCAGCCGGGCCAGGTGCTGACGCCGGAGGCGTGCGCGGTCGCGCTGCGCGTGGACGGGCCGGCCGGAAGCCTGGTCGGCGTGTGGCGCCCGGCGGCGCGGCGGCTGCTGCGACTCCCGGCGCCCGCCGGGTGGTTCGCGGGCGCGGGGGTGTGGTCGGCGGACGGCGTGCTGTCGCTGCCGTACGCGAACGCCTCGGTGCCGTGCGGGCTGGCCCGCGTCGCGGTCGCCGCTGACGCACCCGCGGGGGACGCGGCGGGCGGGGGCGTACGGGGCGTCGGTGGGGACGAACAGCCGGGCGCGGAAGGAACCGTACGGGACTCCGGCGGCGCCGTACGGGCGGGCGCGCACGGCGCCGTACCGGACGGTCCGGCGGCCCCGCGGGGAGCGGCGCGGGCCGCGGGCGGCGGGGCTCCGGGCGGTGCCGGGGCGGCCGGGGTGCGCAGGCCGGTGCCGTTGCAGCAGGCGCCGCTCACGGGGCGGTCCGTGCCCCGTTAGACTCACGCCCCGCACGGACAACAGCGATCATTACGGGGTGACTTCACCACATGTCTGAAGCCAGCACCGACACGACCCAGGCGACGCGGGCGCACGGGGACGCCGGCGGCTCCGGAAAGCACCGCGGGGGCCCGGCGGCGTCGGAGGACACGTCGGCCCGGCCGCACGGCAGGCACCGCAGGGAGCAGATGGGCGGCGGCGAGGCGGCGTAACGTCCCACCACGCCACCGGCCGAGCCGGAAGAGGGCCGTCCCGGACGACCGGGGCGGCCCTTCGGCGTTCCCGGCGGCCCGCCCCTCCCGCCGGTCAGCGCACGGCCCGCCGGTCAGCGCACGGCGCCGCCCGCCGCGCGGGTGGCGGCGGTGGCCGGCCGGGGCAGCCACAGCAGCATCAGCAGGGCCGCCGCGAGGAGGACACCGGCGCCGGTGCGGAAGGCCAGGGCGTACCCGGCGGTGAGGGCCTCCGGCGTGGCGGCCCCGGCCGCCCCGGCGGCGGCGACGGTCGACAGGACGGCCAGGCCGACGGCGCCGCCCATGGTGCGGGAGGTGTTGACCAGGCCGGACACGAGGCCCGCGTCGCCCGGCGCGGCGCCGGACGTGGCCATGGCGGCGAGCGGCGTGAGGAGCAGCCCGACGCCGGTCATCATCAGGATGCCCGGCCCCAGCACGTCGGTGAGGTACGCGCCGTCCGGGTCCATCAGCGACTGCCAGGCGAAGCCGGTCGCGGTGAGGAGCGCGCCGCCCACCGCGAGCCTGCGCGCACCGAGCGCCGGCATCAGGCGGGGGGCGAGCTTGGCGCCGAGGATGACCCCGGCGGAGCTGGGCATCAGGGCGGCACCGGCGGCCAGCGGGGCGTAGCCGAGGACGTTCTGCGCGTACAGGGTCATGAAGAACCAGGAGGCGAAGGTCGCCGAGCCGACGACGAACAGGGCGACGTTCGCCGAGGCGACGGCCCGCGACCGGAACACCTTGAGCGGCATGAGCGGTTCGCGGGCGCGGGACTCCACCGCCACGAACGCGGCGAGCAGCAGCACCCCGCCCAGCAGCGGCACCAGGGTCCGCGCCGCCGCCCACCCGGCCTGCTCGGTCTGCACCACCCCGTACGCGAAGGCCGCGAGCCCCGTGGTCACGAGCACCGCGCCGGGCAGGTCCAGGCGGCGGCCCGCGCCGGACCGGGCCTCCGGTATCCACAGCGCGCCCACGATCAGCACGGCCACGCCGACGGGGACGTTGATGAGCAGGACCCAGCGCCAGTCGAGGAGGTCGGTGAGGAGGCCGCCGACCAGTCCGCCGGCGGCGCCGCCGCCCGCGCCGACCGCCGACCAGGTCCCGATGGCCCGCGTCCGGGCGGAGCCCTCCGGCACGGCGCTGGTGACGATGGTGAGCGTCGCCGGGGACAGCACGGCGGCGCCCAGCCCCTGGGCCGCCCGCGCGGCGAGCAGTTGCCAGCCCTCCTGGGCGAGTCCGCCCGCGACGGAGGCGAGCGTGAAGACCGCCAGCCCCAGCAGGAACATCCGCTTCCGCCCGAACAGGTCGGCGGCCCGCCCGCCGAGGAGCATGAACCCGGAGAAGGCTATGGAGTACGCGTTCACCACCCACTGCAGCGCGAGCGCGGACATGCCGAGGTCGGCGCGCATCGAGGGGAGGGCGACGTTCACGACGGACACGTCGAGGACGACGAGGAACGTCCCCGCACAGGCCGCGAGGATCACCGCCCAGGGGCGCGCGGGCAGTTGGGGGGCGGCGGCGGGGACGGACACGGCGTTCTCGATACGGGGCTGGGCCATGCCCGTCATGGTCGCAGCCGACGGGAGCCCCGTACATCCCGATATCGGGGTACGGGGCGTGCGCCTCGGGACCTAGGTCTTCGGGCGCCGGGCGCCCGCACGGCGACCGCCGCCGCGTGCGCCTCCGCGCCCCGGCGCGGGACCGCCCGGCCGACCGCCGGCCCGGTCCCCGCCGCGTCCGGCCGGGGTGCCGGTGGCGGAGGCACCGGGGTGGGGGACGATAGGGGGCCCTCGATCATCCGTACGACCTGGAGGACCCCGATCATGAGCGCCGCAACCACCCCGGAGCAGACGCCGGTGCCGGCGGCCAAGACGCTGGCCGCGTTCGAGGCGGCCAAGGGGTTCATGCCCGTGCGCGAGGGGCTGGCGCTGTACGCGGCGGCCGTGGAGGCCGGACGGCTCGGGCTGCCGCTGCTGGAGGTCGGCACGTACTGCGGGCGCTCCACGATCCTGCTGGCCGACGCCGCGCGGGCGGCCGGGACCGTGGCGGTCACGGTCGACCACCACCGGGGCAGCGAGGAGCAGCAGCCCGGCTGGGAGTACCACGACCCCTCCGTCGTGGACCCCGAGGTGGGCCTGATGGACACGCTGCCGACGTTCCGGCGCACCCTGCACGCCGCCGGTCTGGAGGAGTACGTCATCGCGGTCGTGGGGCGGTCGCCGCGGGTCGCGCGGGTGTGGGGGGCGCCGGTCGGGCTGGTCTTCGTCGACGGCGGGCACACCGACGAGCACGCCTCGAACGACTACGAGGGATGGGCGCCGCACCTCGCGGAGGGCGGGCTGCTCGTCATCCACGACGTGTTCCCCGACCCCGCGGACGGCGGGCAGGCCCCGTACCGGATCTACCGGCGGGCGCTGGAGTCGGGGGCGTTCACCGAGGTCGGCGTCACCGACTCGCTGCGGGTACTGCGCCGAACGGCCCTGGCAGGACGGGCCGGAACGCCCCTCACCGCCTAGGCTCGCCCGCGTGTACGACGACGACACGCATGACACCGATGACAGCCGTGACGCCCATGACGCGCGGGACACGCGGGACACGCGGGACGCCCCCCGGCGCTCCCGTGTCCGCAGGGCCGTACTGACGGCCGTCGTGCCGCTCGCCGCGGCCGGCCTGCTCGCCGGGGGCTGGGCCCTCGCCGGGCCGGGCGGCGCAGGCCCCGGCGGGCCGCCGGACGGCGGCGACGCACGCGGGGGCGGGCCCGCCGGCGCGTCGCCCGGCACGTCGGCACCGGGCGGTGGCGAGCCGGGGGCGGCGCCCTCCGGCGGGCTGCCCGGCCAGGCCTCCGCCGATCCGTCCGCCGATCCGTCCGGCGGGCCGCTCGCCGGGAAGGTCGTCGTGATCGACCCAGGTCACAATCCGGGGAACTTTCGGCACCCTGACGAGATCAACAAGCAGGTCGACATCGGGACCAACCGCAAGGAGTGCGACACCACCGGCACTTCCACGCGGGACGGCTACGCGGAGGCCGCGTTCACCCTCGACGTCTCGCACCGGCTCCGCGACGCCCTGCGGCGCCTCGGCGCGACCGTGGAGCTGACCCACGACGCCGACCGGCCCTTCGGGCCGTGCATCGACGAGCGGGCCCGCATCGGCAACCTCGCGGGCGGCGGCAAGGGCGCCGACGCGGTCGTCTCCGTGCACGCCGACGGCTCGGCGGTCGGCAACCGGGGCCACCACGTGATCCTTCCCGGGCTGGTCAAGGAGGGTGCGGCCGACACGGCGCCGATCGTCGCGCCCTCCCGCAGGCTCGGCGAGCGCATCGAGGCCGAGTTCGCGCGGGCGACCGGCTCCGCCCCGGCCAACTACCTCGGCGGCGGTACGGGGTTGGACGTGCGGAAGGACCTCGGCGGGCTCAACCTGTCGACGGTGCCCAAGGTCTTCGTCGAGTGCGGGAACATGCAGGACCCGAAGGACGCCGCACTGCTGTCGGACGCGGCGTGGCGGCAGAAGGCCGCCCAGGGGATCGCGAACGGGGTCGGCACCTATCTGCTCGGGTAGGCCGTACGGACGATACATTCGTCCGTACGATGGGCGCCCCCCGTGCTTCGCGCCACCCCCGACGACACTGAACCGACGAAGGACTTCTACACGTGAACATCCGCTCCCTCACTCGAGGCGATGGCGTGGTGATCGGAGCAGCGGTGGTGCTGTTCATCGCCTCGTTCCTGAGCCTGGCAAGCATCGACTGCCCCGCCGGAATCAACTGCTCCGACTACGACACGCCCAACGCCTGGGACCGGCTCGGCCTGCTGATGAGCATGTACCTCGCGGGCATCATCGGTGCGGCGCTCATCGTCGTGGCGCGGCTCCTCCCCGGGCGCAGGGTGGCCGGTCTCGACCTGGGCCAGTTCGGTGTCGCCTTCACCGTCTTCTCGCTGTGGACGGCGTTCTGGACGATCATCGACGTCAGCTCCGCGGGCGCCGGTCTGATCCTCGGGCTGCTCGCCACGATCGTGCTCGCCGCGGGCGCCGTGGCCTCGCCGCTGCTCCCGCCCCTGAAGGCGCCGCTCATGGGCGCGCCGAAGCCGCAGACGCCGCAGCCGTACGGCGCCCAGCCGGGCGCGACGGGCGGCGCGGGCTACGGCTACCCGGGCGGCCAGCAGTTCGGCCAGCAGCCGGGCGGCACGGGCGGCTACGGCTACCCGGCCGGCGGGCAGCCCGGCGCGGTGGACGGCGGCCAGCAGCAGCCGCAGCCGGGGCAGCAGGGGGCCCCGGCCGCGGCCCAGCAGGCGGCTCCCGCCGGGGACTTCTCGCCGTTCTGGTTCGCCGTGCCGGTGGCCCGGCCGCTGTACGGCGAGGACGGCTCGCCGACGCCGATCGCCGAGCTGGCTCCGGGCACCTGGTACCTGGCCGTCGAGCAGCGGGGCGCGGCCCTGGTCGCGCAGACGCAGGACGGCCGCCGCGGTGTCCTCCAGGACACGACGGGCATCCAGCGCGGCTGACACCGCGCCCGCCACGGGGGAACGGGCCCGCCCACCGCGCCGCAAGGCCGGCGGGCGGGCCCGTCCGCGTACGGGAGGGGTGTGCGCGGGGGCGGGTGCCGGTCGGCGGGCGGTGCCGGCCTTCCCCGGACGCCGTGGGTCCTGCCGCCCCGTCCGCGTACGGGAGCCGCGGGGCGTGCCCGGTGCCCGGCCGGGCCCGGCGGCCCGGAGCCCCGCACGGGCTCGGCGCGAGCCGCCGCCGGGCGGGCCCCGCGGGCGGGGGGCGCCCGGCCCCGTACCGCCCGGCCCGCCGGCGAGTCAGCAGCAGTCGGGGGCCAGGCCCCTGGGGAGGGACTCGCCGCCGAAGACCGCCGCGGTCGCCTCGTCGCCGCCGAGGGCCGCCACCGCGAGGAGCAGCGAGCCGGCCGTCCAGGTGGTCAGCTCCTCGGGCCAGACGGCGCGGTCGCCCTCGAAGACGTACCCGGTCCAGTACAGCCCGCCCTCGGCGCGCAGGTGGCCGATGGAGCGGAGGATGTCGACGGCCCGGTCGGACTCGCCCATCGCCCAGAGGGTGAGGGCCAGTTCGCAGCTCTCCCCGCCGGTGACCCACGGGTTGGGGACGACGCACCGCACGCCGAGGCCCGGTACGACGAAGTCGTCCCAGCGGCTCTCGATGCGCTCCTTCGCCGCCGGGCCGGTGACGGCGCCGCCGAGCACCGGGTAGTACCAGTCCATCGAGTAGCGGCTCTTGTCGAGGAACCGCTCCGGGTGGTGGGCGACGGCGTGGGCGAGGGCGCCGGTGGCCAGCTCCCAGTCCGGCTGGGGCTCCTCGCGGTGCTCGGCGACGGCGAGGGCGCAGCGCAGCGCGTGGTGGATCGAGGCGCTGCCGGTGAGCAGGGCGTCCGCGACGGGCGTGCCGTCCTCCTCGCGCTTCCAGCCGATCTGCCCGCCGGGCTGCTGGAGGGCGAGGACGAACGCGACGGCGGCGCGGACCACGGGCCACATGCGGTCGAGGAACGCCTCGTCGCCGGTGGTCAGGAAGTGGTGCCAGACGCCGACGGCGACGTAGGCGCAGAAGTTGCTCTCGCGGGCGCGGTCCGTGGGCCGGTCGGCTTCGCCGTCGTGGTAGGCGGCGTACCAGGAGCCGTCGGCGTTCTGGTGGCGGGCCAGCCATTCGTAGGCGCGGGCGGCGGCGTCGTGCTCGCCTGCGGCGTCGAGGGCCATGGCGGCCTCGGTGTGGTCCCACGGGTCGAGGTGGTGGCCGCGGAACCAGGGGATGGCGCCGGACTCCCGCTGCGCGGCGAGGATGGCGGCGACGGTCTCGGCCGCCTGCCCGGCGGTCAGCACGCCGGGCAGGGTGAGGTGTTCGGTGCGCTCGGGCGGGGTCACAGCGCGGTGTCCGCCGGGAGGTGGGGCTTGGTCGCGTACACCACGAAGCTCTTGCCGAGGACGGGGTTGAGCGCCCGCTCGGCGAGCCGGGTGGCGAGCGGCTTCTTCATGATGTCCCAGACGAGGAGCTTGTGGTACGCGCGGACGGGCAGCGCCTTGTCGTTGTCGACGCCGAACGCGCACTTCAGCCACCAGTACGGGGAGTGCAGGGCGTGCGCGTGGTGGCTGCCGTAGGGGCGCAGGCCGGCCGCGCGGACCTTGCCGAGCAGTTCGTCGGCCTTGTAGATGCGGATGTGGCCGCCCTCGACCTCGTGGTACGCGTCGGACAGCGCCCAGCAGACCTTCTCGGGGCCGTAGCGCGGGACGGTGACGGCGATGCGGCCGCCCGGCCTGAGGACGCGGACCATCTCGGCGAGGACGCCCTCGTCGTCGGGGATGTGCTCCATCACCTCGGAGATGATGACCACGTCGAACGAGGCGTCCGGGAAGGGGAGGTTGAGGGCGTCGCCCTCCATCGCGGTGGCCGTGGCGCCCGCCGGGGCCTCCCCTGCCTCCTTCATCGCGGCGAACCAGGTGGCGACCTCGCGGATCTCGTCGCCGTTCCGGTCGAGCGCCACCACCCGCGCCCCGCGCCGGTAGCACTCGAACGCGTGCCGCCCGGCGCCGCAGCCCAGGTCGAGCACACGGTCGCCGGGGGCGATCGGGAAGCGGGTGAAGTCGACGGTCAGCACGTGCGGGGCCTGCTTTCACGGTCCGTGGCGGGAGCGGGGGTGGCGGAAGCCGGGGCGGGGGCCTGCGCGGGGGCTCCGGAGGCCGGGGCGGACCCGAAGGCTCCCACGACGGGGGCGGAGGTGCCGGCGGACGCCGCGGTGACGGCGGGGGCCGGGGTGACGGCCGGGGCCGCGGTGGCCGCCGGGGCCGGGGTGACGGCCGGGGCCGCGGTGGCCGCGGTGGCCGCGGTGGTCGTCATCGGCGGGCTCCGTGCGCGGCGATGGCCTCGCGGTAGCGGTCCGCGGTGCCCTGGGCGGCGCGGGCCCAGGTGAAGCGGTCCAGGACGCGGGCGCGGCCGGCGGCCCCGAGGCGGGCGCGCAGCTCGGCGCCGCCGGGGCCCAGGAGGCGGCCGAGCGCGGCGGCCAGGGCGCCGGAGTCGCCGGGCGGTACGGCGAGGCAGGTCTCGCCGTCGGGTCCGGCGACCTCCGGGATGGCGCCGCCGGTCGTGGCGACCAGCGGCGTACCGGTGGCCATCGCCTCCGCGGCGGGCAGCGAGAAGCCCTCGTACAGGCTGGGCACGCAGGCCACCTGGGCGCCGCGCACCAGGTCCACCAGCTCGGCGTCGCTGATGCCCTTGACGAACCGGACGGCGCCGTCGAGGCCGTACCGCTCGATGGCGCGCGCGACGGGCCCGTCCTCGGCGCGCTTGCCGACGACGACCAGGTGCGCCTCGGGGACCTCGGTGCGGAGCTTGGCGAGCGCGTCGACCAGGTGCACCAGCCCCTTCAGCGGCACGTCGGCGCTGGAGGTGGTGACGATCCGGCCGGGCACCTCGGGAACGGACGCGTCGGGGGACCACAGCGAGGTGTCGGCGCCGATGGGCACGACGTGCACCCGCTCGGGGCGGACGCCCAGGTGGTCCACGATCTCCCGGCGGGAGGAGCCGGAGACGGTGAGGATCGACGGCAGGCGGCGCGCGACGCGCTTCTGCATGCGGGTGAAGGCGTACCAGCGGCGGACGGACAGCCGCCGCTTGGCGTCGCGGGCGGCGTCCAGCTCCAGCCGCCGGTCGACGGTGACGGGGTGGTGGACGGTGGTCACCAGCGGCGCGCCGAGCGGGGCGAGGAGCCCGTACCCGAGGGTCTGGTTGTCGTGGACGACGTCGAAGTCGCCGCGGCGGGCGGCCAGCAGCCGCCGGGCGCGCAGCGAGAACGTCAGCGGCTCGGGGAAGCCGCCGGTCCACATGGTGGCGACCTCCAGCGCGTCGATCCAGTCGCGGTACTCGTCGCGCCCCGGGGTGCGGAACGGGTCGGGCTGGCGGTACAGGTCGAGGCTGGGCAGCTCCGTGAGGGTGACGACGCCGGGCGCGGGACCCCCGGCGGGCGCGTCGCCGACCTCGTCGAGCACCGGGTACGGCTGGGAACCGATCACCTCGACGGTGTGGCCCAGGCGGGCCAGCTCACGGGAGAGGTGCCGTACGTAGACGCCCTGGCCGCCGCAGAACGGGTTCCCCTTGTACGTGAGGAGCGCGATGCGCAGCGGACGCCCGGCGTCGGCTGCCGCACCTGATCGGGGGCCTGCTGCTACGGCCTCGGCGGTCACTCGCGGCCCCTTCCATCCCTGCGTTTCGGCGGAGCGTAACCGGTGGCGCTAATCTAGAACAAGTTTCAGAGTTGATCGTTCTCGGGCGCTCGGAGAAGCTTCGAATCTACCGGCAGGTAGCGCCGCTGTGACGGCCGGAACAGGTGATTCACGCCACGGCCGGCGTGGGGGCGGGGCCATACTGTCGCCCGTCGGGGCACGGCGCCACGGAATCGTTCGACGCACGGATCGACGGGGACCTATGACAGCGGAAGGCAGGCCGGCGTCGCCGCCCCTGACGGAACGGCAGGAGGCGCGCCGCCGCCGCATCCTCCACGCCAGCGCGCGCCTGGCGGGCCGGGGCGGGTTCGACGCCGTGCAGATGCGGGAGGTCGCCGAGGCGGCGGGGGTCGCACTCGGCACGCTGTACCGCTACTTCCCGTCCAAGGTGCACCTGCTGGTGGCGACGATGCAGGACCAGCTCGACGGTCTCCACGCGACGCTGCGCAAGCGCCCCCCGGCCGGGGAGACCGCCGCCGAGCGGGTCGCCGAGACGCTGATGCGGGCGTTCCGGGCGCTCCAGCGGGAGCCCCAGCTCGCGGACGCGATGGTGCGGGCGCTGACGTTCGCCGACCGGAGCGTGAGCGAGGAGGTCGACGCGGTCTCCCGGCAGACGACGGCGATCATCCTGGACGCCATGGGGCTGGCGGACCCGTCGGCGGAGCAGCTCGCGGCGGTGCGGGTCATCGAGCACACCTGGCACTCGGCGCTGATCACCTGGCTCTCGGGGCGCGCGTCCATCGCGCAGGTGCGGACCGACATCGAGACGGCGTGCCGGCTGATCGAGCGGCAGCCGTAGGCGTCCGGCCGGAGGGGCGGGGTACGCCGGACAGGCCGGGCACTCCGGGTACGCCGGACAGGCCGGGTGCGCCGGACAGGCCAGGTGCGCCGGACAGGCCAGGTGCGCCGGGCAGGCCGGGCAGGCCGGGCAGGCCGGGCAGGCCGGGCAGGCCGGGCAGGCCGGGCAGGCCGGGCAGGCCGGGCAGGCCGGGCAGGCCGGGGGAAGCGTCCTGGGGGCCGCCGGTGACCCGCGGGTAGAGTGTCGCCGTCGTTTCAAGCCCGTACGAGGGGAAGCCGGTGCGAATCCGGCGCTGACCCCGCAGCCGTGAGCCGCCCCGCGCGGTGAGCCGGAATGCCTCGTCACGGGTCTGACCGGCTCGCGTCCCCGGGAACGGCCCGGTGACCGGCACCGTCGAGGAGTTGCGGAGCCGAGCCTGGTGCCTCCGCGCGCCGGTGCCCGGCCCCCGGAGAGAGGCATCCCGCCATGACCACCGTCCGCCGCGGCGCCACGGCGCTCGCCGCCACCGCCGTGCTGTGCGCGGCCGGCGCGGGAGCAGTGGCCCCCACCGCGCTCGCCGCCCCGTCGCCCGCCCCGTCCGCCCCGTCGTCCCCGGCGGCCTCCCCCGAGGCGTCCGCTCCGGACACCTCGGAAGCCCCCGCCGCCCCCGCCGCCCCCTCGTCGCCCGCCGCGCCGGCCGTGCCCGCCGGGCTGTACGGCACCAAGGACCCCACGTACGACGGGGTGTGGCGGCAGTCGCTGGCCTTCCTCGCCCAGCAGTCGACCGGTGTCGAACCGGCCCCGCAGGCCGTGGCGTGGCTCCTGGGCCAGCAGTGCGCCGACGGCGGCTTCCCGTCCTTCCGCGCCGACACCACCGGGCCCTGCCCCGCCGGCGTGCCCCTCGACACCAACGCCACCGCCGTCGCCCTGCACGCCCTGAAGGGCGTCGACAGCCACGCGGACAAGACCGTCAAGGCCCGCGAGAACGCCCTCGCGTGGCTCAAGCGGGCGCAGAACGCGGACGGCGGCTGGGGCTACAACCCCGGCTCCCCCAGCGACGCCAACTCCACCTCCCTCGTGATCGGCGCCCTCGCGGGCACCGGCGAGGAGCCCGGCCAGGTCCGTCCCGCCTCCGGCAAGACCCCGTACGACGCCCTGCTCACGTTCGCGCTGCCCTGCACCGCGAAGCCGGGCGGCGGCGCCTTCGCCTACCAGCCCGAGAAGGACGGCACCCTCCGCGCCAACGGCGACGCCACGGCCGCCGCCGCCCTCGCCGGGCTCGGCAAGCACCTGCTGGTGCGCGGTGTCACCCCGGAGCAGAAGCCCGCCTGCGAGGACGCGGAGCGGCCGACCGCCGAGCGGGCCGCCCGCAACGGCGCCGCGTACCTGGCGGGGGTCATCGGCCGGAGCGGCCACCTCACCCTGCCGCCCATGCCCGGCGCGAGCGCCCCGGCCGACCAGCCCGACGTGGGCAACACCGCCGACGCCGTCCTCGCCCTGGCCGCCGCCGGGCACCGCGAGGCCGCGTCCACGGGCCTCGCGTGGCTGGAGAAGAACGGCGCCGCCTGGGCGAAGGAGGGCGGGCCCGCCGCGTACGCCCAGCTCATCCTGGCCGCGCACACCGCCGGGGGCGACCCGCGCGACTTCGGCGGCGCCGACCTCGTACGGCAGCTCAACGCGACCGGCCCGGCGCCCGCCTCCGTCCCCGACGCCGCGCCGGAGAAGGCCGAGGAGCGGCAGGAGGGGCAGGAGGAGTCGTCCGGCTTCCCGGCCTGGCTGCTCGTGGCGGTGTTCCTGGTCGCGGGCATAGGCATCGGCTTCCTGCTGAGCGGACGCAGGAAGCGGCAGCCGTGACCGGCCTCCCCCGGCGCGCGCACGGCACCTCCCCGCACACCGCCCACCCCGCACCGCGCACGGGCTGCGCGCCCCGCGTGGCGCCCCCGGCGGCCGGCACCGCCCCGCACGCGCCCTCCGCGCACGCCCCCTCCAGGACCGCGCCCGCGCCCTCCGCGCACGCCCCCTCCGCGCGCGGCACGGCCCCGCGCCGGTACCGCCGCCCCGGCGCCCTCGCCGCCGCCGCGTGCCTGGCCGTGCTGGCCGGGGTGCCCGCCGCGGCCGGCACCGCGCACGCCGCCGGCTACCGGTACTGGTCCTTCTGGGAGGGCGGCGACGGCAAGTCCGCGACCTGGGCGTACGCCACACAGGGCCCGGCCACCCTCCGCCCCGCCGACGGCGCCGTCAACGGCTACCGGTTCGCGGTCAGCACCGACGGCGCGGACGCCGACCGGCCCCGGCAGGCACCCGACTTCGCGGCGATCTGCGCCGGCACCCCGGCCGCACCGGGCACCAAGCGGGTCGCGCTCGTCGTCGACTTCGGCGTCCCCGCCGACGCCCCGGCCGGGGAGGCACCGCCCGGCCCGCGCACCGCCTGCGCGCGCGTGGCGCCCGACGCGACCGCCGCGGAGGCCCTGGCCGCCGTCGCCGCGCCGCTGCGCTACAACAGCCAGGCCCTGCTCTGCGGCATCTCCGGCTACCCGAGGCAGGGCTGCGGCGAGCAGGTGGACACCGCGGCCCGCCCCTCCTCGCCGCCCGACCCGGCGTCGTCCGCACCGGGCGCCACGGCCGGAGCCGGCACCACCGCCGGGCCCGGTGCCACGGCCACGCCGGACGGCGCCACCGCCTCCGGCGGCCGGGGCCCCTCCCTGGGCCTGTACGCCGGGGCCGCCGCCGTCGTGGCGCTCGGCGCCGCCGCCCTCGTACGGGCCCGGCGGCACGGCCGCCGATGAGGCTGCGCGCCCCCGAGGCCCACCGCTCCAACGCCGTGCACGCGGGCGCCTGGTGGCTGTGGGCCCTCGGCCTCGCCGTCGCCGCGTCCCGCACCACCAATCCGCTGCTGCTCGGCCTCGTCGTCGGCGTCGCCGGGTACGTGGTCGCCGCGCGCCGCACCGACGCGCCCTGGGCCCGCTCGTACGGGGCCTTCCTCAAGCTGGGCCTGGCCGTCCTGGTGGTGCGGGTGCTGTTCTCCACCCTGCTCGGCTCCCCCATCCCCGGCGCGCACGTGCTGTTCACGCTGCCCGAGGTGCCGCTGCCCGACTGGGCGCGCGGGGTGCGGCTCGGCGGCCGGGTCACGGCCGAGCAGCTGGTCTTCGCCCTGTACGACGGGGCGAAGCTGGCGGCGATGCTCGTCTGCGTGGGCGCCGCGAACGCGCTCGCCAGCCCCGCGCGGCTGCTGAAGTCCCTGCCGGGCGCGCTGTACGAGGCGGGGGTCGCCGTGGTCGTCGCGATGACGTTCGCGCCGAACCTGGTCGCCGACGTGGCGCGGCTGCGGACCGCCCGGCGGCTGCGCGGGCGCCCCACGGGCGGGGTGCGGGCGGTCCTCCAGATCGGGCTGCCCGTCCTGGAGGGCGCGCTGGAGCGGTCGGTGGCGGTGGCCGCGTCGATGGACGCGCGCGGGTACGGGCGTACGGCCGCCGTCCCGCCCGCCGTACGGCACGTGACGACCGCGCTCACGCTGGGCGGCCTGCTCGGGGTGTGCGCGGGCATGTACGGACTGCTCGCCGTCGAGGGCGCCGGGTACGGGGTGCCGCTGCTGGCCGGGGGCGTCGCGGCGGCGCTGGCCGGGCTGTGGCTGGGCGGGCGCCGCACGCCCCGCACCCGCTACCGGCCCGACCGGTGGGGCCCGCGCACCTGGCTGGTCGCCGCGTCGGGACCGGCGGTGGCCGCGCTGCTCGTGTGGGCGTCCACCGGGCCGGCGGGGGAGGCGCTGCGGCCCGGCGTCACCCCGCTGACCGCGCCCGAGCTGCCCCTGTGGCCCGCCCTCGCCCTCCTGGCCGGCCTGCTGCCCGCGTTCGTCGCGCCCGTACCGCACACACCGGGCGCGCCGCCGCACGCACCGGGCGCGCCGCCGTCCGCACCCGACGCCCCGCACACCCGCAAGACCGCCGAGGAGCCCCGGTGATCCGCTTCGAGAACGTCACGGTGACCTACGAGGGCTCCGCCGCGCCGACCCTGCGCGACCTGGACCTGCACGTCCCGGAGGGCGAGCTGGTCCTGCTCGTCGGCCCGTCCGGCGTCGGGAAGTCCACGCTGCTGGGCGCCGTCTCCGGGCTCGTCCCGCACTTCACGGGCGGCACCCTGCGGGGCCGTGTGACGGTCGGCGGGCGGGACACCCGCACGCACCGGCCGCGCGAGCTGGCCGACGTGGTGGGCACCGTCGGCCAGGACCCGGCCGCGCACTTCGTCACCGACGTGGTGGAGGACGAGCTGGCCTACGGCATGGAGTCGCTGGGCCTGCCGCCCGCCGTGATGCGGCGGCGCGTCGAGGAGACCCTCGACCTGCTGGGCCTCGCGCCGCTGCGGGACCGGCCCATCGCCACCCTGTCGGGCGGGCAGCGGCAGCGCGTGGCCATCGGCTCCGTCCTCACCACGCACCCGCGCGTCCTCGTGCTGGACGAGCCCACGTCCGCGCTCGACCCGGCCGCCGCCGAGGAGGTGCTGGCCGTCCTCCAGCGGCTCGTGCACGACCTGGGCACGACCGTGCTGATGGCCGAGCACCGGCTGGAGCGGGTGGTGCAGTACGCGGACCGGGTGGTGCTGCTGCGGGAGCCGGGCGCCCCGCCGGTGGTGGGGCCTCCGGCGGAGGTCATGCGGGTGTCGCCCGTGTACCCGCCGGTGGTCGGCCTGTCCCGGCTGGCCGGCTGGACCCCGCCGGCCCTGACGGTCCGCGACGCGCGCCGCCGGGCGGGCGCCCTGCGCGAGCGCCTGGCCGACCGGGTGCGGGAGACGGCACGGGAGCCGGTACGGGAGGCGGTACGGGCGGGGGCGTGGACCGGGACGGCCGGGTCGCCGGACGTCGCGGAGGCGGCGGGCCCGGGTACGGCGGCGGTCCCGGCGGACGGCACGGCGCCCGGTACGACCGGCGCGGCAGCCGGTACGGCCGACGCGGCGACCAACGCGGCAGCCGGTACGGCGACCGGCACGGCCGGCAGCGGCGCGGCCGTACCCGCCTCGTCTCCCGCCCCGCCTCCGTCCCGCGTGCGGCGCCCCTCCTGGTGGCCGCCGCGCCTCCGTGCCGGGGCCGGCGCGGACCCGGACCGGGCGGCCGGTGGGCGCGCCGGCGACGCGGGCCCGGACCTGGCGCGCGTGGACCGGCTCGTGGTCACCCGGGGGCGCGTGGAGGCGCTGCGCGGCGTCGACCTGGGCGTGCGGCCCGGCGAGACGGTGGCGCTCATGGGCCGCAACGGGGCGGGCAAGTCGACCCTGCTCGGCGCGCTCGTCGGCATGGTCGCCCCGGTCTCCGGCCGCGTCCTCGTGGCCGGTCTCGCCCCGCACCGCACCCCGCCCGCCGAGCTGATCCGGGAGGCCGGGCTCGTCCCGCAGGAGCCGCGCGACCTGCTGTACGCCGACACGGTCGCCGCCGAGTGCGCGGCGGCCGACGCGGACGCCGAGGCCGAGCCGGGCACCTGCCGCGCCCTGGTGGCCGGGCTGCTGCCGGGCGTACCGGACGACACCCATCCGCGGGACCTGTCGGAGGGGCAGCGGCTCGCCCTGGCCCTGGCCGTCGTGCTGACCGGCCGGCCCCGGCTGCTGCTCCTCGACGAGCCGACGCGGGGGCTGGACTACGCGGCGAAGGCCCGGCTGGTGGAGGTGCTGCGGCGCCTCGCGGCCGAGGGGCACGCCATCGTGATGGCCACGCACGACGTGGAGCTGGCGGCGGAGCTGGCGCACCGGGTGGTGATCCTCGCCGAGGGCGAGGTGGTCGCGGACGGGCCGACGCACGAGGTGGTCGTGTCGTCGCCCGCGTTCGCCCCGCAGGTGGCGAAGGTCCTGGCCCCGCAGCCGTGGCTGACCGTCGCCCAGGTGGAGGCGGCGCTGTGACCGCCCCCGCGCCCGCCGCGCCCGCCGCCCGTGAGCGGCGCGCGTCGCGGCCCGTGCGGCTGGGGCCCCGGTCGGTCGCCGCGCTGGTGCTGATCAGCGCCGTCGGGGTGGCGGCGTTCGGCTGGCCGCTGCTCGCGGACGGCGGGTCCGGCCTGGCGGAGGCGCACGCGGCGCTCGCGCCGTGGCTGTTCGCCGGGCTGCTGCCGCTGCTCGTGGCGGTGGTCGTGGCGACCATCGCCGACTCGGGCATGGACGCCAAGGCGGTCGCGATGCTCGGCGTCCTCGCGGCGGTGGGCGCCGCGCTGCGCCCGCTGGGCGCGGGGACGGCGGGCCTGGAGCCCATGTTCTTCCTGATGGTGCTGAGCGGGCGGGTGCTGGGGCCGGGCTTCGGCTTCGTGCTGGGGGCCGTGACGATGTTCGCGTCGGCGCTGCTGACGGGCGGGGTCGGGCCGTGGATGCCGTACCAGATGCTGTCGATGGCGTGGTTCACGATGGGCGCCGGACTGCTGCCGGGGTCCGGCGAGGCCCGCACGGGCCGGCGGGGGCGCACCGGGTGGCGGGGGCACCTGGGCCGGAGGGTGCGCCTGGGCCGCAGGGGCGGCCCGGACCGGCCGGGCCCGGCGGCGACGGGGCCACGGGGCCTGCGCGGCCGGGGCGAGCTGCTGATGCTCGCCGCGTACGGGGCGGTGGCGTCGTTCGCGTACGGGACGGCGATGAACCTCCAGGGGTGGGTGCTGACCCTGCCGGAGGGCTCCAGCGGCATCGCCTTCCACGCGGGCGAGCCGGTCCACGAGAACCTGGTGCGGTTCGCCGCGTTCTGCCTGGCCACGTCCATGGGGTGGGACCTGGGGCGGGCGGTGCTCACCGTGGTGCTCACGCTGACCATCGGATCGTCGGTGCTCAAGGCCCTCCGGCGTGCGACTCGACGGGCGGCCTTCGAGGCCCACGTCACATTCGAAGGCAGCGAAAAGCCTCATCCTGCGCATTCCGGGGTGAGGCGCCCCACAGGACCTACCTCACATACGACCCCGCCTAGTGGGCTTCCGGCCCCCTCGGCCGGGGGCCCCTCTTCCCGCGGCGACCTGCGCTGACGGGCCGCGGCCGGGCCGCGCCGCCCCGCCGGGTCTCCGGCCTCGCCTCGTAGCGGGGGGCGTTGCCGCGGCCCGGCCGCCCTGCTTTGGTGGATGACGTCGCCGGGCACCGACGGCAGCGCGACCGCCACGCGGTCCGGCCGAAGTGCCCCTGGGCACACCCGTGAGCCACCACCGGGGGTCTCCCCCGCCCGGTTCCGGCATGCCCGCGGCCCCCCTGTCCCCGACGTGAGGTCATCCACGTGTTCCGCTCCATCGCCAGCCGCTCCTCCGCCCTCAGCAAGTCCGCCGCCGCCGCAGCCACCGTGCTGCTGGGCGCCTCGGGCGCCGTGATGGCGGTGACGGCCCCGGCCTCGGCCGCGCCCGCCTCGGCGGAGGCCGTCGCCAAGAAGATGGTCCCGGCCGGCCAGTACCAGTGCTTCAGCAAGATCGTCGAGCGCGAGTCCGGCTGGGACCACACCGCGACGAACGCCTCCTCCGGCGCGTACGGCCTGGTCCAGGCCCTCCCGGCGTCGAAGATGGCGACCGCGGGCTCCGACTGGAAGACCAACCCCGCCACGCAGATCGAGTGGGGCCTGGACTACATGAACGACCGCTACGGCAGCCCCTGCGCCGCGTGGGACTTCTGGCAGAAGAACCACTGGTACTGATCCCGGTAGCGGCCCGGTAGCGGCCCCGCCGCAGGGGTCCGCCGCACCACTCGCCGTACCGGTGCCCTCGTACCCCTCCGCCGTACCGGTGCCCTCGTACCGGCCCGCCCCGCCGCCCACCGCCCGCCCGGCGGCCGCGGGTGCGACACTCCGGCGACCAGCCCCCGGTGCCTACGCCCACCGGGGGCTTCGCCGTGCCCGCGGCGCGGCCGGGCCGACGAACACCCCCGCGCTCGGGGCGGTCGTCGACTACGTTCCTGACCATGACTCAGCACACGCACCGCGCCCAGGCCCCCGAGGACCTCCAGGCCGGCTGGACCGCCGTCGACGCGTACCTCACCGACCAGCTCGCCCCCGGCGACGAGACGCTCGACGCCGCCCTCGCCGCGAGCGACGAGGCGGGCCTGCCGAAGATCGCCGTCGCCCCCAACCAGGGCAAGCTCCTGCACCTGCTGGCCCGCGTCCAGGGCGCCCGCACGATCCTGGAGATCGGCACGCTCGGCGGGTACAGCACCATCTGGCTGGCGCGGGCGCTGCCGCCGGACGGCCGCCTGATCTCCCTGGAGTACGACCCCGCGCACGCCGAGCTGGCCCGGCTCAACCTGGACCGCGCCGGGCTGAACGAGGTGGCGGCGGTCCGCACGGGCGCCGCCCTCGACACCCTGCCGAAGCTGGAGGCCGAGGGGGCGGGCCCCTTCGACCTGGTCTTCATCGACGCCGACAAGAAGAACAACCCGCGCTACGTCGAGTGGGCGCTGCGCCTGACCCGGCCGGGCAGTGTGATCGTCGTCGACAACGTGGTGCGCGGCGGCCGGGTCGTGGACGCGGAGTCGTCCGACGAGGCCATCCTCGGCACGCGCGAGATGTTCGACCTGGTCGCGCGCGACCCCCGGCTGGACGCGACGGCGATCCAGACGGTCGGCTCCAAGGGCTACGACGGCCTGCTGATCGCCCGGGTGGTGTCCTGACGCCATGCCCGCGCACACCGCCGGCGCCGCGAAGACGGCTGCCGCCATACCCGCGCACCCCGCCGGAACCGGCCCCGCGCACCCCGCCGAAGCCGACCCCGCGCGGACCTCCCGCGCCGCCTGGGACATACGCCCCGAGCGGTACGACACCCCCGACGCGACCGCGCTGCGCCGCGCCTACTACGGCGACGTGGCCGGCCGCTACTGGCGCCGCCCGGCCACCCCCGAGGAGATCGACGAGGGGCTGGCCGGGGACGGCGTGGAGGCCCTGGAGCCGCCGACCGGGCGGTTCCTGGTCGGCCGGTACGGCGGGGAGCCCGCGGCCTGCGGCGGGGTGCTGCTGCTGGACGCCGAGCGGGCGGAGCTGACCCGCGTGTTCGTGCGCCACGCGCTGCGCGGCCGGGGCGGCGCGGCGCTGCTGCTGGCCGCGCTGGAGGAGGCGGCCGTCGAGCTGGGCGCCCGGCGCATGGTGCTCAACACCCGGCTCGACCTGGTGGAGGCCCGCGCCCTGTACACGCGCCACGGCTACCGGGAGATCCCGGCGTACTGCGAGGGGCCGTACATGGAGGTCTGGTACGGCAAGGAACTGGTCCCGGCCGGCTGAGCCGGGCGGGGGGCGGCCCTGCCCCTCGGGGCGTCGGGCGGCCCGGGTCCTCGGCGCGGGCGGGCGGCCCGGCACCCCGGGCGGACGCCGCTTGGCACCCGGGGCGGTCGCCGCTTGACCCCCGGGGCGGACGCCGACCGGCGCATCGGGCGCTCGGGCCGCCCGTCACGCCCGGTGGTCCGGGGGTGGCGGCGCGGTCCTGGGGCGCTCGCGGGTCGAGCCGCACAGCTCGGCGGTCAGCTCCTCCACCAGGTGCGTGAGGTCGGTCGGCCGGTCCGGCCCCCACCAGTCGCCCAGCAGCTCGGCCAGGGACTCCTCGCGGGCGTGGGCCAGCCGGGCCGCCGCCTCCACGCCGTCGTCGGTGAG
The DNA here is from genome assembly GCF_008704425.1 of Streptomyces fradiae ATCC 10745 = DSM 40063. Taxonomy (NCBI): domain Bacteria; kingdom Bacillati; phylum Actinomycetota; class Actinomycetes; order Kitasatosporales; family Streptomycetaceae; genus Streptomyces; species Streptomyces fradiae. Next base: position 1,815,216 of record NZ_CP023696.1, read on the forward strand.
CATGAGCTGAAGGCCCTCGCGGCGGGCCAGACCCCGCTCCTCCACCTGCCGGGTCGCCTCCGTGACCGCCCTGATCGGCACGTTCGCGGCCTCCGCGAGGCGGGCGGGCTCCACGGTGCCGTGCTTGCGGATGCGCAGCACCAGCCAGCTCGACGCGGGCAGCAGGTCGAGCCCCGCGCGGGCGGTGATCGTCGCGTACACCTCCTTGCGGCCCTCGCGGGAGCCGAGCACCGACAGGGCGCGGGCGACCTCCTCGTACGAGGAGCGCTCGACCGGGTTGGAGGCGAGGGTCTCGCTCGGGTCGGGCGCGGTGACGGAGCCGCGCAGCGGGTCCTCGCGCAGCAGCCAGGCGATGGCGAAGGCCAGCAGCACGACGGGTGACGCGTACAGGAAGACGTCCGTGATGGCGGTGGAGTACGCGTCGAGCGCGGCCGGGCGCAGGGCGGGCGGCAGTTGCGCGATGGCGCGCGGGTCGGTGGCGACGGTGTGGGCGTCCACGCCGGGCGGGAGGTCCTGCCCGGACAGGGCGGCGTCCAGCTTCCCGGTGAGGCGGCCGGTGAAGACGGTACCGAAGACGGCCACGCCGAAGGACGCGCCGATGGAGCGGAAGAAGGTGGTGCCGGAGGTGGCGACGCCCAGGTCCTCGTAGCCGACGGCGTTCTGCGCGACCAGCACCAGGACCTGCATGACCAGGCCGAGCCCGGCGCCGAAGACGAAGAAGTACAGGCTCGTCTCCCAGGTGGGGCTGGCCGGCTGGAGCCGGTGCAGGAGCAGCAGCCCGACGGTGGTGAGGGCGGTACCGGCGAGCGGGAAGACCTTCCAGCGGCCGGTGCGGCTGACGATCTGCCCGGACGCCGTGGAGGTGATCAGCATGCCGAGCACCATCGGCAGCAGGTGCACCCCGGACATGGTGGGGCTGACGCCCTGGACGACCTGGAGGAAGGTCGGCAGGTAGGTCATGGCGCCGAACATCGCGAAGCCGATGACGAAGCTGATGGCGGAGACGAGGACGAAGGTGCGGTAGCGGAACAGCCGCGGCGGCAGCACCGGTTCGGCGGCCCGCCGCTCGACGCGGACGAACAGCGCGAGGAGCACGGCGCCGAGGACGGCCAGGCCGATGATCCGCGCGTCGCCCCACGCCCAGGTGGTGCCGCCGAGCGAGGTGACGAGGACGAGGCAGGTCGCGACGGACGCGATGAGGAAGGTGCCGAGGTAGTCGATGCGGTGCGGGGTGCGGTGGACCGGGATGTGCAGCGCGGCGGCGATGACGAAGAGGGCGACGACGCCGACGGGCACGTTGACGTAGAACACCCAGCGCCATGTCAGGTGTTCGGTGAAGACCCCGCCGAGGAGCGGCCCGAGGACGCTGGTCGCCCCGAACACGGCGCCGAAGACGCCCTGGTAGCGGCCCCGGTCGCGGGGCGGGACCAGGTCGCCGACGATCGCCATGGAGAGCACCATCAGCCCGCCGCCGCCCAGCCCCTGGACGGCGCGGTACGCGATGAGCTGCGGCATGTCCTGCGCGGCGCCGCACAGCACGGACCCGGCGAGGAAGATGACGATCGCCGTCTGGAACAGCTTCTTGCGCCCGTACTGGTCGCCGAGCTTGCCCCACAGGGGGGTGGCGGCGGTGGCGGCCAGCATGTAGGCGGTGACGACCCATGACAGGTGGTCCATGCCGCCGAGTTCGCTGACGATCGTCGGCAGGGCGGTCGACACGATGGTCTGGTCGAGCGCGGCGAGCAGCATGCCCAGCAGCAGCGCCCCGATGGGCACCAGGACGGCGCGCCGGTCGAACCCCTCGCCGGGTGCGGGGCCGGTGGCCGGGGTGGTGACTGGCCGCGTCATGGGCGCCTCCCTCACTGCTTTTCCGTCCATCGTGGGCGTTCCGGACGGATATGGCCTGCCGGGACGGTGCTCGGTGTTGGGCTCGTCACGTCGTGGCTGCATAATCACTGCCAGTTCATGGGGGCGGAATCCAGCCAGTACCCCTAGGGGAGGGAATCACAGTGGCCGCATCGGTGTGCCCTGAGTGCGGCACGCCCGCCGAGCCGCGGGGCGCGGGATGCGCCTGCGGCACGCGGGACGCCGTGCCCGGACCTGGCGCGTTCGACCCCCTGCGGATACGCCCGTACGTGAACCTCCAGCCGCCGCCGGCCACCGGGACCCCGCCTCCGCCCCCGCCGGACCCGGCTGCCGGCGGGTACGGCGCGCAGGCGTACGGCGCGGGGGGCGGGACCGGCGCGGAGGCGTACGGCACGGCACCGGGCGGGACGGCTCCGCACGGGCCGGGCCGGGGCGGCCCGGCCTCCGGCGGGGTGCCGCTGCCCCCGCAGGCCCCCCTGCCGCACGGCTGCCTCCGCCCGGCGCCGGACGTGGAGACCACGGCCCCGCTGCACCTCGGGGCGGTCGCGGCGGCCGGCTCCGGGCAGCCGGGGGCGTATCCGGGCCCGGCGCACCCGGACCCGGCGGGCTTCCCGGGCACCACCGGAGGTACCGGCTTCCCGGGCCCCACCGGAGGTACCGGCTCCCCGAGTCCCGCCGGCGCCACCCGCTTCGCGGACACGGAGGCGTACGGCACGGACATCACACCCGGCACCCCTCTCACGACGGGCGCGCCCGTCGTGCCCGGCCCGCGCCGTTCGCGGCGGCGGGAGGACGTACGGCGGCGGGGCGGGCGCGGGCGCCCGGGCGCGGTCGTCGCGGCGGTGGCGGCGGTCGTCGCGGTGGCCGGCACGGTGGCGTTCGTGGGCGGCCTGTTCGACGGGGACGGCACCTCCGACCGGGTGGCGCCGAACCCGAGCGCCCCGCCGTGGCCGTCGCCGGACGGCGTGACGAGCCCGTCGCCGGACCCCTCCGCCAGCGTCCCGCCCCGCACCTCCGAGGGCCCCACCGCCGCGCCCACCTCGCCGGACGGCTCCGCCTCCCGGCCGTCCGCGGCGCCCTCGCCGTACGCGACACGGACGGTGAGGCCCTCGACGGCGCCGGCGCCCCGGACGGAGGAGAGCGCCCCGGCACGGCCGGGCCCCCGCCCCGAGGACTCGCGCCCCGGAGCGGGCGCCGACACGGACGACGGCACGGACGGCGCCACCCTGAGCCGGGGGGACCGGGGCGAGGAGGTGCTGGGGCTCCAGCAGCGGCTGCGCTCGATCGGCTTCTACGACAACGCGATGAACGGCCGCTACGACAAGAACGTCGAGCGCGCCGTCGCCGCCTACCAGCAGCGGCGCGGGATCGGGGGCGACTCCCCCGGCGTGTACGGCCCGGAGACCCGCAGGGCGCTGGAGGGCGAGACGGGCGGCTGAGCGCCCGGCCCGGCGGCGGCAGCCCCCGTGGGCCCGGCGGTTCCCGGACGGCTCCGGGGGCGGATTGGCGCTGCACGCCCCCTGTTTTGTATCGTGCAAGAACAAAGTGGTCCCGCCCGTACTCCCTGACCGGCGGGCGGGTCCACTGCGTACGACTTCCCAGCCCCTGGAGTGCCCATGCCGGCCACCGCTTCCGCCCCGAACGACCCGAACGTCCTGACCGCCCACGCGCTGCTGCTCGACATGGACGGGACGCTCGTGAACTCGGACGCGGTGGTGGAGCGCGTCTGGCGGCGGTGGGCGCTGCGCCACGGGCTGGACCCGGACGCGGCCCTGAAGGTGGTGCACGGCCGCCAGGGGTACGCCACGATGGCGCTCCTGCTGCCCGACCGCCCGATGGAGCAGAACCACGCGGAGAACCGCGAACTGCTGGCCGAGGAGACCGCCGACCTCGACGGCGTGGTCCCCGTGCCGGGTGCGCCCGCGTTCCTGGCGGCCGTCGCCGCGCTGCCGCACGCCCTGGTGACCTCGGCCGACGCCGCGCTGGCGGCGGCCCGGATGGGCGCCGCGGGGCTGCCGATGCCGGAGCTGCGGGTGACCGCCGAGTGCGTGAGCGCCAGCAAGCCGGACCCGGAGGGCTTCCTGAAGGGCGCGGCGGAGCTGGGCTTCGCCCCGGCCGACTGCGTGGTGTTCGAGGACTCCGAGGCGGGGGTCGCGGCCGGGCGGGCCGCGGGGATGCGCGTCGTGGGCGTGGGGCCCCGCGCCGCGGCCTACGCCCCCGACCTGCACGTACCGGACCTGACGCGGCTGCGCGTCGAGGTGACCGCGGACGGCGTGATCCGGCTCGGCGCCACGGCCTGACCCGGCAGGCCCCGCCCCGCCGCCCCACACCACGAGGGCCCCGCCACCCGGCGGGGCCCTCGCGCGTCCGGACCACCCGGCCACCGGCCGGCCGGACAACCCGACCAGACAGCCCGCCACCGGCCGGCCGCTCAGCCGCCAGCCGGTCAGCCGGTCAGCCGCTCAGTCGCTCAGCCGCTCAGCCGCTCAGCCGCTCAGCCGCTCACGGCCTCGTACAGGCTGAAGCCCGCCAGGGCGAGCATCAGGGCCGCCGCGACCTTGGTGATGAGCCGCAGCGGCACGTACTTCATCAGCGTCCGCCCGCCGAGGATGCCGATCCCGGCGACGGCCCACAGGGCGAGGACGGCGCCGAGTCCGACGGAGAGCGGGTCGTCGTAGCGGGCGGCCAGGTTCGCGGTCATGATCTGCGTCAGGTCGCCGAACTCCGCGACGAGGATCAGCATGAAGCCCGCCCCGGAGACCTTCCAGAACGACTGGTCGGCCGGGGCCTTGATCTTCTCGTCCTCGTCGTCGTCCTTCTTCAGCAGCAGCATCGCCGCGCCCGCGAGGAACAGCACGCCGACGAACGCCTGCACCAGCCGCTGCGGCAGCAGGGTGAGGACGCTGCCCGCGGCGACGGCGAGGGCGACGTGGACGACGAAGGCGGCGGCGACGCCCGCGAAGACGTACGAGGCGCGGTAGCGGGTGCCCAGCATGAGGCCGGCGAGGGCGGTCTTGTCGGGCAGTTCGGCGAGGAAGACGACACCGAAGGTGATCGCCATGATCGTGAGGCTGAGCACGGACTGGGTTCCTCAATCGGTCGGGCTCCGCCCTGCCGAGAGACCTTCGCCCGCGTCCGCGTTCCGGGGTCGCTTCGGCACGGCAGGGCCATGGATACGTGGATACGCAGAAACATGGACTGCTGGTGCCGAAGGTCTCGCTGGCGGGCCTCCGCGAGGCCGCCTCCGGGCGCCGGCCGGGCACGAGGCCCAGCAGTATGTCGACGGTCCGGCGAAGAGCTACTCCCCTTCTGCTCCGTCCAGGGTACGCGATCCCCGCCGGCGCCCTCCTCCCGGTACGAGACCGCCCCCTCCCGGCACGATGCCGCCCCCTCCCGCCCCGGGGCCCGCCCCCACTCCCGGGGCCACCCCCTCCCGCTCCAGGGCCGCGAGCCCCCCGTGCGACGCCTCCCCCACGGCCGCCCCGGCGCACGCGCGCCGGCCGCCGCGACGCGTCAGGGCATGGTGCGGCGGTCCCGCGCCCCTCTTGTCAAGAACTTGACACACCCCTTGATGTGACGTGTTCATGTCGTCAGGCTGTTACCTGGCGCCCGCCCGCACGACACCCGGCGCCACCACGATGACCGGGGCCGCCCGGAGCGGCGCACCGGCCACCACCCGTATCTCGCAAGGGAGCTCGCATGTCCCGTGTCTACGCGCGTCGACTGGCGCGCCGCGTCACCGTGCTCGCCTCGACCGCCGCCCTCGCCCTCACCGGCCTGCTGGTCACGGCGCCCGCCGCCCAGGCGGCCCCGCCCACCCCGGTCAGCGCCGCCACCGCGCGCTCCTACCTGGGCCAGCTCACCGTCCGGGCGGAAGGTTCCTCCAGCGGCTACAGCCGGGACATGTTCCCGCACTGGATCACCCAGTCCGGCACCTGCAACACCCGCGAGGTCGTCCTGAAGCGCGACGGCGTGAACGTCGTCCAGGACGCAAACTGCGCCGCCACCAGCGGCAGCTGGTACTCCCCGTACGACGGCGCCACCTGGTACGCGGCCTCCGACGTCGACATCGACCACGTCGTCCCGCTCGCCGAGGCGTGGCGCTCCGGGGCCTCCTCCTGGACGACGACGCAGCGCCGCTCCTTCGCCAACGACCTGACCCGCCCGCAGCTGATCGCCGTGACGGACAACGTCAACCAGGCCAAGGGCGACAAGGACCCGGGCGACTGGATGCCCCCGCGCACGGCCTACCACTGCACGTACGCGCGCATGTGGGTGCACGTGAAGTACGAGTGGAACCTCGCGGTGGACTCCGCCGAGAAGAGCGCCCTCCAGTCGGTGCTGAACGGCTGCTGACGAAACGTCCCTCCGCGAGGGTGGGCACCCCGGCCGGGCGCCCGCCCCGCCGATCGCGGAGGGCCGCGGGACACATGCGACCCACCGGGACGGGGGCACCCCCTGCCGGGACCGGACCCGCCGAAAGCGCGGCGCCCCGGCGAGACCAGGGCGCCTCGCCGGGCGCCGGGGCACCGGCTCCGGCACCGGGGCGCCCGGCCGCCGGGAGTGCCCGGCCACCGGGGTGCCCGGACGCCTCCACGCCGCCCCGCCCGTCCCGGAGGGCACACAGGAGTGCCCCCGCCCCCTGTCCCGCACGCGTCATCGCGCGTAGATTGTTGTCACGGACATGCCACACTCGCGCCACCCCACCTCCCCCTCTCCCGGTGAAACGGAGTCCACATGTTCAGACGGTTCGCAGCCGTCGCGCGCACGTCCACCCTCGCCGCCGCCCTGGCCCTCGGCGTGACAGCCCTCCCGGCGAGCGCCGCCACCGCCGCCGCCCCCGCTCAACCGGCCTCCCCCGCGCGGCCCGCGGCCGACCACGGCCCCGCGCCCGCCGTCACGGAGCACCTGCGCGGCAAGGCGCGCACGGCCATGAGGGCCGGCACCGCCACCGAGCCCCGCGTCGGCGTCAAGCGCCGGGCGGGCGACTGGGCCTTCGGCACCGCCGTCCTCGCCACGGCACCCGGCTCCCCCGAACTGCCGCAGGGCTGGCTGTTCGTCGCGCACCGCGACAACGGCGCGTGGAAGGTCGCCCTGGAGGGAGAACCGGGCTTCACCGGCCTGGCCGCCGAGGCCGAACCGGTCCTCAAGGCCGCCGAGCGCCGCGCCCTCGCCGCCACCGGCTCCACCGGCCCCGGCGCCCCCGACCCCGACCCCGGCACCACCGGCACCACCGGCACCACCGAGGGCGGCATGACCCCCCAGCTCGCCGGCGGCGACTACCGCACCGGCATGGCGCTGCCCTTCACGGTCGGCCAGACCTGGTACATGACCAGCGGCCCGCACGGCTGGTCCGGGTCCGGGACGCCCTGGAGCTCCCTGGACTTCGCGGGCGGCGACCAGGTCGTGCGCGCGGCGCGCGGCGGCACCGCGTACACCATGTGCAAGGGCTGGGTCCGGGTCGTCCACGACCGCGGCTACGCCACGGACTACTACCACCTGGTGAGCAACATCAACGTGGACGGCGCCGCCGTCGCCGCGGGCGCGTACCTCGGCTACACGGGCAACGACGTGACCTGCGGCGGCTCCTCCACCGGCCGCCACGTCCACTTCGCCCTGCGGCAGAACGGCGCCTACGTCGGCATCGCGGGGCACGACTTCGGCCGCTGGCGCCCGGAGAACGGCGGCTCCGCCTACGCCGGGTCCGCGCTGCACGGCAGCCGCCGCGTCGCCGCGGGCGGCCAGCTCTACAACTACGGCGCCCTCGGCTTCAACCAGGGCATCATCGACACGAACGGCAGCGGCACGACGCTGAACAAGCGCAGCGGTCCGGGTACGGGCTACGCCGTCGTGGGGTCGGTCGCCGACGGCGTCGGGGTCACGGTCTCCTGCTCCAAGAACGGCACCACCCACACCGGCCGGTTCGGCAGCACCGCCCTGTGGAACCGGCTCTCCGACGGCACGTGGGTGAGCGACGCCTACATGTGGACCGGCGTGAACGGCCCCGTGAGCGGCTACTGCTGACGCGGGCGGCACCGGGCGGGCGGGGCCGGGCGGGCGGTGGGCCACGGGGGTGCCGGGCGCACGCCCCACCCCCGCCCGCCTCGGTGCTCACCGGGGGCCCCGCCGCCCGGTGCGCCCCTCGCGCCCCGGGTGCGCCGCAGGCTCCCGGCGCAGTTCGGGGAACCGCCGTTCCAGGTCCAGTCGTACGGCCTCCATGGTCGGGTCCGTGACATGCCACGAGTGGGCGCCGGGGTGACCCCGGAACAGCATGCAGGCGTCGCCGTCCGCTCCCCCGGCGACCCCGCACCAGGGCAGTCGGACGAGCCACCCGCCGAGCCCGCCCCAGCGGAACCAGACCGCCCCGCCAGACGCGTCGTCGTCCCGGCAGAACTGCGCGTGCTCGCCCCCGTGCTCCTCCCCGAGTTCGCACATCGGGTAGCCGACCTCGCCCCACCGGGACAGGACCGCGCTGAGAGCGGTGCACTGCCGTACGGGCGGCCCCGCACGGCGGGAGGAGAAGCGGGCGAAGGGCAGGAAGCGCCTCACAGGACCTCACCCCTGCTGCGGGCGTTCCACCGTTCGATCTCCGCGTGCAGCCTCTCCTTGCGGGTCGCCCGGCGCACCGCCGCCGGCTCGGCCTCCCACCCCGCCCCGCCCCGGACGGGGCGCAGCGACCAGTACGGCCCGGCCACCCCCCGGAACTCCCCGAGCCGGTCGTCCCGGCTGGTGTCCACCATGAGTGTGCCGGGGACCGGAACGGCCGCCGGACCTCGCGGGTTCGGTTGTACGGTTTCTCCGGGCACCGAGGACTCCTCTCCGTAGTCGCTTCGCTACGCGCTGCCTCAGCGTGGCGCGGTGCCGCACCCGCTTCAACGTGTCGGGAAAGGACGGAAGGTCGGTGGTGGGTCGTTGAACATCAAGGAGTTGGACCCGGACAGCTCCCCACAAGCGGCGTTCGGGGCCCGTCTGCGCAGGCTGCGCGGTGAGCGCGGCTGGACGCAGGACGAGTTGGGCGACCGGATGGGGTACTCCAGCACTGGTCGCAAGATGCCGACCTTGCGCCTCGCGCGCCGCGCGGACGCGGCGTTGAGCACGGGCGACACCTTCGAGCGCGAGTGGCGCGAGATGCGGCACGGCTCGCTGCTGGAGGGGTTCCCGGAGTTCCTTGAGCATGAGAGCCGCGCAGCGGAGATCCGGTTGTACGAGGTCGGTGTCATGCCGGGCCTGTTGCAGACCCCTGACTACGCCGCCGTACTGGCGGATAGCGCCGTGCGGCGCGGCTCGATCACCCCCGAGCAAGCGGAGGAGCGTGTCGCACTCGTCGCGGAGCGGCAGGCTTCGCTCAATCGGACACCACCGCCCATGGTCTTCGTAGTGCTGGACGAAAGCTGCCTCCGTCGGCCGGTCGGGGAACCGGCAGTCATGAAAGAGCAGGTACAGCGGCTGATCGAGTTCGCCGAACAGCCGAACACCGTCCTTCAAGTGGCCCCGTTCGACATGGGAACACGACGCCCGTTCGATCTGCCGATAACGCTGCTGACCCTGCCGGACCGCTCGCTCGTGTCGTACGCGGAGTCTGCTCAGCGAGGCCACCTAGAACGCGAAAGCACCTCTGTCGTACCGCTGTTGACGGCCTACCATCAACTGCAGGCCGAGGCGCCGTCGCAGGCGTCCTCCGTAGCCATGATCAAGACGTTACGAAAGGGCACCCCGTGACGACCGAGTCCCCCCACTGGTTCAAGTCCTCCTACAGCAACAACGGTGGCCAGTGCATCGAGATCCGCAGCGACCTCGCCGCCTCCCACGGCCTCGTCCCCGTCCGCGACTCCAAGAACCCCACCGGCCCCGCCCTCACCGTCCCCACCCACGCCTTCGCCGCCTTCGTTGCAGGCGTCAAGGACGGCCGGATCGGAACGTTCTGACCCCAGCGGCCCTTGCCGAGTCCCGTGGCACCACGGCGGCAAGGGCTTCGGCGGCACGTCGAGCAGTCCCGATCGAACGGATGCGAAAGGGCACCCAGTGACGACCACGACCGATTCGCCCCACTGGTTCAAGTCCTCCTACAGCGACAACGGTGGCGCCTGCATCGAGATCCGCAGCGACCTCGCCGCCTCCCACGGCCTCGTCCCCGTCCGCGACTCCAAGAACCCCACCGGCCCCGCCCTCACCGTCCCCACCCACGCCTTCGCCGCCTTCGTGGCGGGCGTCAAGGGCGGCACCGTCTGACCAAGACCCGCGCCCGGTGGTCAAGTTGGGCCGCCCTCCGTCACGCCGGACCGTCCGGTTCCCGTACCGTACGGCTGGGGTGACGGAGGGGGTCGGGCATGGGCACCGGACTGCGGCTGGGACCGCTGCTGAGATACGTGGAGTGGCCGGACGCGACCGGGGTCGCGTACCGCCCCGCCGCGACCGTGTGGGTCGAGGCCGACGGGCCCGGCACCGCCGAGGTGCGGTGCGCCGACGGCGCGGGCGGGAGCGCCCGTACGTTCCAGGTGGCCGGGCACCACTACGCGCTGGTCCCGGTCACGGGCCTGACACCGGGCACCACTACGGCGTACGAGGTGCTGCTCGACGGGCAGCGGGTCTGGCCGCTGCCCGACTCACCGTTCCCGCCGAGCACGGTGACCGTGCCGGAGGGGCCGGGGGCGCCCCTGCGGGTCACGTTCGGCTCGTGCCGCTGGGCCGCCACGGGCGCCGTGGGCCGCCACCCCGCCGGGGCCGACGCCCTCGGGGCGCTCGCCGCCAAGCTGGCCGCCGACCCGGCCGCCGAGCGCCCCGACGTCCTGCTCCTGCTGGGCGACCAGGTGTACGCCGACAAGCCGTCCGAGGCGACCAGGGAGTGGATGGCCGGGCGGCGGGACCTGGCCGAGCCGCCGGGCGAGCAGGTGGCGGACTACGAGGAGTACACCCGGATCTACCAGGAGTCCTGGCTCGACCCGCAGGTCCGCTGGCTGCTCTCCACCGTGCCCAGCATGATGATCTTCGACGACCACGACGTGATCGACGACTGGAACACCAGCGCCGCCTGGCTGGCCGGGATGCGCGCCATGCCCTGGTGGCGCGAGCGGCTGCTGAGCGGCCTGATGGCGTACTGGGTCCACCAGCACCTGGGCAACCTGTCGCCGTCCGAGCTGGCCGTCGACCCGCTGTACGCGCGGGTGCGGGCGGTGCCCGACGGCACGGCGGCGCTCCGCCGGTTCGCCGCCGAGGCGGACGCCGACCCGGCGCGCGTGCGGTGGAGCTACCGGCGGGACCTCGGCCGCACCCGCCTGGTGATGGTGGACACCCGCGCGGCCCGCGTCCTGGACGAGCAGAAGCGGGCCATGCTCGGCGAGGAGGACGCCCGCTGGGTGGGCGAGCAGATGCTGGAGGGCCGCGAGGGCCGGGACCACCTGCTGGTCGGCAGCTCCCTGCCGTGGCTGCTGCCGCCGCTGGTGCACGACGCCGAGCGGTGGAGCGCCGCGCTCTGCCGGGGCGAGCGGGGCGAGCGCTGGGCGCGGACCGGGGAGTCGCTGCGCCGCCTGTCGGACCTGGAGCACTGGGCGGCGTTCCCGGAGTCGTTCGCGTGGCTGACGGGGCTGCTGACCGAGGCGGGGCGGGGGCCGGACGGCCCGGCGACGGTGTCGGTCCTGTCGGGGGACGTGCACCACGCGTACGTGGCGGAGGCGGACCTGCCCGGTACGCGGGCCCACGTGCTCCAGATGACGTGCTCGCCGATCCACCAGCGCATCCCGTACGCCCTGCGGCTCGGCTTCCGCTTCGGCTGGAGCCGCGCGGGGCGGTGGCTCGGGCGGGCGCTGGCGCGGCACGGCCGGGCGGGTGGCTCCGGACCCGGATGGAGCAGGGCCGGCGGGCCGTGGTTCGGCAACCAGCTGATGACGCTGACGCTCCAGGGCCGTTCGGCGGGGCTGCGGGTGGAGCTGGCCCGCCGGGACGGGCGGCTCGTGACGACCCACGAGCGCGCCTGGGGTTGATTTCCGGCCATTGAAGGGCCGCTGAGGGCCCACCGGGAGGCCCGGCCCACCCGGCCCCGTACTCCGGGGGGCCGGCCCGTGCGCCGCCACGGCCGGGGCGGCGCACCGACGGCGGGCCGCCCTCCCGGCACCACCGGCCGCCGGGGCGCCCGCCCTGCGTACCCCGGTCGGGGCCTCCGTACCGGGCCGGGGCCTTCGCCCCCGCGGCACAGGCCGGCGCACCCGCACCAGCGCGCCCACGGCGGCTTCCGGGGAGCGTCGCCGTGGCGGTGACCCGCCACCATCAGGGGGGCGCCCAGCGCGCGGATCACCGCGCCCACCCCCGCCGACCTGCGCATCTCGCCCCCGGTTCCGGAGGGCGATCGACTGACCGCTTTCCGCCGGGGTATCTCCACACGCCTGAATGTTGAACTTGCAAGTAATGGTGAGGGGTGCCTAACGTGGACCCGCAACCGGTTCAGTCCCCCGCCGAAGGAGCCCCCCGTGTCCCCTGCCTCCTCCATGCCTTCCCCGTCCTCCGCCTCTTCCGTCACCGCGCGCCTCGATCGGGCGCGTCCGTACGCGCTCGCCCTCTTCCGGGTCGCCATCGGCCTGCTGTTCCTGTGCCACGGCGCCGCCAAGCTGGCCGGCGTCCTCGGCGGGGCCGACGGCTCGGGCGGCACGGTCCCGGCGGGCACCTGGCCGTACTGGTACGCGGCGGTGATCGAGCTGGTGGGCGGCGCCCTCGTCCTGGTGGGCCTGGGCACCCGCGCGGCGGCCTTCGTCTCGTCCGGGGCCATGGCGTACGCCTACTTCTCGGCCCACCAGCCGGAGGGCCTGTTCCCCATGGAGAACGGCGGCGAGGCCGCGGCCCTCTTCTGCTGGGCGCTGTTCCTGCTGGTCTTCACCGGTCCGGGCGCCCTGGCGGTGGACGGCCTGTTCGGTGCGGGCCGCCGGGCGGCCGAGCGCGAGCAGTCGACGCTGGCGGCGTAACCGGCGCGGCCGCGGCGCGGCCGACGCGCACCGGGGGCGCCCGGTGCCGGGCCGGCCGACGGGGCCCCGTGCCCCGGCCGTTCAAGCCCCGGCCCATGCCCCCGGCCGGGCGCCCCTCCCCTCCCGCCACGCCGTCCCCGCTCCCGCACCCTCCCTCGCCCCACCCCCTGGCCGAAATCCATCCCTCACTCCGGCCACCCTCCCCGCGCGCCGGTCGCCGCGTAAGGCGTACGCTGTTGCGCGTTCTCAGGGGTGGCAGGGGTGGAGGCGGGGAGACAAGGTGCTGGAGAGCGTGAGGTTGCTGGCCGGAAGTCCATGGATCTACGCCGCGGTGGCCGCCTCCGTGGTCCTGGACGTGTTCCTCCCCATCCTGCCCAGCGGCGTCCTGCTGATCTCGGCCGCGACGGCGGCGACCGCGGCGACGGCGACCGCCGCCCCTGGCGGGATCTCGCTCATCGCCCTCGCCCTGTGCGCGGCCTCCGCCTCGGTGCTCGGCGACCTGGTCGCCTACCGCCTCGCCTGGCGCGGCGGGCCCCGCCTGGACCGGGCCATCGCCCGCTCCAGGCGCCTGACCACAGCGCAGGAACGTCTCGGCACGGCGCTCGGGCGGGGCGGCGGCGCCCTCGTCGTCATCGCCCGGTTCGCCCCGGCCGGGCGGTCCGTCGTGTCGCTGGGCGCGGGCGCGGCCCGGCGGCGGGCGCGCGAGTTCGTGCCGTGGTCCGTCCTGGCCGGGGTGGCCTGGGCCTCGTACAGCGTGGGGGTGGGCTACTTCGGCGGGCAGTGGCTGGGCGCGACCTGGTTCAGCGTGGCCGTGTCGGTGCTCGCGCTCTGCCTGGCCGGGAGTGTCGCCGCGTACGTCGTGCGCCGCCCGGCCCCCGAACCGCCCGCGGCCGCGGCGACGGCCGCCTAGGACCGGCCAGAGGCATGATCGCCGGACAGTGAGGGGGGGCGATCGCATGTCCGCGAGACGGACGGAGCTGGTGGACCTGCCGGTCTCCTTCGGGCGGCCCGTGCGCCTCTTCGCCTGCATCGTGGGGCACAGCCACGACTGGCGCGCGTTCATCCTGGAGCCCGGCCCCGATTCCAGCCCCGGCCCCGGCCCCGGTCCCGGCAACGGCCACGTGGTCGCCGGTGGGGTCTTCTGGGCGGAGAGCTCCGCTCCGATCGGCCACAGCAGCTTCCTGGCACCCGCCTACGACCTGCCGCGGTTCCACCCGGACCGGCCGGTGCCGCCGGAGCCGCCCCTCGTCCGCACCACCTATCCGCGGCGCTGAGCGCCCGCCCGCGGTGGGCCGGCCTGCCCCCGCGCGGCGGCGCCGCGTACCTCCAGGCCGTCGAGGAGCGCCCGCGTCGCCTCGGCGACGTCGGCCACCGCGCGCTCGAACACCTCCCGGTTGTGGGCGGCGGGCGCGCGGAAGCCGGACACCTTGCGCACGTACTGGAGCGCGGCGGCGCGGATGTCGTCCTCGGTGGCCTCCTCGGGCAGCGCGGGAGGGCGGAGGGTCTTGATGCTGCGGCACATACCGGTCCTCGCGGGGTCGGGCGAACGGCCGGCCGGGCTGCCGGCCGCGGGTTTCCCCACTGCCAGGATGCACCCGCCCGTCGTGTGATCAGATGAACTCCATGATCAAGGCGAGGACTCTGTATCTGTTCTGCTCGGCCGCTCCCCCCGTGTTCGAGGTGGCGAGCGTGATCGAGGAGGCGCAGGCGCGCGGCTGGGACGTCTGCCTGGGGCTGACGCCGAGCGCCGCGCGGTGGCTGGAGCCGAGTCTCGACGGGCTGGCCGTGCTGACCGGGCACCCGGTGCGCAGCGCGTACAAGCGTCCGGGCGACCCGGACGTGTGGCCGCCCGCCGACGCGATCCTGTTCGCCCCGGCCACGTTCAACACGGTGAACTCCTGGGCCCTCGGGCTGACCGGCGCCTTCGTGGTGGGCGTCGCGGCGGAGGGCCTGGGCAAGGGCCTGCCGATCGTGGCGATGCCGTGCGCGAACGCCGCGTACGTACGCCACCCGCAGTTCGACCGGTCGGTCGAGACACTGCGGGCGGCGGGGGTGGCGGTGCTGTACGGGGAGGGCGGCTACGTCCCGGACCCGCCCGGCCGGGACTGGCCGGAGCGGTTCCCTTGGGCGGTCGCCCTGGACGCGGTGGACGCGGCGCACGCGGCACGCGAGGCCGGGTGAGCCTGCCGCACCGGGACGGTGCGGGGGTGGGCCGCCGGGGCGACGCGGGGTGAGCCGCCGGGAGGGCACGAGGCGGGCGACGCGGGACGGTGGTCCGTCAGGCGTTGGGCCGCTTGCCGTGGTTGGCCTTCTTGCCCTTGCGGGCACGGCGCTTGTTGCCGCGCTTCGACATGGGGTCACTCCCTTCGAGGGCCCGAACTGGGGCGTTCGGGGGCATTACGGGCATGGTCAGTCTAGGCGCGCCGGCCGCACCCCGCACGGGCGGCCCACCTGCCCCATGGGCGGCCGGCTGCCGGGCCGGGCCGGTGATCCGCCCACCCGGCCAGGCAGCCGACCCTCTCTCCCCCACCCCATCCCCGCCCTCTCCCGCCCCTGGGCACACCCCTACGAGCCCCCGGATGCAGTCGGCCTCGACGACGATGACGACGACCGCGACGTGTGAGCCGTGGGCGGCACTGCGCCCGGCCCTCGCTGCACGCCGAGACATTCGCCGCACCGCGGCTTGCCTGATCACGGCGGGTGCAGAGATGCGGCCGTCGGGGCAACGGCTCGGCGCCGGCCGCGCTGCAGTGCCTCCTGAGTCGCCGTAAGGACACTGTGGGGACGGTCGGCGGCGGGAGTCACTCAGTGAGGGCCTGGCCGTAGAAGGCAGCGAGAGCATGTACGTCAGGCTCCCCGAACGTCTTGCGGAGCAGGGTGAAGGCGTCGACCTTGTCGTGCCCGAAACGGCTGACGTAGGTGGCGTAGGCGTTGGCGGTGAGGAACTTCGGCGGGGTGGTTTTGCTGTGGAACTTGTCGGCGTACATCACCAGCTTCTCTTCCTCGGTGATGGCGAGGTAGTCGGCCGGCGGCAGGGGGAGTTGCTGGCAGAGCACGTCGTCTCTCGTCAAACCCACACCGGTATGACAGGAGCAGAATCGGCACAGGGTCTCGGGGAGCCCTTCGGCCGCGAGGATCTCATGGCCGAGGAGCCCATGACGGACATACTTCTTGTGGTCGAGGTTTCCATCAGTGCCGTAGAGGCGGTAGACGCCGATGTCGTGAAGGAGACTTCCGGCTCGGACGAGATCTCTATCGATGTCTGTGTCGTTCCGGGAATTGAGGAGCTCCTCCGCAATGCGCCAGACGATCTCACTGTGACCGTAGACGGCTTCGAACGCTTCGAGTGAGGGTGCGTGGCGTTCGTGGAGCGCGCGAATTTCTTCCGCTGTCGGAGAACTCATCAAAGCAAGAGTAGCAATGTGGCGCTCAGCGCTGTACGGCGGTCGGGCGCTTCGGCCATCTGCCGCCCGACAGAGGGTGACACCCCCGCACCCCTAGAGCACAGGCGCCGGCGCCGAGTGCGGACAACCCTTGCGGGGTCAGGTGGTCGGCCCTCCGCCTGAGCGCCCGTTGCCCGGTCCGCGGTGTTGTCGTTGTCTGAGGGAGGGGCGCGCAAGGAGGCGGCCGGCGCGCTCCTGTGCCTTCTATGCCTCCTATGCCTCCTGAGCCTCGGAAATGCGCCTTTCCTCGGCGGCGACGGGGGTGGATTCTGTTTCTCCCGGTAAGCGCACCAAGGTTGGTACCCGTGACGACGAGCAGCACCAGCGACGACTCCGCGATGTCCCCCGAGCCCGAGTCGCAACCGCCCACACGCGGTGGGCGGAGAAGGCGCAACAGCGCGACGAAACTGGCCTACGCCGTGGCCATCGTCAGCGCCGTGGCAGCTGCCTTTGTGACCCCTCTCGGAGATCACCTGATGAAGGGATTCCTCGACGAGCCGACCTGTCCGGGTGAAGCCTGCGAGGGAAAGAACCCGCAGAATCAGGGATGCGGCGAAGACGCGCGCACCCACAAGCCCGCCGTCGGCAACCCCGCCCTTCTCCAGCTCCGCTACAGCGAGGACTGCCAGGCGGTATGGGCGCGCGTCGAGCGCGGGAGCCCAGGGGATCTGGTCACGGCGGAGGTCACAGGGGGAGCCAAGCGCGCTGCCCAGATCGAATACGGAGACGACCAGTTCACCAGCATGGTGAGCGTGGGTGACGGCGAGTTCCAGGTCACCGCCTGTGCGGTACCCAAGGCCGGTGGTGAGAGCACCTACGAGCGCTACTGCATCCACGCAACCGAGGCGACGGCGTGGCGGTGACCTGGGAAGCGCGTCATCAGGACCGGGTGCGCGGCCTGAGATGACACCCCCAGGTGACCCGCGGCCGCCGCTGAATTCCGCGGGCACCGCCGCCAGTCGACCGCGCCCGTGGGACGCCCGCTCGCCGCCCGCGTGCGGTACCGGCCGCGGGCCCGTACCAGGATCGAGCGCTTGGCGCCGGCGGCGGTACCGACGGCCCCCGAGGCCCATCCTCGGGGCGGGCCCGTCCCACGGCCGGGCGGCGGGCTCAGTGGAGCCGGTGCACGGCCTTGGCCGTCGTGCCCTTGAAGGCGGTCACCGGCGCGTCCGTCAGATCGCCCATCCGCGCCCACTGCACGAACGTCACGGTGCGCCCGTCGCGGCCGACGCCGATCAGGTGCGCGCCCGGCTCGGAATCCGGCACGGAGGTGTGCACCCCGTACACGTGCGCCCCGTCCCCGGCGGCGACGCGCCCGTAGTCGGCCCAGGAGGCGGTGCCGCCCGGCGTGGCGCGCAGCCAGTCGGCGGCGCAGCCGGCGGCGGCCCGCTCCCCGGCGGCGGCGAGCCGGCGGGCGGCACCGGTGCTGGGCGCGGTCACGGAGACCTGCACCGCCCAGGTGTCCAGGTCGGTGTTGAACGCCCGGTGCCAGGTCGCGCCGCCCTTGGCCGGCAGGACGCCCTCCAGGCAGAACGGCGTCCACTCCGGCATGCCCGCCGTGACGGGCCCCGCCGTCCAGGAGGTGCCGGGGGCGGGCGGCAGGTCGGCGGCGCCGAGGAAGCCGGGCGCGGTGGCCTTGGCGGCCGCCACGACATGGGCGGTGACGGCGGGCGCGGGGCCGGGCGTGGCCTGGGCGGCGCCCGCGAGGGGGACGAGGAGGGCCGCGGTGGCGGCGGCGCCCACGAGGGCGGCGACGCGGCGGGTGGTGCGGTTGCTGAGGTCCATGTGGGTACGCCCCGTTTCGTTGAGTCGGTGCGGTCAGCGTCGGCGGGCCGGTGGCGGTGCGGCAAGGGGCGGGCGGGCGAACGGGACGGCGGGACGGGGCGCGTACGCTGGCCTGGGGAAACGTCACCCGCCCGGGACGGTGGGCGGGACGGCGCGGGACGGCGCCGGACGCGTGGGACGCCAAGGGGGCGGCGGGGTTGGCGGAGGTGGACGAGGTCGCGGTGCTGGCGGCGCACCTGCGGGACCTGAAGGACCGTACGGGGCTCAGCTACACGGCGCTGGCGGCCAGACTGCACGTGAGCCGGTCCACGCTGCACCGCTACTGCCTGGGCGAGACGGTCCCGCCGGACCACGCCCTGGTGGCCAACCTCGCCCGGCTGGCGAGCGCCCCGCGCGAGGAGCTGCTGGAGCTGCACCGCGAGTGGATCCTGGCGGACACGCGCCGCGACGGCCGTCCGCAGCCCCCCACGGCGACGACCCCGGCCCCCACCCCGGCAACCCCCACCCCAACCCCCACTCCCGCTCCGACCCCCCACGAAGACACCGCACCGCCCACCCCACCCACCCCACCCCACACGCCCCCTCCATCGGACTCCGGGCAGCCACCCTCCCCAGCCCCGACCCACCCCCGCAGGCGGCGCACCGGGGCGGCGGTCGCGGCGGTGGCGGCCCTGGTACTGGGCGGGGGCGCGGTCGCGGCGAAACTGGCGTACGAACCGGCCACCACGCCCCCCACCACCGCCCCGGCCGCCCCTGCCACCGTCACCACCCCCCGGACCCCCCGCACCCCCACCGCTCCCGAAGCCCGCCCCGGCGCCCCCCTCACCTGGACGGCCGACTCGCACGTGTGGGCCCACGAGTGCGACCACCGCTACCTGGTGGACCGCCCGCCGCACACGGTGCCGGCGCCACCGGTGCAGCAGGACGCGCAGCGGTGGGCGCGGTCGCTGGGCGCGGTGCACGGCGGTACGACGATCGTGCGGGCGACGCTCAGCGCGGCCCGGCAGGACGCGACCGCGGTCGTGGAGCGCCTCACCGTGCGCGTGGTGGAGCGCCGAACGCCGCCGGGGTGGCCCGCGTACGCGATGAGCAGCGGTTGCGGAGGGATGCTGTCCCCCGCGTTCCACGCCGTGGACCTGGACGCGCCGCGCCCGCTGGTGCGGCCCGTCGAGGGCTTCGACGGGGAGCGCCCGCTGCCGGCGACGCGGCTGCCGTACCGGGTGCGGGCCGGCGACCCGCTGGTGGTGCGGGTCGAGGCGACGGCGGTGCGGTGCGACTGCGCGTGGGTGCTGGAGGCGGAGTGGTCCAGCGGGGAGCGGCGCGGCACGGTCCGGATCGACGACGGGGGTCGCCCGTTCCGTACGAGCGGCGTCGCCGCGGGGCGGGAGTACGCGTACGACGACGGTGCGAAGGCGTGGCGTGGCTGAAACGCCGTGATTTCACTCGTCCTTGGCAACTGCACGCCGCGCCGAGTGACCACGCTCCGTACCGGGCAACCAACTGTCAGGTGCCCGCACGGCGTCCGCTCCGCGCCCCGCCCGAGGCACCCCACGCCCCGAGGAGGAACGCATGGCCTGGTATCCGGGGGCTACGCGCATGGAGCTGCAGCCGGAATCCGACGCCCAACCGGCGATCCGGCCCACGCAGTTCATCCTGCACAGCATCGCCGCCCCGTGGACCGCGCGCCGGATGTACGAGTACTGGCGCGACTCATCGAGCCTGGAGTCGCACTTCGGACTCGGATTCGAGGGCGATCTCGCCCAGTACATCGGCACGGAGACGCGCGCCGACGCCAACTACAAGGCGAACAGGCGGCCAGACGGCACCGGCGCGGTCTCCATCGAGACGGCGTCCAACCTGAAGCACACCGACCCGTGGACGGACCGGCAGATCGAGCAGCTCATCGAGCTGGGGGTGTGGCTGCACCAGCACCACGGCCTGCCGCTGCGGATCTGCCGCACCCACGACGACCCCGGGTACGGCTACCACCGACTGCACTCCGCCTGGTCGTCGGGCGGCACCGCCTGCCCGGGGGACGCCCGCGTGAAGCAGTTCCGCGAGATCGTGTTCCCCGGCATCGTCAACCGGGCCAACGGCCAGACCGCACCCGCACCCGTGGAGGACGACCCAGTGCCGAACATGCTGAACGAGGCCAACACCGCCGACATGGAACTGCAGTCCGGCAACTGGGCGGGACTGTCGTTCCGCACCGCGATACTGCTGGTCGGCCCGGTCCGCCACCACACGGTCGTCCACCTGCAGTTCGGTGACGACACCCCGTCCGACACGGTGATCGAGGGCTGCTTCTACACGACGGACAAGAACGGCGGGGACCGCTCCCTGTACCTGCCGATCCGCGCGTACGGGCCGGGCGGGCACCAGTTCACGTCCTCGGCCGACGTGGGGGCGGGCCGCCATCTGCGGTTCATGGTCCGCGCGAGGACCACCGACCACCGGTCGGTCCGGCTGCTGCACCGGGCGGTGACGGGCCCGTTCTGGAAGCTGTGACGGGCGGCCGCGGCGGGCGCCCGGCAATTCGATTGCGGGGCGGACGCGGCGGCTGCGAGGCTGCCGGCATGTCCGAGCACCGTACGTCGCACGACGTGTCCGCCCTCTTCGACGGCGAGGGCCGCCTCACCGCCATCCCGCGCAAGGCGGCCCGCCGCGAGCAGCTCCTGTCCCACCTGGCCCGGACCCTGTTCGAACCGGGCCGCGCGTACACGGAGCGGGAGGTCAACGAGGCGCTGCGCGGCGTCCACGACGACTGCCCGGCGCTGCGCCGCTACCTGGTCACGTCCGGTCACATGACCCGTACCAGGGACGGCAGCGCCTACCACCGCGCCTGCGCCGCCTGATCCCGCCCCGCACCGGGGCCCGGGGGCGGCGCTCCGTCCCGGCGCGCACGACGCGCCGGGACGGACGTCCGTATCCGGCCCCTACCCGGCCCGCCGCTCGGTCTCCCGGTAGATCTCGCGCTCCCCGGTGGTCAGGGTGCCGTCGTGCTGCTCGTAGTGGGAGAGCGCCAGGCCGAGGCCGAAGAGGGTGGGCGCCCATTCGCCGACGAAGATGCCCCACCGGTCGGCGCGGTCGAGCCCGGCTCCCGGCTCCGCTCTGAGGGACGTGGCCCAGGCTGCGATGGACAGGCCGATGGACAGGAGGGCCGCGGTGTACGCGTGTTCGCTGCGCAGGCCCTTCTCGTGGAGCTTCTGGATCATCGTGGATCTCCCTGGTGTCCGGGGACAAGCACTTCCACGAGTGTCACGCCCCCGACGGCCCCCCGCATCCGGAGCGGGTCCGGAGCGGGTCGGGCCCCGGTCCGGAGCGGGACCGGCCCCGATCCGGCGCCGGTCCGGCCCCGATCCGGCCCCGGGAGATCGCCCCGGACGGGTCGTGGGACATCGGGCACGCCCGGCAGGCGGGCAGGACCGCCCCGGCTACGGCCGCCCGGCGACCGGCAGGGCCCGCACCCACGTGCGGTCGCCGGTCAGGTACGCGTCGACGGCGAGCCCGGCCTCGCCCAGGGCGAGTTCGAAGGCTCCGGCGGTCAGGGGGCGCGACAGGAACGTCTGGGTCCACCGGGCGTCGGGGAAGACGTACTCGACGTGGACGGACCGCACGCCGGGGCCCACCGGGTCGGAGGACAGCACCCGCACGAAGCCGTCGCCGGCCCTCCGCTCCCGCGGCAGACCCTCGTGCCGGCCCTCGTCCTCCCGCTGGATCAGTACGCATCCGCCGTCCGCGACATGCCGCCGGCAGGTCCGCAGCAGCCCCCGCCGCACCTCGGGATCGCCGGCGTGCACGAGGAACGACCCCAGCAGCACCACGTCGAAACGCTCGTCGAGCTCCAGCTCCTCGATGGCACTGCGCACGGTCCGGGCGCCACGGACGCGCTCCAGCATGCGGGGTGACTCGTCGACGGCGGTCACGGAGAAGCCCCGCTCCACCAGCGGATGCGTCACACGGCCCGCGCCGCAGCCCAGTTCGAGGATCCGGGCCCCCGCGGGCACCGCCCGCTGGATGACGTCGGGCTCGTCGCCCACGGGCAGCCGCGCGTACAACTCGACCGCACACCCGTCCGGCGTGATCGCCCCCGGCCCGGTCCCGCCGTACCCCTCACGCGTCCATCCGTCCATACCCCAGGGGAACACACCACGGACCGCGTGCGAAAGACCGCGCGCGTGGCCTCCACATGGACATCGATCACGGCATCCGCACAGCGCGGAGCCCCGTGCGCCGGCGCCGTGGCCGTTCGTCTTCTCGTGGCTCCTCGTCCGGTCGGGCGCGGCCGGAGCAGGTCGACCACGGGATATCGAGGCTCTTGGCAGGTCCACCCCGCACCTGGCTCCTCGTCCGCCGGGCTCCGCTCCCCACCGCTTCTGTTCGCAGCCGTTGGTGCCGGACGCTGATGCCGGTGCATCAGGGAGCGCAGGACACACGGTGCTGCGGCATGGAAACCACGGCGTACAGCAAGCTGACGAAGACGACCAGGCAGAACCGCCGACATCTGCTGTGTGAGTCCGTCCGGGAGCCTGCTTGCGTCTCCACTGCCGCCGGTCCCGTGAGGAGACGAGCACGCCTGCCGCTGTCCACCGCTGTTGATGTCGGCTGTGGATGTCAGTTCCTCGTCCACCTCACTACCGCCGCCGGGTGCTGTCACTCGTCGTCGCTGCGCTCCAGGACCAAGCCGACGGATCCGTCCTCCAGACCGTTGCTGTCTTCGAGGTGCAGGTGACTTCCATCCGGAACTCCATCGCAGGCCAACGCGAGAAGATGCCCGGCGAGCGTCCTGAGGCCCGCGGCGTTCGCCTCGATGACGACCTCTCCCCCGAGGTCTCGCACCTCGATGCGCGCGTCCGCCTCCCACGTGAAGGTTTGCGCGACGCCATCGGTCGCGGCCGTGACTCGGGTGCCCTCAGCGGGAGCGCTGCCGTATTCGGAGGTCATGGCGAACATGATGCCGCTCAGGCGGATGGAGCCCCTGCTGCCGGGTGCTGACGGCCGTGGACGGCGTGGCGGGATCACCGGCAGGTGATCAACGGGGCGGAGTGGCGGTTGCGGACCGGTGCCGCGTGGCGTGACCTGCCGGAACGCTGTGGGCCGTGGCAGACGCTCTACGAGCGGTTCGCCCGTGGGGAGGCGCCACGGCCGCAGGTGACCGGCGCCGTTGGTGTCAAAGCCGGATGTCAAAGGCCCCCGCAGCAATGTGCTGCGGGGGCCTTTCCGCTGGTGGGCGCGGACGGTTTCGAACCGCCGACATCTGCTTTGTAAGAGCAGCTTGACGACTTCTGGCGGTGCTGGTGACGGCGCTGTCCATGCTGTGACCTGCTGCGCGCCGCACCGTACACGCTTGTTCACGTCACTTCACGTCGATTCACGTCGACTCGATGCGGGAGGCTGACTCCCATCTCGCTCCCACCCGCCCCCCGCATCCGTGCTGGTCACGGCACGACGACGCCCCGAGACGCGTCTGCATCCCGGGGCGTCTGTGCCGGGGCTCGACGAGGGGGGCTAACCGCTCCGATCCCCGGCACGCTTGCTTGCGACTGCCCGACTGCCCCGAGAGGGGGCGAGCACTCGCCGGTTCACCCGAAAGGGTGAACGCCTGTTCGATGGGTGGACAGTACAGCCACATGCTGCACCAGGCCAGGGGCCTGCATCGCCACCCCCACAGCTTGCCGCACATCGTGACCGTTTGGGTACTGACACAAGATCGACACGCACACAGCGTCAGCCTTGTGCCAACCCGCCGCCACCCCTACCCCGACTGGGCCCTCGCCCGCCGCGCCCTGCTGGGCCATCGGATCGCCTCTCTTCGCCGCGCTGCCGGCCTCTCCCAGGACGACCTGGCGACCGCCGCATACGTCGACCGGCGCAGCATCATGCGGTGGGAGAACGGCGTCCGCGACCCGCGATACCTCGACCTCGTGATGGTCGCGCACGCTCTCAACGTGGAGGTGGCGGAGCTGGTGGCGCCGGACGAACGCCGCTGAGGAGTGACCCGGCCGGAGCCCACGGGGGAAGGCCCCGGCCGGGAGATCAACGGTGGCGCCGTTGCAGCCACGGGTCGCGGCGGCGGAGCGCGGCCGGCGCCCAGTAGCTGCCCGGCGAGTAGCAGCCCCGGTGGTAGTACACCGTCGGCGCGGCGCCGGACCCGCTGTCCGGGGTGTGCGAGTCGGCGGGCCCGTCGATGATGCGCTGGCACACCGCGCAGAACCGCGGCATCGGCGCGGTCATCGGGTGGCCTGCTGGTGGCAGGGGCAGGAGCAGCGGATCGTGAACACCGGGCCGATCCGGGGCCGGCCGGGCAGCTGCACGTACACGTCCTGGGGGTGGCAGAACTCGTGCCCGCCCTCGCCGCAGTACGGGGAGCGGCCGGTGTCCCGGCCCGTCGCGGCCAGCGCGGTCACCGGGCGCCCTCGTACGCGTCCTCGATGGCGGCCTGGAGCGCGCTCGGGTCCGTGTGCCAGCGGTCGCCCGGACACACCCGCCAGTACGGGCCGGGCCCGGTGACGCGCCGCGACGGCGGAATGGTGATCGGCCGGTCCAGCAGGGCGGTCCCGGCGACATCCCACGCGGTCCCCGCCGGCACGAAGAAGTGCAGCGCCATGTCTGCGGGGTCGTCGATGACGGCGCCGCAGCGGGCCCCGAGGATCTGCACCGCCGTCAGTCCGATGCTGCGGGGCACGCGGACGATGCCGGACTCGGCGGGCGCGGTGGCTCGCGCGGGCGGTAAAGGGCGCGTGCTGGTGCGCATGGCGGCTCCTCGGGCTGGGCGTCCTGACCACTCACAGACTGGCCGCGACACCCGTGAGGAACGAGGACTTTCAGAGGACACCTTGCGGGCGAGATGAGGACTTTCGTGCAGCCGCACGGGTGACGGGTAGCCTCCGGGCGGACCTACTGGCGACACTGTCCCCATCGCCCACCGCCGGAGGACCCCATGGGGAACGCCCGCCTCAAGGCCGCCCGCATCGCGGCCGGTTACCGCTCGCAGCAGGACCTCGCCGACGCCCTGTCCCGGCTCGGCCCGCCCGTCGGCGTCCGGCAGGTCCGCCGCTGGGAGTCCGACACCCCGCCCCTGCCGCACCCCGACCTCGCGCGGAGCCTCACCGACCTGCTCGGGCAGCCACTCGACGCGCTCGGCTTCACCGTCCCCGCCGACAGCGCTACTCGCGGTCCGGCCGGTCCGCCGCTCGCGGTGATGCGAGCCGCCGTCCGGACGCAGGCCGCACCGGCGCGGCAGCCGGCCACCGCGGCGGTCGACTACGCGGCCGTGACGGCCGCTCACCGCCGCCTGTACTGGTCGGTCGCCCCGGCGGTCCTGCACCCGCCGGTCACCGCGCACGCCACGCTCGGCTGGGCGCTGCTTCCGGAGACGGCCGGCGCCACCCGGCGCGGCCTGGCCCGCGCCCTGGCGGAGACGTGCCTGCTGGCGGGCCGGGTCGAGTTCTTCGACCTGCGCGAGCCCGACCACGCCGCCGACACCTACGTGCGCGCCCTCCAGGCGGCGGGCGAGGCCGACGACCCGCTGCTGGGGGCCGCCGTCCTCGCGCACATGGCGTTCATCCCCGGCTGGGCCGGGGACCGGGACGCCGCGGCGGAGCGGATGACCGCCGCGAGGACGTACGCGCGGCGCGGGCCGGCGTCGGCGGGGCTGCTGGCGTGGCTGGACGCGGTCGAGGCGGAGTGCGAGACGCGGTGCGGGAACACGCGGACGGCGCTGCACCTGATCGGGCATGCCGAGGACGTCCTTGCCGACGGCGGCGACCACCCGGACCCGGCGTGGCTGGACTGGTTCAGCCCGGTCCGGCTGGCCGCTTTCAAGGGCAACACCCAGCTCAAGGCGGGCCACCACCCGCAGGCCCGCGCCACGCTCCAGGGCGTCCTCGAGGATCTGCCCGCCGACGCGGACAAGCAGCGCACGGTCGTGCTCGGCGACTTGGCGGCCGTCGAGGCGGCGGCCGGGCGCCCGGACGAGGCGTGCGCGTACGCGTCGCGGGCGCTCGACCAGCTGGACGTCACCTGGTACGCGATGGGCATGGAGCGGGTGCGGGAGGTGCGGCGGGCGCTGGCGCCGTGGCAGCACGAGCCGTGCGTGCGGGCGCTGGATGAGCGGCTGTACGGGTGGGGGACGACGCTCAGCGCCCTCGCGCGTTGAACCCCTGGATCAGCTGCGGCAGGTCCGTGAGGCTCTCGACCCGGAAGGTCGGGAGCTTCTCGGCTTCCTGGGTGTCCCACTGGATCGTCGCCCAGGGGCCGCGGCGGATGAGCGCCGTGTGCATGCCTGCCGCGGCGGCCGGGCGGATGTCGTTGTCGACGCGGTCGCCGACGTACAGGATCTCGTCGGCCGCGTAGGGGACGGCGTCGGCGACCCGCACGAAGAACTCGGCGGCGGGCTTGCTGGCGCCCCAGTCGTCCGAGGTGCCGATCAGGTCCACGTCGCCCGTGAACAGCTCCCGCAGGATCGTCCCGGCGCGGACAGTCTGGTTCCCGGCGATCCCCAGCCACAGCCCGTCCGTACGGAGCTGGGCGAGCGCGGGCCGGACGTCCGGATACAGGTCGTCCTCCCCGAAGTGCTCCGGCTGCCCGGCCTCCGCCCGGTGCTCCCGCTCGGCGTACAGGTCGAACCCGGGCCGGAACTCCTGGAAGGTCTCGCGGTAGTCGCGGCCCTGCGCGATGACGGCGCCGAACATCGCCGCGAAGGTGTGGCGGGGCACGCCGAGCCAGTCCGCCCACGTGCCGTACTCGCGGGTCTCGTCTACCAGGCACTCACCAACGTCGAACACCACAGCGTGAATCATGTCGGCCAGCGTAGACGCCCCGGGAGCTTCGGAGTTGAGCCGGTGGGGTATGGCATCGCCACCGACCACGAAGGGGGACATCGTGAACTGTCAGCGGTGTGGGGCGCCCGCGTTACAGCAGGGCGCCGGGTGGGTGTGCAGCCAGCTGTGCGGCTGGTCGTCGACCGCGCCCCCGCCGGCCGGGCTACGCTCGATCCAGCCCGCCGAGGAGGGACCGGACCGATGACCACGCCTGCGCGTATCCCCGAGATCACGACGACGATGTGCCGCGGCTGCGGGTCACAGGTGTCCGGGCTGAACGGCCGGTACGCGTGCGGGGTGTGCGGCTGGGTGAACAACTGGGCGGAGGGTCACACGGCGCTGCCGACCGCGGAGGAGGATCCGGACTGGCCGGGCCCCGACGCGGCGGCCTGACCCCGGGCATGACGAAAGCGCCCCCTGCCGGCCCGAAGGCCAGGCAGGGGGCGCGGTGCGTGGGTGCTAGTCCGCGTCGATGGACCTCGTGTCGGTCGGGTCGTCCAGGGCGGCGCGAGCCCGCACGCTCTCGCCGTCGACGGGGAGCAGGCACGTGAGCGCGTCCAGCACGGCGTCAAGCTGCTCGGCGGCCGTCGCGCGGGCCCATGCTCGGGCGGTCTCGGTCCGGGTCATCTCCGGGTCCGTCGCGTCCGCCTGCACGTAGGCGTCGTTCGCTTCCTGCTGGGGCAGCGTGTCCCGGAGCGCGCTGATCATCGTGCGCATCTCGTAGAGGGTGCCCGCGTAGCGCTCCGCCGCGATGTTCCGTTCCTCTCGGGATGCCTCCGGGGTCAGGGCCCACTCCCGCAGGTCCGCGTGGCTGTCGATGGCGCGCAGGGCGTCGGTGAGGGGGAGGCTCTCCGAGTCGGTGAGCGGGCAGGAGAGGCCATGCTGGGCGGCGGCGCGCAGCCATCGGGCGCGGTCGATGCCGTGGCGGGCGGCCTCGCTGTTGATGCGGGTCAGGGTGTCGGCGGGGACACGGGTTTCGATCTTCGGGCCGATCGAGGGGCGGCCGCCGGCGGGTGTGGTCATGAAGGTCTCCTGGGTGGGGTGGTCAGCGGGCGTCGAGGGTCGCGCGGATGCGGGCGCCGCGCGCGGACAGGACGTAGTAGTGGCGGCCGTTGATCTCGACGGTGTCGAGGAGGCCCTTGCTCCGCCAGACGTTCACGCCGAGGAACGTGGAGGGCCAGCGGTAGGTGCCGATCGGGAAGGCGAGGACGTAGCGGTCGGCGAGGGCCGCCCTGTCGGCGCGGCGGGGGGTGTAGCCGAGGCGGGCGCGGCGGATGCTGCGGAGGATCGTGGGGTTCAGGTCGCTGGTGTCGGCGGGCTCGGGCATGCGGCGGGCGCCGATCTCGATCCGGCGGGCGAGAGAGGCGGCGTCGATGATCCAGCGGCCGGCGGCCTTGACGGCGGCGATGACGCCGCGGCGGCACCAGGTGCGGATGGTGGCGACGGTGACGCGGGCCTGCGCGGCTGCTGCGGTGGTGTTCATCGTTCCCCCTCCCTGCGGACTTTCCGCATGCGTTAACTCTAGCGGAGGGTTTCCGCATGCGTCAACTGGGTGGTGCGGGAAAGACGAAACCGCCCCCTGCCCTCCCCGAAGGGAGAGCAGGGGGCGTCGTCGTCTCAGGACACGTCCGGGTCCACCGGCGGCAGCGGCGCGGGCTCCGGCGGCGGCTCCACCCACCCCAACTCCACCAACGTCCCCACGTCCGCCGCACCCTCATCACGCCGCGGCACCACCGGCCGCGGCTCCGGCACCTCCACCATCACACCGCCTCCCGATCCCGCCGCTCATGCTGCGCCCGCAGCACCATCCGCGTCCGCTGCACCATCAGCCCAGCGATCGCCACCACCACCGCCGTCCGCACACACCGCAGCACCGCCGCCGGACAGCCCTGCGGCCACACGTTGATCGCCACCGTGTACCCGAACAGCAGCGTCAACGTCACGCCGACGGCCATGAGGTGCCGGCCCGTCGCCGACCGCCACCACGCGGCCCGCACGTGGTACACCACCACGAACCCGGCACACACGATCGCCGCCATCGCGGACGCGGCCACGTTCAGCCACATGTCGATGCCCCACTCCCTCACTGCGCCCCTCCCTCCAGCGCGTGGCGGATGCGCTCGGCGAAATGGTTCTCCTGCCGCTCCGCCCGCAGCCGCTCCACAGCCGCCCGCACAGCGGGCCGACGTGCCTCCGCCGCCTCGCGCGCCTCCCGCGCCCGGTCCAGCGCGCCCTCCGCCGCGCGCTGCCCCGGCGTCGGCTCACCGCGGCGGACCAGCCGCCTGATCCACCCGACCATCCGGCGTCACCTCCCCCCGACCCTTGGGGCGGGGCAGGCTGTTGAGCAGCTGGTTCCCGAGGCGGGCCATCTCCAGCAGCTCCTCCACCTGCTCCCGCTCGGCCTGCCGGGCCCGCTCCGACTCCGTATGCGCGGCCCGCCACATGTCCCGCTCGTCCCGCATGTCGGTCAGCGTCGAGCGGGGCACGAGACGGCCGGTCAGCACCAGCAGCACCACCAGCGTGAGAACCGCGGTCGGGCCCGCCTCGGCCACGGAGAGGCCGAACACCTCAGCACCCATCGGCCCGGCCTCCCCTCGTCGTGCGTACGGTCACAGGGTCAGGCCACCGGCCCCGCCGTGCCGCGCCGCGTGGGCGCCTCCGTGACGCCGGGCCCGGCCGGGCCGACACCGGACGTGACGATCGCGGTGAGCAGCGCGAGGACCGCGGCGAGCGCGCCGACCGAGGCCGCCTCGCCCCAGTCGACATCGAGGATGCCGAGCCCGTCGGCGCCGACAGCGGCGAGGACGGCCTGCGCGAACGTGCGCACCATCCGCTCCAGGGTCGCCTTCCAGAACGCTGAGGTGGTCATGTGGGTCTCCGATCTGAGGGGTCTGCTGTTACTCGGCGAGGCGCGCGGCGAGCTTCTCCGCCACCAGCTCCGCGATCCGGTCAGCGAGCGCCGGGGCCGCGGCGAGCCGGTCCGCGATCGCCGCGACGTGCGCGTCGGTCAGCTCCGGCGCGCCCACCTCGGCCACCCGCGCGCCCAGCTCGCCGAGCCCGGCCACCGCCGCGGCGCCGTTCACCGCCGAGGTCTTGCTGTGGTTGGCGGCGTCCGCGACGAACTGCCGCATGTCCCGCCCGTCCAACGCCTGGTTCCGCCAGGCCCACACGGCGTGCGCGACCTTCTGCACGTCCTCGCTGGTCAAGGGCATGTCGTCCTCCTTGCCGCCGGCCGCCCGGCGCTGAATCTCGGGGAACAGCTCCTGCCGGAACTGGGTGATACGGGCCGCGCCGGGGCAGGCCGTGCCGCCCACCGACCACGCCGCGTGCAGCGAGTGGTAGCCGAACCCCGGATCAGCCGCAGACCGGCAGATCCTGAGCGGGATGCCGTGCCGCTGATGCAGCCACACCCCCAACCTGACCAGCTGCTCCAGCTGCGCGTCGGTCCAGGGGTCGGAGTGCTTCAGGTTCGATGCGGTCTCGATGGACACCGCGCCGGTTCCGTCCGGGCGCCGGTTCGCGCCGGCGTTGGCGTCGGCGCGGGTCTCGGTGCCGATGTACTGGGCGAGGTCACCCTCGAAGCCCAGCCCGAAGTGCGATTCGAGGTTGGAGCTGTCCCGCCAGAACTCGTACGTGCGCCGCGCCGTCCACGGCGCCGCCAGGCTGTGCACGATGAACTGCGTCGGCCGGATCGCCGCCTGCGCGTCCGACTCCGGCTGCAACTCCATGCGGGTGGCGCCCGGGTACCAGGCCATGGGGAGCCCTCCGATCAGGGGTTCTTCACGATGACGTTGGCGGCCCCGGACTCCGCCCAGTCGAGCTCGGCCGGCACCGAGTGGCGGCCGATCGCGTACGACTCCGGCGGCGCCCACGCCCCGTACGCCCGGCACGCCGACCGGGCCATGTGCCGCGCCTGCGCCGCATACGTGCTGGGCACCGCGTACTCCACCGCCCCGGGCACCTTGCCGATCTGCGAGCGGCGCACCACCCACCGGCCATCCGTGATCGTCCCCGCCACGACCAGATTCCGCAGCGCCTGGCCCAGCGCCGCGTGCGTCGGGTCCGGGTCCGTCCAGTGCGTCGTGTAGTGCCCGGCGCCCGGATACTGGGCCTCGTACTGGAGGATCAGCCGCTCCGCCTCCGCGACGGTGATCGTGGAGGATCGTTCCGGCACCCGCAGATGCACCCGGCCCGCCGGCACCCCGAGCTGAGCGGCCGCCCGCAGCAGCTCCCGGTCGCGCGCCTCCGCGAACGCCTTGTAGTCGAGGGGCGCCGCTATGCCCTCCCGCTGCGGGTAGTGGTAGCCGCCCCACCAGCCGTTCGGCTCCGTCCCGTTCAGGGCGTGCCGGATCGCGCTGGTGGACCCGTCGGAGCCCAGCACGATGTGCACCTCCCGGCCGACCAGCGCGTGGTGCGCGATGACCTGCCCGGCCCACAGGGACTCGTCGTCCTGGTGGCCGGTGTAGAAGAAGAACGCCCGGCCGGTGGCCAGGGGTACGGGGTCAGACAAGGGTGCTCCAGGGCATAGAGAAAGCCCCGGCCGGTCGGCGCGGGGCGGGCAGGAAGAGGGGGGGTCAGGCGGCGACGGCGAAGTACCAGAGAGGCACCGCCGACCAGTTCGCGGTGGCGCCGTCCACGGACGACTGCACGAGCACGGAGAACCCGGTCGGGCTCGCGCTCGGCACGCGCGGTATCCACCGGCTACTCGCCCCGCTGGACGTGGCCAAGTTCACGAACACGTACGGCGTCGAGGACATCGCGGACGAGAACGTCACGTTCGCGGTGTACTGGTCCAGGCCGGACCCCGACACGGTGAACGCCCCGAACCGAAACTCCGGCACCACCGCCACCCACTGCGACGTCGTGCCGTTGTACCGGTACAGGCGCTTGTTGTCCGCCAGCGTCGAGAACATGCCGTCCACAGGACTGGGGACGGCCGCCGCCCGCGCGGACGCGGACGCGAACCGCAGCACCCCATGGCTGATCGACTGCTCGATCGCCGTGGACAGCGCCTCGACGTCCGGGACGTCGAGGAGGTTGGGCAGGTCGATGGACTGCCCGTAGACATCGGATCGGGGCACGGGCCCTCCACAAGGGGTCAGGTCAGCCGGTAGTGGCTGAGCACGTCGTATTCCGCGTACTTGCTGCCGGTTCCGGGCAGCGCGGCGCTGTAGTCGCCGAGGGTCACGGTGCCGTCGGGGTTGATCGTCATCACGCCGTAGTAGCCGGTGCCCGAGGCGGCGGCGACCTGCACCGTCACCCGCACCCTGTTCGCGGGCCGCGCCTCGGCCGGCAGTGTCGTCACCACCGCGCCGGCGGCGAGGGTCCCCGACATCGACGCCATGCCGCTGAGGCTCGCCGTGCCGTCGCCGTTGAGCCGGTACGCCGGCGTGTAGTACCCGGCCGTCGCCGACCAGCCCGAGGCGAGCGTCAGCGGCACCCAGCCCCCGGCCGACGCCGCCGCCATCCGGCCGTGCGCGTACCAGCCGCCCGGCCCCGGCGAGATGAGCACCAGGTCCCCCACCGCCGGGCCGGTGTAGGTGGCCAGGCGGCGGGCAACGAACCCCTCCACCGTGGTGACCGTGCCGTCCGTCCCCACGGTGGCGACGGTCGCCTGCCGCATGCCGACCGGCGTGTCGGTGGCGATCGCGGCCTGCGCCTGCACGGCGGCGGCCATCTCCTGCCCGATCCTCATCGCCGTCGGCCTCATGTGCCCTCCTTCGCGCTGATCGCCTGCACCTCGAAATCCCCGGCGTTCACGCCGAGGTCGATGCCGAACGCGGCGGCCTGGACCAGGTCGGGCGGCCCGGACGGGTACACCACGCGGATGATGTCGCCGGCCTCCAGCGCCGGGTTCGCCAGGGAGCGCAGGTTCGCGGTGGCGTTCGGCGCCATCAGCTGCTTGAGCCGCAGCGACGCTGCCGCCTCGCACGCCGCCTCCGTCGTCAGTGCCGACGAGGAGATGAACGCCGGACGGCGTCCGAACGGCCCACCCCACCGCGTCGGGCTGCCGGGGTCGGAGTCGACGACGAGCTTCGCGACGGGCGCGGTGCCGGTCTCCGCGGACTCCCCGCGCGCCAGCACCCCGTTGTGCACGCCGCGGCTGGCCATGCCGCGTTTCGCCGACACGTACACGCCGCGTTCGCCCGCGGCGACCGTCCACGCGGGCGGGGTGGTCAGCAGGTCCGGCAGCGCGGCGATGACGAACTGGCCGGCCGCGTCGCAGTACACCTCGGCGCCCACCACGGCGCCCAGCTCCCGCACCGCCTCCCACGGGTTGGCCTCGATGTCCCACGTGCGGGGGCCGATCGCCGCGTCAGCGACACGGCTGACGACCACGGCGTCCGGGATGGAGCGGACGATGAGCGCGGTGATCGCGCCGATGGCCGTGCCGGTCGCCCGATACGGCGTCACGAACCGATCGTCGGCGATGATGCATTCCAGGCTCTGCCCGGTCAGGGACACCGGCCCGGTGTCGACGTCGCCCTCGATCCCGTCGAGCCGGAACACCCCCACCGGCACCAGCTCCCGGTAGGCGCCGGCCTGCACGCCGCGCGCGATCCGCAGCTGGGCCCCGTACACGCTGAGCTTGTCGGCGGCGGTGCGCGGGATCAGCGCCGGGTCCGGGACGGTCACCGTGCAGGTGCGGCGGCACGCCTGCGACCGGTCCACCGGCACCGACCCGCCGATGATGTCCAGCGTCTCCACCCGCCCGTCGGTCCGGAACAGGGTGACCTCGGTGATCGGGGTGTACGACTCGGTCAGGGTGGTGAAGAACCGCGCGCTGGCCGCGTACATCAGGCGTCGCCTCTCTCATCCAGCAACACGCCCTCCCACGAGGCGTACGCCGCGCGCACCGCGTCCCACGTCGCGAACACCGTGAGCACGTCCTGCCACGTGCGGCCCGCCGACCCGGCCACCCCCACGGTGGTGGGCATGTCCTGCTCGATCAGCGGGAGCGTCCACTCCCGCCAGTCCTCGTGCCGGTCCGGGACGATCCTCGGCAGCGTGACGGCGCCGACGGACACGTACCGGTCCCGCTCGTGGGTGTCCGGGCCGGTCTGCCACAGCAGCACCGCCCCCGAGTCCAGCAGCCAGTCCAGCCGGTCCGTCTCGTCATCCGACCGGGTCCACACCACGAGGCTGCCCTCGTAGCCGCCGCGCGTCCCCGAGTAGACGACCGGGTTGCGGCGGCCCTGGACGCGGTGCACGGACTGCTCAATGGGCCGCTGCCACTCCGGGCTCCGCACCACCATCACGCGCACGTTGCGGCGGGGGTTGCCGGGGTCTTTCAGCCAGCACATGTCCGCATCCGCGACCGTCAGCGTCACCGTCGAGGTGTTCCGCCACGCCGACAGTGCCCCGGCCGACGTGCGGGTCTCCCCGTAGTAGCGGACCGCGACCCCAAGCGGCGCCTCGTAGTCCTCCACGCTCACCACGTCCGCGGTGAGCGGCACCCCCTCGATCAGCCCCGACGCGCCACGCACGAGGGTGCGCTGCCCGTCCGGCGTGATCCGCCACAGCGTCAGCAGATCACCCGCCGGGAGGTCCCGCAGCGTGACCCGCACGTGCGCGGTCTCGTCCACCGCCACCACCTCGGCGGTGGCCTTCACCTGTGTGAGCGCCGCCCGGTCCAGGCGCAGCACCGACGATGCGGCGGTCGCGGTCAGCGTCCACTCAACCGCGGCCTGCGTCGCGCCCGCAGGCGCGGCGATGTTGACGCCGAGGACCCACCAGCCAGGCGACGGGACCGCGCTGGACGATGTCGGCGAGGCTCCCAGGTCGGTGTCGGCCACGTCGTAGAACCGGATCGCCCTGGTGAGCGTCCAGCCGCCGGCCGTGACCTTCGCGCCGATCTCCGCCAGCCACGTCAGACCGCCCGCGCCCTCCCCCAG
This sequence comes from Streptomyces fradiae ATCC 10745 = DSM 40063, assembly GCF_008704425.1. Classification (NCBI taxonomy): domain Bacteria; kingdom Bacillati; phylum Actinomycetota; class Actinomycetes; order Kitasatosporales; family Streptomycetaceae; genus Streptomyces; species Streptomyces fradiae. The sequence goes on from NZ_CP023696.1 coordinate 1,849,976, forward strand.
CGGGAACTTCGCGGACCGCAGCACGGACGTGGACGCGGTCGCCGACGTGAGCACCGCCGCATACGAGCCGTCCAGCCCGTCCGTGCCCCACGGGGTGAGCCGCGCGAGCGTCGCCGTCCCGGACACGACCTGCCACCCGGCCACGCCCTGCTCAAAGCTTGCGTCGGCGTACGGCAGCACCGACCCGGTACGCATCGGGTACGGCACGGTGATGACCGCCCCGTCGATGCGCAGCACCTGACCGGCCGTGCCGCCGGTGATGCCCGCGGCGAGCCCGACCGTCGCCGTCCCGGCCGGCGCGATCGCAGACACCCGCTGCCGGAACGTGCCCGTGGTGCCGGCGTCGAGGGTGGAGCGGGTCGCGCTCAGCTGCACCCCGGCCCCGTCGTAGAACCGCATCTCCACCCAGCAGTTCGACGACGGGCCGGTGGGCGGTGACAGGTAGATGTGCCCGTAATACTCGGCGCCCGGCTCGGCCGCGGGCCGCTCCACCGTCCGCACGCTCGCGTTGCCGGACGCAGTGACCTGCATCGCCAGGGTGTGGCCGCCACCCAGGTAGTAGGTGGACGCCCACGTGAACACCGGCACCTGCCGGGAGATCGTCGCGTTGGCGTCGACCTCCCACCCGGACGAGTCCCGCTCCACCGACTCGACGTTGAAGCTGAGCATGTTGCCGACCGTGCGGTGCGGCAGGCCCAGGTAGACGTTCTCGAAATAGGAGATCACCCCGGCTCCGGCCGGGGTCACGGCCGACACGACGACCTGCGCCTGCGTCGCCCCCGCCGGCGCGATCCCCGCCACGGAGATCCGGTGCCACGACGCCGACGCGGACGCCGTGGTCACCGACCAGGTGACCGACACCTCCGTGCCGGTCGACGACAGCCACCGGATACCGATCCGGTCCGGCACCGTCGCCCCGGACGCGTCCGCGAACGCCTGGTACTCGGTGCCGACCGTGACGGGGTACGCGGCGACGGTCCGGGCCTGCATCTCCCCGGCCGCCGCCGAGGTGAGGCGCAGGCAGCCGTCGCCGTTCCGGCCGCCCGTGCCCAGCCCGATCGTGCAGTTGAGCTTGGCCACCCAGCCGCTGGTGTTCGGGTCGACCGACTCGGTGACCTGCGACAGCAGGTTGCCCGGGATCGCCACCGTCTCACCCCCTCATGCCGGCGATCGCCGCAGCGACCGGCCGCATCGTGTCCTCGACCACCGCGTCGGCGATCTCCTCCAGGTACGCGTCGAACTCCCGGCCCCCGACCACCAGCCGCAGCCGGTCACCAGGCCGGAGCCCGCCCCCGGAGCCGGCCGAAGACGCCGTTGGCGCCGTGTATGACGGAGCCCCGGACGGCGCCATGGCTGCGGCGGCGCGCGCGGCGGCCATGCCCGCGGCCATCCGCACCGACTTCTCGTGGGGATAGACCGTGGCTGGCGAGCCGAACCGGATCAGCTCCGGCCCCTGCTCGCCCACCCACGCCCACTCGCCCGCCCGCGGGCGGCCGCCGCTGGCGTAGCCGAGCAGCGGCTCGGGGTTGATCGTCCGGCCGCCGCGCCGCGCCTCGAAGTGCAGGTGCGGGCCGGTGGTGTTGCCGGTGTTGCCGACCGCACCGATCCGCATCCCCTTCAGGACCCGCTGGCCGGCGCGCACCGACATGGACGACAGGTGCGCGTACAGCGACGACAGCCTGCCCCCGTGGGTGAGGGTGATGTGGTTGCCGTACGGGCCGCCGGAGAGCGCCGCCTGCACAACGCCGTTCGCCGCCGCCCGCACGGCGGTGCCGGTCGGAGCGGGGAAGTCGGTGCCGGTGTGGTACCCGGAGGACCACATGCGGCCCCGCACGCCGTACCGGGTGCCCAGCGCCGCCGACACCGGCCGCGCCCACGAGCCGCCCCCACCGCCCCCGCCGAACAGGCCGGTAACCGCGTTGACGATCTTGTCCTTGAGGCCGCCCAGCATCTTGCCGGGGACCTTGGCGAGCATCTGCGCCATGTCCGACTGGCCGATCTCTCGGACCTTGTCGCGGATGAACGCGGTCGCCTTCTCCCACATCGCGGCCGGGTCCGACAGGAAGTCCACGCCCGACATGACGGCGCCGCCGATCTTCTGCGCCGCGCCGCCGAGCCAGTCCAGCGCCCCTCCGACCACGCCGCCCTTGGCCATCAGCTGCGTCCCGGCCGCCTCCCACAGCGCCAGGGCCCGGCCCCGGTACTTCGGGTCGGTCGGGATCACGAACTCCGGGTGGGCGGGGTTGCCCTCGCCGACGATCGCCGTCGGCCGGTTGACCTTCATCGGCGCGGCCGGGCCCCAGCCGGGGCCGACCGTGCCGCCGGCCGCCAGCAGCTTGGGCGCGGCGGGGAGCTTGCCCAGCCCGACGAACCCGGCGACCTTGTCCCAGGTGGCCTTGATGCCCTTGGTGTAGACCCACTCGATGATGAAGTTCACGGGGGTCTTGGCGATGTCCATGACCTGGGTCCACGCCTTGCCGATCGCGTCCCGCGCGGCGCCGAACCCGGCACCGAACAGACTGACCGCCTTCGCGCCCGCGTCCAGGGCGGGCTTCAGCGCGCGTGTCCACAGCCACCCCGCGAGGTCGCCGATCGCCTTGAACGCGGGCTGTACGGCGTTGCTCCACAGCCACGACACGACCGAGCCGACGGCGCGCAGCGCCGTCATCACGCCGCCCATGGCCGGCTGGATGGCGTTGGTCCACAGCCACGACGCGAACGAGCCGATCGCCTGGAAGCTGGGGCGGATCGCGTTGGTCCACAGCCACATCACGAACGAGCCGACTGCCCGGAACACGGCCAGCGCCGCGTCGAACGACGGCTTGAGCCATGCGGTCCACAGGACCTGGGCGGCCAGCCCGATCGCCGAGAACACGGGCTGCAGCACCGTGGTCCAGAGCCATGACGCGATCGCGCCGAGCATCTGGAACAGGGCGATCACCGGCATGATCAGCACCACTGCGAGGATCGCGATGAGGATGCGCGCCGCCAGACCGATCGCCGAGAACACCGGGCTCAAGATGGTGGTCCACAGCCACGACGCGGCATCGCCGATCGCCCGCAGACCGGTCATCAGCGCCGCGAAGCCGGGCTGCAGGTACCCGGTCCACAGGGCCGACCACGCAGACTGGATGCCCGACCAGGCAGCCATGACGATCGCCCGGAACGTGTCCGACTTGTTCCACGCGACGGCCAGCAGCGTCACAAGCGCCGCGATACCGGTGATGATCAGACCGATCGGATTCGCCGACATGACCGCGTTGAGGAGACCCTGCACGATCGCGTAGCCGCGCGTCACCGCCGCCGCCGCCAGGATCACCGCACGGTACGCGCTGAACACCGCCGTCACCGCCGCCGTGGCGATGGCGTTGGCGCTCATGGTGATCGTCAGACCGGCGATCGCCACCCCGAGCGGCAGCAGCCAGGCGCCGTAGTCGCGCAGCCACTGCACCCCAGCCGAGAACGCCTCACCGACCGCGATGACCGCCGGAACGAGCGTCGCCCACAGCAAGCTCCCCGCCGCCCGTGCGGCCGGCACGACGTGCGTGTTGAGGAACTGCCCGAACGCGAGGACCGCGGGCAGCACCTCGCGGGTGATGAAGTCTGAGAGGCCCTGGAGGATCTGCCGCTTGAACGTCTCGAACGACGCCGCGACGCTGCCGTGCAGGGTCTTGCTCGTACGATCCGCCGCGCCCGACACGGCGCCCAGCGCGCCGACCGCCGCCGACGGGTCGAGCGCGTACAGGGCGTTACCGAGGTCCTCGGACTTCGTGCCGAACAGCTCGAACGCGACCGCGTTGCGGCGGGCCGGGTTCTCGATGGCGCGGAGCCTGTCCAGCACCGTGTCCAAGGCCGCGGCTGCGCCGGGGCCGCCCTTGGCGAGGGCGGCGACGGTCTTGTCGGCATCCAGCCCGAGGTTCTTGAAGCCCTCCTTGATGCCGTCGGCGCCCTTGACCGCCTCGATGCTGAACTCCTTGATCGCGTCGGCCACGACGTCGGAGTCACGGGCGCCCGCGCGCAGGCCCTGCGTCATGAGGCCGACCGCCTGGGCGCCGGTCAAGCCCATGTTCCGGAACTGGGTCGCGTACTCGTTCAGGGTGTCGATGAAGTCGCCGGACTTGTCGGCGCCCTGCTGGAACCCGACCGTGAGCAGGTCGAACGCCGCCTTGGCGTCCTTCACCAGCCCCGTGCGGATCAGCTGCCCTGCCGCGGTGGCCGCAGCTCCGACCTCGACGTCGAACGCCTCCGACAGCGTCAACGCCGACGCGGTGAGCGCCTCCACTTCCTTGCGGGGCCCGCTCACGGACAGGATGCCCGCCTGCGACAACGTCCGCAGCGACTCGTTGACCTGGTCGATGCTCTCGCCGTAGCCCTTGGAGAACACCGCCCCGGCGATCTCACCGGCCGCCTTGGCGTCCTTCGCCGACAGCCCGAGTTGCGCGGCGAGCTTCACGTTCGAGGTGTCCTGCTCGACCGCCTGCGCGAACCCTGCCGCGAACAGCGCGCCCGCGCCAGCGGCAGCCGCCAGGATGCCGGTCTTCAGGTGGCCGGTGAGCGAGGTGATCATGCGGCGGCCGGCGGTCTGCCCGGCCTCGTCGCCCACCTGCTCGCCGATCTTCTCGGCGGTCGGGGACATGTTGATCGACGCCAGGGCGCCCCGGAACGCGTCCGTGAAGCTCTCGCCCGCGTCCTCGCCCGCACGGTCCCCGGCCCGCCCGGCCGGAGAGACGAGCTGGCGGCGCAGCTCGTCGCCGATGCCGCGCACCGAGGGGATGATCTGCAGGGTCGCGTAGCCGACGTTCGCCATGGACGCCCCCTCGGTGCCGGGTGGTTAGGTGATCTCGCCTCGGGCGATCGCTGCGCGCCGCTCGGCCGCCCGCTGCCGGGCCGCGTTGCGCTTGGCGATCCGCTCGGGGCTGTTCTTGGTGCGGCGCTTCCTGGTGCCCGGCCGCTCGATGGGCGGCGGCTGCTTGGTCTGCTTGCCGCGCTTGACGCCCGTGTTCGACCGCTGCCAGTTCGCGATGCGCAGCTCGTCGATGGTGAGGGCCTGCAGGTGCTCTCCCAGCCCCCACAGCCCGTCCGTGTCGCCCTGCGCGAGGCGCGTCCGGGCGGTGGCCGGGAGCTGGCGCACCAGCACGCCAAGCTCCCGCCACGTCAGCCGCCGGCGCCCGGCCTCGTCCCGGATGAACAGGTCGGAGAGCCGGACGCCGTAGGTCTCGCGCAGGTCTGCCTCGACCTCGTCGCGGTGCTTGCTCAGGAGCCGGACGAGGCCGCCGATTCCCCCGGCTCCTGGACACCCGAGTGCTTCCGGTAGGCGTTGAACAGGGCCTTGAGCTTGTACTGGGGCAGCGGCGTGGCGCGGAAGTCGGCCCACTGCTCCTGGCCGAGCGCCTCGCGGAAGATCGCGGCCATGGCGCCCGCGTCACCGCCGTCCGCGGCGGCCAGGAGCGGCCACACGTTCAGGGCCTCCAGGTGCTGCATGGTCAGGCGCCGGTTGGGGTTGTCCTCGCTCGCCCACAGGAACCGGAAGGGGCGCAGCTCAGTCTCGGCCTGCACCGTGTTCAGGTTGAAGTCGGCGACCTCGTGGTCGGCGGGCGTCGCGGTTCCGGTCATGCTGCTACTCGCTTTCACTCTTCGTGATCTCGACGGACTGGGTGGGGATCGTCAGGCGGACCAGGCCGGACCCGGACGGGTCGAGGACGACCTCGATCGTCTCGGCCTGGATCAGCCAGGGGAACGGCCGGCCGTCGATCTCGACGCCGGTACCGGGCTGGACGCGGATGGACTGGGCGAGCGGCACGTCGGCCGCCGCCCGGACCCGCGGTGTCTGCTCCTGCAGAAGCGCGGCCACGACCCGGCTGCGCAGGTGCGCCGGGAGTACCTCGCCTTCCTTGAGCAGGCCGAGCTCTCGGGCCTTGCGGGCCACGTCCGCGTCGGTGACGGTCAGGCGCATGTCGCGGTTCCCTTCCCCTTGATCGCGGTTCGCTGGTACCGGGGCGCGGGCGAACCGCGACGAACTCCCGCGCCCCGGCGCTCTCAGGAGACGGTGACGGTGCTCGTGTCGGTCATCCCGCCGTACGAGCCGGTGACGGTCGCCGTGCCGGCCGCGATGCCGGTGACGAACCCCGACGACACGGTGGCCGCCGCCGGGTCGGACGACGACCAGGAGCACGCCGAGGTGACGTCCTGCGTGGAGGCGTCGTCGTACGTCGCGGTCGCCACCAGCGCACCGATCTCCCCGACCGTCAGTGGCAGCGACGCCGGCGTGATGGCGAGGGACTGCAGCACCGGTGTCTCCTGCCGGTCGAACAGCACCCCGTCCGAGGTGGGGAAGATCGTCGCGGCGATCGTCGCCGACTCCAGGTCCGTCTCGTTCTCGCCGCGGTCGCCGTCGAGGTTGCACTCGGCGTACTGCGCGGTGACCAGGCGCCGCTTCTTGGTGCCCTCGCGGACCTCGAACGCGACGAGGACCTGCTTCGGGCGGGGGACCTTGAGCTGCGTGGCGGTGCTGCCCGGCCACACCAGGCGCCGCACCGTCGCGTTGTCCTCCAGCGCCGTGAAGGACTTGGTCAGCTTGAAGTGGGTGCGGCTCGTCTTCACGAGGATGCCGCCCCACGCGTACTTGTCGTCGGTGTCCTCCTCGCGCGACTCGGGGAATCCCTCGTCGCCGTCGAGGAGCCCGACGAGTTCCCACTGCGGGCCGAACGGGGTGTCGACGTCGGCGGGCAGGGGCGCGGACAGGTCGAAGGACACGTACACGTCAGCGTCGGTCCACAGGTTCGCCTTGGTGGGGTCGCCGGCCATGGCGCCTCCTTCGGGATCAGAAAAGGGGGGAGAGAGGGGGGCGTCGCGGTTCGGCTACAGCAGCACGGGCCGCACGTTCGCGAGGACCGTGAACGTCGACAGGTCGATGCCGGTGTCCGGGTCGACCGCCGGGAGCGGGCCGGTCGCCGGCCGCACCCCGCGGATCACGTCACCGGAGTGGACGATCCACAGGCCCTGGCAGAGCATCGCCAGGTCGTGGGCTTGGTCCTCGTCGACGTGCCACACGGTGCAGCGCAGCGTGCAGCGGGAGTTCGCCATCGAGGAGTGGGGCAAGTCGGAGTCCTTGCGGACCAGCACATACGGCAGACGCGGCGTCTCCGGGCTCCGGTCGGTGGGCACCCGCGTGCCCACCGTGGCGCCCGCCGCGTGAGGCTCCGGCCGCCCTGCCAAAGCCTCACGCAGCACCCGCGCCGCCGCGGCCTGCACGTCCGGGAACGCGGTGAGCGGCTTCATCGGCCCGCCCGCCAGTCCCGGACCTCGATCCCGAGCTCACCCGCCGCCCGGGTCAGTACGCCGTCGCGCGCCTGCCAGCCCATGCCGCGCACGTCGGCGATCGTGACGCTCGCCGCGCCACGGTCGGTGGTGTACTTCCTCGTCCGCACCAGCGTGCCGGGCGGCAGCTTGGCCCGGACGCGGGCACGGACGTCCTCGGCGACGCCGTCGACCATCGCCCGCACCTCGGGCCCGCCGAGGAACTCGCGGATGCCCCGCGCGTCGAGGACCAGCCGCTGCAGCATCGGCGCCTCCTATCCGGTGACCCGCTTCAGGTTGAACTCGACGTGGTGGACGCCACCGACCACGGGGTCCGGCCAGCGGGCGACATCGCCGTCGACCTGGTAGACCTCGCCGCGCCACTCAATGCGGTCCCGCGCGGTGACGTCGAGGTCGACGCCCTCGTCGGACTGCACCCGCAGCCCGGTGATGACCGCGTTCCGGTCGTCGTCGGTGCTCTCCGCCTGCACGCGCGGCTGAACATTCAACCCGCTGAGGGCCAGCCGGTCGACCGCGCCGGGCGACCAGTCCTCCACCCCGTCCGGGTTGCCGCGCGTCGGCGTCCGGCCGGCGCGGATCCGTACCGCGGTCTCGGTGAACCAGCCCATCACAGGTCCCCGCTCGTGCGGACCTTGTGCCGCTGCACAGCCTTGTCCCACTGGTCGGTCACGCCGATCGCCTGCTGCGCCCCGTAGGTGACCGACTGCCCGCCGACCGCCTTGGACGCCACCCCGATCGGGATCTTGTACATGGCGGCAGCCTTGTCGAGGACCGCCTCGGCGATGTCCTCAGGCACGACCGCCCAGCCGTGGGAGTACACCACCGTCGCGCACCGCAGCCGGTCCGGCCATCGTCCGCCGCCCGCCCGCCGCAGCACCCCGGAGGGCGACCACTCGTAGTCGGCGCCCTCGGCCAGCAGCACCCCGTCGAGGGTGACGCTGGTGACCGCGGTGGTGGGCCAGACCGGCAGCAGCAGCGAGCTGCGTCCCGTCCCGTCCAGCACGACCGTGTCGTCCTCGACCAGCGTCACCCGGTGGCCGACGGCGCCCCGGAACCGGCGCGAGGCGTTACGCAGCTGCAGCAGCAGCCGCGGGTCGTCGGCCGGGGCGCCGACCAGCACAGCGAGCTCGGCCGGGTCGGCGAGGTAGTCGTCAGCCGGCACCGCCCGGCCCGCCGTCCGTGCCGGTGGAGTCGCCCGCATCCCCGCCGCCGCCCGCAGCGCCCGTGGTGGGCGTGCCATGGGTGGTGACGACGGTCGTCGACGGCGGGATCTCCGTACGGCGCCGACGGCCGCCCTTGTTCGCGGAGGCCGGACGGGCCTTGTTCTGCGCCGTGCCGGCCTTGGCCTCGGACGCGTCGTCGGGCAGCTCGACCGTCTCCACGGGCGGCGCCTCGCCGAGCACGTCGTCTTCGCCGAGCCCGAGCCGCTGTGCGTCCTGGCTGGTCAGCTTCAGCACCGTCCCGCGGTACCGGTACTTCCTGAGCGGTCCGCCCACGGCGGACACCTCCCTCATGTTGGCGTCGACAGGGACCGTGTCCGACGGCGGCCCGCACACGGCGTGGGTTGCGCCGCATGCGGGACACCGGCCGGACGGGGTCCGCTGCGTGAACAGGGCCACCGCGGATCAGGCGGCGAGGTCGACCTCGACGAACGCGTTCGGCTGGATCACACCGAACGCGGCGCGCATCTCCGCCAGGATGACGACGAGGTTCCGCACGAAGAAGTCCAGGTGGGAGTCGGTCATCTGGATGGTGGCCTGCTCGCGGTCCCACAGGATCGCCTTGCGGAAGTCACCGACGTAGGCGGTGCCGACCGGCACGGACTCGGTCTCGACGATCGGCATGTTCCACACCGTCTGCGCGGAGCCGACGCTTGCCGGGCCACCGAAGTAGAACCGGCCCTCCAGGTCCTGGGTGAGGTCCAGGGTCTCCAGGTCGGTCGGGTGCATCAGCACGCCGTTGGGGTTGGACCGGCCGACGGTGCGGACCTTCGTCTTGGCCTTGCGGAGCGTGGTGAGCAGGTTCGTGTCGAACGCCTGCGCCTGCACGCCGCTGACGTTGGCGATGCCCTCGAAGTTCTCGCCGGTCCCGTCGCCCTGGACCATCTGGTCTTCGAGCTCCTCCTCCAGGCCGTAGCGGAGGAACGCGTCGATCAGGGTCACGACCTGCGCGGCGTCGGACACCGCGCGCTTGGTGATCGGCATCCAGTGCGCGATCGTCCGCACGGGCGCCTGGACCTTGACCGCGGCGAGCGCCGACTCCGGCTTGTAGCCGCCGCCGGCGGGCTGCACCAGGGCGCCGGCGGTGCCCGGAGCGGTCGGGGCGTCTGCGGTCGTCGCCTCGGCGACCGGCGCCGCGTTGTTCGTGAACGACGTCATGCGGACGTACTCGACGCTGTCGGACGTGGTCGTTCCCTGCGTGACGAGCTGCCGCAGACGCAGGGGCCGCTGGAAGGCGTCCAGGCCGACCTGCAGGCCGAGCTGGTCCGGCACGACGAACGCGCCACCGGACGTGTCGGACGCGCCGGTCACCAGCGCCTTGAACCCGGCCAGGCCCGACTGCACGCGCTGCTTCGCCCCGAACTGACCGTTCGGCGCGGTGGCCAGGAGGGACTTGTACTCGGCGCTCTCGATGAACTGCTGACCGATCGACTTGCCCCGGGACGGCAGCTCGAACCCCGACGCCGTCCGCCGCTTGCCGTCGTCGTCCGTCTTCGCGTTCAGGGCGATGTCGTCGCCGAGCTCCATCAGGGAGCGGCGCAGCTCCTCGTTGCCCTTGAGCTTCTCGATCTCGGCCTTCGCCGCGGTGGCCTTGGCCATGTACTCGCGGAGCTGGCCGGCTTCCTCGGCGGTGAAGTCGCGGTCCTCCTGCTCGCACTTCGCGGCGACCTTCCGGGCCTCCATCGCCCAGTGCTTCGCCTCGTCGATCCAGTCCTGCATGGTCTTGCTGGGCATGTGCTACCTCATCTCCGTGAGCGCGTCGTCGAGCAGGAACAGCTCGACCTCGGTTCGCAGACGTGAGGCGGCGGCGGCCTTGGCGGCGTCCTCGGGGGAGGGCGCTTCGCGGAGGTCCGGCGTGGTCTCGTCAGTGCTGCTGTCGGTGGTGCGGTTGGCGGCCGGCTCGCTCTTGGTGAGCTCGGCGGCCACGAGCCGGGCGACCAGGGCCCGCAGCTCGTCGTCGTCCGGTAGTCCCTTGGCGGGCGAGGACTGAGGCTCGGCGGACGGCGTGGTGCCGTCGGCCGCCGGTCCCGGCCGGCCGGTCTGGTCCGGAGTCGTGTGCTTCTCGGGGGTCGCGGACGCGAGGACCTCGCCGATCGCGTCGTGCGCCGACTTCAGGGTGTCGTAGTTGGCCTGGGACAGGACCCGGCCGGCCTTCGCGCCGCGCACGAGCCCGGCAGCCTTCGCGGCGAGGAGCTCGGTCTCCTGGTTCGCGCCGACGAGGCACGGCCCGACCTCGTGCAGCCTCAGCTTGCGCAGCTCCCAGTACCCGCCCCACCGGTTCTCGTCGTCCTTCACCCACGCCGATTCGATCTCGTCGTACGCGAAGGAGAACTGCGTGACCCTGCGCCCCTTCAGCAGCCGGTACACCTGATCGGCGGTCGGGTTGACGCCGAGGTCATCGATCTGCCCGAGGACCTCCAGGCCCTCCAGCGTCTCCGTCGCCCGAACGACGGTCCCGATGTGGGCGAACGGATCACCCCAGTTGTGCGACCAGATCACCGGGATCGGGTCGCCCTTCGCCGACCACTCGGCGAGGGTCTCGGTGAACGCGCCCGGCCGGACGACGTCCCCCATCGAGTCCTCGTTGCCGAACACCGAGACGAGCGCGAGGAACTGTCCCTCGGCCAGCCCGTCGGCGACGCCCGCGGCCTTCACCCGAGCGGTGAAATCCTTCGTGCGCACGTCAGCCCTCCTTCGCATAGTCGAGAGTGCAGTTGCAGTTCACGAGCTCCTTGACCCGGCCCGACCCGTCGCCCGGCCAGCGCAGCCCGTTGGAGAACACGTCGTCGATCGCGACCCGCTCCCCGTCCATCGCCCGATGCGACGGCCGCGGGTTCTTCCCCCCGGTCCGCCACACCTTCACCGTCAGCCCGGACGCCCCGGCCGCGTCGTGACTGCCGAACGACCGGGTCTCCGTCGCCGCGGTCTCCGCCCGAGCCGCCGCCGACGTCGCCCAGTCGGCGCCCGCCGATACCAGGCCCGCCCGCCAGTCGCCGCCCTCCGTCTGCACGGCCGCGACCGCCAGCCGCCCGGCCTCCTCGTGCTGCTCGGCGTGCGACGCGGCCGCCGCGAGGATCCACGCGAACATCACGTCCGCCGACCAGCCCTCAGCCTCTGGATTCCACACATCCAGCACCGCCCACGCCCCGAGCTGCGCCAGCCGGAACCCGTACTCCGCCAGCAGCGCGGTGAGCTGCGCGAGACGGTCCTCGTGCCCCTCCGCCCACAGCTCCAGCAGTGCCGGCACCCCGTCCGCTTTCGCGCCCGCGGCCCGCTGCAGGGCCTCGGTCTGCCGCTCGGTCCAGCGCACCAGCGCATCCGCGAACTCCTCGCGCGCCCCGGCTTCCGTGCCCAGCCCTTCCGGCCGGGCGCTCTTGACGGCACGGCGCGGCAGCCGGGCCTTCGGCGCCGTGTCCCGCGGCGACGCCAGACCGCCGGCGGTCACGTTCAGCGGCACGATCAACTCGTCGCCGCCCTCCACCCGGGGCAGGTTGTTCCGCGCGCGGATCTCGTTGCGCGTCATCCACGGCCCGCCCGCCGCAGTGGACGCCGCAGCCGCCTGCTCCTCGAAGCTCCCGCGCATCTTCGCCGCGATGTTGAACTCCACGTACACGTCGTCGGGGTCCTCCAGGTCCGGCAGGACCTGCGCGACGAACTCCTGCTCCAGCATCGCCAGCCACGGCCCCAGCGTGTCCTGGTACAGGTGGGCGTGCTGCTCCTTGATGTTGGAGTACGTGGCGTGGTCGAGGATCCCGATCAGCGGCGGCGGGATGAAGTAGGCCGCGGCGCACTCCTCCCGCGTCAGCTTCCGGCTCTCGATGTACTGGGCCTGCTCCGGGTTGAAGCCGACCGTCTCGTACTCCATGCCGTCCTCGAGGATCGGCGTGCCGCCCTCCGACCCGCCACCGTCAGCGAACGCCCGCCACATCTCCCGGAACCGGCGCTTCTCCTCCGGGCTCCAGTCGGGCGCGTCCGCCGGCCGGGTGATGACCCCGGTCATGCGGGCGCCGCCCTTCCACATCTTCGCCCGGTGCTTGGCCGCCTCGTCCGCTTCGAGGAGCAGCTCGCGCAGCGACTCGATCGGCGAGTCACCGGCGACCAGGTCGTGCGGCGAGTAGCCGTGGATGTGCACGACCTGATCAGGAGTGAGCTGCTGGCCGCTCGCCGTCTCGAACACCTCCGGAGCGATCCAGTTCCCGCCGTACGGGCGGATCAGCGTCGGCGGCACCGGCAGGATCCGCAGCCGCCCGTTCAACCGCAGCTTGATCCCGTACCACGTGTCGTACAGGGCGATGTCCGACACGATCCGCTCGACGAACCGGTACTGCGTCAGCCCCGGCATCGGCTCCGCCAGCAGCCGCGCCATCTCATGGTCGTGCAGCCGCTCCCGGTCGGTGTCGGACAGCCTGCGGAACGTGTGGATGCCGAGCTGGGCGACGTTCCGGGCGAGGAACCCGATCACCGTCCGCACCTGCGGCTGACGCCGCCAGATCTCCGCGTACTCCCACGGCGCCGCCCGGATCAGCGGCGGCGCATACCCGGTGCTGACGCCGGCGCCCGTGACGGCGAGCTCACCGGAGGACACGACGAACGACATCAGCCACCCCCGCCCGCCAGCACCTGCGTGAACTCCACCCGCGACCGCTCGATGACGACCTCGCCGTCCACCGGCTGCGGCGCCCGCCCGGCCTCCAGCAGCTGCGCGTCACGCAGCACGAGGAGCGGGCCGCGCTGCGCCCACAGAATCCCGTTGAACGCCTTGTCGGCGAGGTTGACGACCACGCGGTGCCGGACCGCGGTACGGCGCCATGCGAACCACCTGAACACGAGCGCCCCCAACCTTCCGGCCGCTCACACGACCATGATCTCTTCGTCGTCCGTGTACTTCGACTTCCGCCGCGGCGGCCGCGCGAGCACCTCGGACATCGCCGTCGCCAACGCCGACACTCCGTCGATCTTGTCGCCGCTGCTCGCCTTGTCCGGCTTCACGTTCCCCGCCGGGTCCATCGCCACCGCCAGGTTGTCGACGCACCACCGCACCACCGGGTGCCCGCCGTGCCTGAGCGCCGGCGACTCCGGGGTGCCCTGCAGCACGAGCCGCTGAATCGCCTTCATCGCAGGCGACATGGTCAGGAAGCCTTGCCTCACCTTGACCATGGGGGCCCGCTCGGAGACGAGGTCGTTCGTCAGCTGCGACGCGTTCCACGGGTCGTATCCGATCGACCGGACCCGGAACGCATCCCGGTCCCGGCGGATCTGCTCCCGGATGAAGTCGTAGTCAGCGACGTTCCCCGGCGTGGCAACCAGGTAGCCTTCGCGCACCCACCGCGACGCGGCGCCCGCGGTCCGCTTGTCCAGCGACTTGAGGTTCGCCTCCGGCGTCCAGAACCGCCACAGCGCATCCACCGTGCCGGTCTCGTCGTCCGAGAACAGCCAGCACAGCGCGCACAGGTCGCTGGTGCTGGCCAGGTCGAGTCCGCCCCACGCCTCGCGCCCGGCGAGCGCCGCCTCGTCGACCAGCCCCGCGTTCGCGTCCCAGTCCTCCATCCGCAGGTACCTGGTGCTCTGCTTCGTACGGAGCCCCAGGTGCAGGCGCAGGAACTTCGCCAGGTCCGCAGGCGACTGCCGCGCCTCGGCCGCCGCGCCCCGCAGGTACGCCGCCGACGGTGACACCCCGTAGCCGGGGTTCGCCTTCCGCCACGTGGCCTCCGCGAACGGATCGTCGCTCTCGTCCGCGCCCCAGATCACCCCGTAGGTGTCCGGGTCGGTGAGCACCCGGCGCGCCAGCTGCTCGACGTACTGCCGCTTCCGGTCGTAGATCGACTCTTGCTTGCCGTCGTCCGCCGTGGTGATCGTCGCCACGAGCGGCTGCCGGCGAGAGCCGGTCCCGGTCTCGATCGTCTCCACCAGGTCCGGCGACCTGTGGACGTGCAGCTCGTCGATGATCCCGCCGTGAACGTTCGCGCCGTGCATCGCCTCAGCGACACTGCTGACCACCGTGAAGTACGAGCCGGACGCCGGGTGCGTGATCTTCTTCGTGAACGCCCGGACGTTCCCCTTCAGCGCCGGAGCCCGCTCGGCGATCTGCCGGATCGGGTCGAACGTGAACCGGGCCTGCTTCTCGCTGGTGGCCGCGGCGTACACCTGGGCGCCCGGTTCGCCATCCGCCGCCATCAGGTACACGGCGATACCGCCGCTGAGCGTGGTCTTCCCGTTGCGTCGGGGCACGTCCACGTACAGCTTCCGGACGATCCGCACGTACCCGCCGGCCTCGTCGTCCCACCGCACCCAGCCAAACACCGGCGCCAAGATGTACGCCACCTGCCACGGGTCCGGGTCCAGAGGCTTCCCCGCCCACTTGCCCTGCGTGTGCCGAAGCAGGTGGAACGCGCGCAGCACCCGATCGACACGGTCCGGGTCGAACACCGCGCCCGGCGCCTCGCCCGGACTGGGGGTCATGGTCTTCGGCGGGCAGTCCGGCAGCGGGATTCCCCGCTCGGCCAGGTACCACGCCACCTCGGGAGACAGCTTCAGCCCCGCCAGCAGCTCCTCGTCGAGGTGCGCCGCCGGCGCCACCGTGGCGTCAGCCGGAGCCCGCGAACGGGTTCGCTTCGTCCCCATCGTCGTCTCCCTGCCGGGCGACCTTGCCCTCCGCGCTCGGGGTCAGCCCGAACTCGGCGGCCCACGCCCGCAGCTCCTTGGACGCCGACTCGATCACCGCCACCGCCGGATGCCGAACCCGGCCCTGCGAGTTCTCCGACAGCACCGAACCGTCCGCGTCCATCTCGCGCTGCGCCTGCACCAGCCGGTCCCACGTCAGGCAGTACGCCGTGAGCGCCGACCGGTCGACCGGCTTGAGCAGGTCCAGCCGTGCCAGTTCGGGGACCACCCGATCCCACTCGGCGCGCGCTTCCTCGGGCAGCCACTCCGGCGCCTCCGGCGGCAGCCGCTTGAACGCGGGCGGCTCGGTCACCTTCCGGCCGCCCGAGTCCCGGCCGGGGCCCCGGCCCTCGATGAGCTTGAGACCAGCAGGGCGGGGCTTCGGAGACGCCATGGGGTGTGCACCGCCTTCCGGGCCAAGGGGGGTCACTGGGTTGAGCGTGCGTGCTTCCAGTTGACCGCGGCGGGCCCCCTGGCGATCAGTCTCGTGATTCCGACACCCCTACCCCCTGCTGCGGGGTGCTCGGGGTCGTGGTCTTGACGTCGTCCGTCGGGGCGGGGAGGAGGTCAGCGAGGAGCAGCGGGTCACGGCCGGCGTCGGTGACGAGTTGGTGTGCGGTCTCGTGCGGGAGGCCGTGCTTGATCAGCTCGTGGTAGTAGTCCGCGAGGGCCTGTGCGAGCTTCTGCGCGATCATCGCGTCCTCCTGCGGGTCTTGTGCCTCAGCGGGCGCGACGGCGTCTGACGTTGGCGCGTGCGGCTTCGGCCTTGCTCTTCTCGGCGTGGCAGGTCGCGCAGGCGAGGCCGAGGTTGTCGAGGGAGGTTGCCGCTCCGCCTTCGCTGATGGGGATGACGTGGTCGAGTTCGTGTGGCCAGGTGGCCGGGTCGTCCTCGTTGTACGCGTCGGGGTTGGGCTGCTCGGCGCCGCAGATGTAGCAGCAGCCGTTGTCTCGGTCGGTGACTCGGCGCTTGAGGGTGCGCCAGCGGCCGGAGCTGATGCCGTACCGGGCGGCCTTGTCGTCGCGCCCCCGCCAGGGGGTGGGTTGGTGGGTGTCGCAGCGGCCGCGTGTGGTGGCGAGGTGGTGGCATTCGGGGTCGGTGCAGCGGGTGGGTGGGGTGGTGGGCATGGGTGCCGCCTCGTGGTGGGCGTGACCGGGTACGACGAAGCCCCGCACTCTGGCGGGGCTGGTTGTTTCCGGGCATGCCGGATCTGCCTTGGACTGTAAGACGATCCGTTTCGTCTCGTCAAGCTGCTCGTGTCTCGGCTGGGTGCTCAGGTCGCGGCCACGGCGAGGGCGTTGACTTGGTGGTCGGGCAGGGTGGTGCCCAGTTCGTCGCGGGCCCAGTTGGCGAATCGCCATCGGGCGGTGGAGCGGAGTTCTTCCCGGTCGGCTTCGGTGACGTCGTCCCAGCACTGGCGGGGGTATCGCATGGTGACGACGCAGAGTTCGGCTCCGACGAAGCCGGTGACGGTCAGGGTGGTGTGCTCGTGCATGGCGCATCCTGGCGTGTGCCCGCCCCGCGCGGGCGCTGTTCCGGGCGGGGCGGGTCCGAGTGCCGCACGGCAGCCAGTCGCGCGGATGGGGACGTGTCCACGGTACGGCCGGGGGGTGACAACGGCGAGGGCCCCGCCGCGTCTCGGGGTGCGCGGCGGGGCCGGGTGCCGGGCGCTACCCGGCGTGAGGGTCCAGTGTGGCAGGCGGTCAGGCATACCAGCGATCGAAGTCGATGGCCTCCGTGCCCAACGCGGCGGCGGCCAGCAGCGGCGCGTCCGGCGCGCCCGCGGCGATGGTGGCCAGCACGTCGAGGTGAAGGCCGTCGGTGAGCTGGTGGGCGGCCTCGCCGTCATCGCGGGCGTCGCGGATTTGAGTGAGACGGCGAGCGATGTCCTCGACGGTCAGGTGTGCGCCGGGCTGGTCGGGCTTCGTCATGTCCTCCATCATCTCTTCTCCTGCGCGCCGGGGACGGGCTTGTCCTTGGGGCGGATCCAGCCGCCGCGGCTGCTGTGGTAGTCGGTGGCGTGCTGCTGGCGCTGTTCGGGGGTCAGGCGGTCGCGGAGTTCGTCCTGGGGGATGGTCTTGCGGAGTGCCATGATGGGGTTCCTGTCTCTGTGGGGATGGGGTCCGGGCGCCCCCGCTTGCTTGGCGGTAGGAGGGGGCGCTCCGGCGTTTCTGGGTGGGCGTCAGACCGTGAGGCGGGCCCACAGGGTGAGGGCGAGCACGGCCGCGAGGGCGGCGTACGCGAGGTAGTGCAGGGGTCGGGTCGGCTGTCCGGGCCGCGGGGGCGGGGTGTGGGTCTGGATCTCTTCGCCGTCCGGGATGTGTCCGGCGTGGGCCCGGTCCCGGTGCCGGTCTCGCTCGGCCTCGACCTCGTGCCGGGTGTGGGCGGTGGGCGAGGTGGTGCGGCACTGGGTGCAGCGGTAGCGGTACACGTGGGGGCTCCGGGGCGGTAGGCGGGTAGGTAGGCGGGGGTAGGCGGCCGGGTAGTCGTGGTGCTGACCTGCGACGACTACCGGGCTACCTGTGCCCCTGGGAGGGGGCTGCGGGTGTGGTTGGGGAGGGTTCGGCGGGCGCTTCGGCGGCCGGTTCGCCGGGGGGTGCGGGTGGGGTGCCGGGCGGGGGCTGGGAGGGCACCGCGGCGAGGGTGCGGGCGGGGGGCTCGTCGGCGTCCGGGGTGGGGGCCGGCGGGAGGTGCCGCAGGCGCACCCCGTCGCGCACTCGCTGGCGCTTCCCGTCGGGGGTCTGGAAGAGGAGCTTGAAGCTCTCGACGGGCAGGCCCCAGTCGGTGAGCGCCGACTTCAGCTCGGCCTTGTCCCAGCCGGTCAGGAGCGGCTCGTCGAGGAGGTCCTCCAGGTGCGCGCCCTGGTGCCCGTGCCGGGCGGCGACCTCCCGGATGAGTGCGGCGATCTCGTCGGGCCCGACCGTCTCCGGGGCGTCGTCGGGGTGCTCCGGCTCGTCGTCCAGGTCCTCGACGGCCGGGGCAGTGTCCGGGGCGGGCTTCGGCTTCTGGCCGGGCCGGGGCGGGGCGGCGCGCTTGGCCGCGATGCAGCCGCCAACCACGGCGGCGGTCGGCACGAACGCGGCGTACGGGCCGGTGACGTCCTGGACGACGGTCCAGGCCGCGGGGAGGCCCACGTAGACGCCGCCGGCGACGGCGCCCAGCTTCGTCCACCCGTCCCAGACCCACCCGTCCTTGGCGATCCAGGCGCAGCCTCGCCGGACCAGGACGCGGGCCCCGGCCCCTACTCCGGCGAGCGGGGCGCGCAGGTCGGTGCGGGTAGGCAGGTAGGGCCGCAGGTCAGGCACGCGAGGGGCCGTCCTACCGGGTGCGGGGACGAGCTCCAGGTGGGGCCGGTCGTGGCCCTCCTCGGGCGCGGCCTCGGCGGGGAGTTCGGCGGCGGTCACAGCAGGCCGAGCTTCTGCGCGAGGAGGAGCAGGAGGAACTCGGGCAGGCCCCAGATCCCTCCGGCCGCCGAGAAGATACCGGCGGCCAGGATGCCGAGGAACGCGGCCCAGCCGGGGCGCGGGGCCCGGTAGAAGAGGTACGCGGAGAGGATCAGGGCGACGCCGCCGAGCCCCGCGTGGCCGAAGGCGCCGCTGGTGAAGATGGACGCAAAGCCGTTGGAGACTTCCTTGCCGACGGTCCAGATGGACCCGGCGGTGATGTAGAAGGTTCCGGCGATCAGGCCCATGGCGCTGGCCTCGGTGCTGTTGAGCTTGCGGCGCTGCTTGCCGGCCTTCTTGCCCTCGGCGGCCTTGGGCTCCTTGATGCCGGCGAACATGGCGACGGTCAGGGCGGTCGCGATGGCGCCGGCGCCGACGGAGCCGAGGAGCCTGCCGCCCACGGAGAACGTTTCGGCGGCCATCTGGACGTACTGGGCGTGCTCGTACATCGGGTGTCTTCCTTGAGGGTCAGGGGTGGGCGGCGGGGGCGTAGAGGGCGAGGGCGGTGATGGCGGAGGCGAGGGGGATGCGGGCGGCCCAGGCGAGGGGCCGGTACCAGTGGCGGGTGCGGCGGTCCCAGAAGGCGGCGATGCCGCAGATGCCGCCGCCGAGGATCAGGGCGGCGCTGATGGAGTAGGTCTGGCCGCATTCGGCGATCAGGCTGCCGAGGGTGGGGGTGAGGCCGACCGCGTATCCGGCGGCACCGGCGCCGACGTTGCTGAGGAAGCGCTTGGTTCCGTCGCTGAGGGAGGGTTTGGGCAGGGCGGGGGGTGTGGGCCAGTACGCGGGCTGGGGGGTGAACCAGGGGGGTGGGGGCGGGGTGTGGTCCGGCTCGTCGTGGGTGTCGTCGTCGGGGTCGGGTTCGGGCTGTGGGGTGGGGGTGAAGTCCTTGGTGGTGGCGTCCCACAGCTGGTCGAGCCAGTCGGGGCCTTCGGCGGCCGGGGCGGGTTCGGCGGCTCGGCGCCAGGGCGGGAGGTCGGGTGTGCCGGGGGGCGCGGGGGGGCCGAGGGGCGGTGCGACGGGGCGGGTGGGCTGGGTCATCAGGGCCTCCACAGGGCCGCGGTGAGGGCGGCGAGGATGACGAGGAGGAGGGGGAGGAGCGCGGGCGCGGCGGGGCGGTGGCGGCAGGCGTAGAGGCCGAGTGCGGCGGCGACCGCGCACAGGGGCCACAGGGCGGCCATCAGGCGTAGCCGCCCTTCATGGGGTTCTTCTTGCGCTCGCGGCGGACGGCGGCGGCGACGGAGTCGCGGTTGGCGTTCGGGATGATCGCGAGCACGCGGGTGATCGCGTCGTCGGTGCTCGCGGTGTTCGCGAGCTGTTCGCGGACGATCGCGGCCATGCTCGGCTGCTCGCGATCGGGGTTCGGCCTGTTCAGGGGTGTGTTCGGGGTGATCGTGCTCGGGGTGTTCGCCGGGTTGCTCGGGGTGTTCGCGAACTGCTCGCTCGGCTGCTCGCGGGTGATCGGGTTCGGGGCGTACACGGGTCCGCTCGTGAGCGCGAGGGGTGAGCGGCGCTCGATCTGCGCGCGCTTCTCCATGCGCTCCAGGGCGATCTCGAAGTCGGCGTCGTCGCGGGCGAGGGTGATGCGGGCTTCGGCGCGGATGCGGGCGATCTCGGCGTCGGCCGCTCGGTCGATCCGGTCCCGCTCGGCCTGGTTGAGGCGGGCGGTGTACTCGCTGTCGCGCATCACCTCGTGGATGGCGGCTTCCTGCTCGGCGGTGAGCGCGGCCGGGTCACGGAGGGAGGCGACGGCGATGGTGCCCACGCACTTGCTGACGAGGACGACGAACGGTCCGGCGATGCCCTGGCCCCAGCTGTTCGCGTCGTGTCCGTGGAGGGCGAGGAGGACGGCGACGCCGAGGGCGATGGCCCATCCGGCTGCGGGGGCGACCCAGGTGCGGCCGGCGATGGCGATGCCTCGGTACTCGGCCCAGAGGATGGTGAGCCAGCCGATGTCGCCTGCGATGGCGACGGAGAGGCCGAACTTGCCGGCCTGCATGAGGTCGGTGATGGCGTAGGCGGACCAGATGAGGGAGAGGGCGGCGAGGAGGAGGGCGCCGATGAGGACGGGCGGGACGCGGTGGCGCGTCGTGGTCATGGTGCTGCTCCGGGGCGGAAGGGGGCCGGGCCCGCGGGGTGCGGGCCCGGCCGGGGCGGCGGGCGGGTCAGGCGGGGCGGGGCAGGGCGCGGCAGGTCTCGGCGTGGGCCTGGGCCCAGCTGCGGGCGTCGTCCTGCGAGGCCCGCGCTCGGACGGCCTCGGCACCGTAGTCGCGGTAGTTGCGGTACTGGTCGTAGTCCCGCTCGTCCCGGGCCGCGCAGGCGCGGCAGGTGCTGCGGGTGGCGTAGGGGTCGTCGTAGTCGACGGTGGTCAGGGTCTCGACGTCGACGGTGAGGTCGTCGCGGCCGAGGGCGGCCCCGGCGACGGTGAGGTAGCGGGCGATGACCCCGGCGGGCCAGGCGGTGGTGAAGGCGGTGGTGGTCTGCATGGGGTGCTCCTCAGCGGGCGAAGTGGGCGGGGGTCGTCTCGGCGCCGTGGTTGATCTGGTCGCGGTTGGTCTGCCAGGCGCGGTGCTCCTGTGCGCGGGCGTAGTTGATGGCGTCCTGGGCGCGCGGGTCGTCGGCGCGGACGGGCTCGCGGGTCTGCGGCTCGCTCATCGGCCGGCCTCCGTCTCGCCCGTGTGCCGGTAGCCGGTCGGCGGGTGTTCGGCGAGCCGGGCCCGCAGGTAGTCCGTGGCCCACTGCGTGTCGGCGCCGTGGGCGAGGGCCTGATCGATGACGACCTCCGCGTACATGGCCCGCGCGGTGAGAAGGCGGGCGCGGGTCTCCGCGTCGGCGAAGGTCGCGGGGTGCGGGAGGGCGATGGCGTCGCGGACGACGGCCAGGAGGGCGCGCAGCTCGTCGGCCGTGGGCTCGGGCGTCTGGTTGGTCATCAGAGGCTCCGGGCGGCGGCGCGGAGGCGGAGGGCGTACTCGCCGTTCGTCTCGCCGGGGCGGGGCGCGGGCCGGGCGGTGAGCGCGATGACGACGGCGTTGTTGGCGGTGTGCTCGCACAGGCCGTGGAGGACGCGGCGGACGGCGGTGGAGCAGGCGCGCAGCCACAGGTCGCCGGCGAACACCTGGTGGGAGGTGCGGCGGTCGCCGATCTGGTCGGCGATGGCGGCGAGGAGGACCGCGGCGTGGGAGGGGCGGGCGTCGGCGAGCGCCTGGGCGCGGCGCAGGGCTTCGTCCTGCTGAGACAGGTAGGTACGCTTCACGGGTCTGCCCTTCTGGGATCGCAACTTCGGAGGGCGGGCAGGCCCCGGCCGGCGGTGCAACGCCATATGGCCGGGGCCGTTCCGTTGTGCTGGTTCGACCGTAGCGAGAAGTGTGGACATTGTCCACACCTCGCGGGAGGATAGCCCTATGCCCGAGACCCCGGAGAGCGAGGAGCCGAGGGAGACCATGACCATCCCCAAGCTGGCAGCGCGTGTCGGCAAGAGCCGTACGCTGATTCACCGCCTCGCGACCAACCCGGCAGAGGGCTGGCCAGCGCCCACGTTCAAACCGGGGTCGTCGCGCCCGGAGTACCCGGTTGACTGGTTCGATGCGTACTGGGAGGAGCGGCAGGCTCGAATCACACAGGGACGCCGCACCGACCTGGAGCCCCCTGCCGCCGAGTAGCCCCGGAACGCCGTGAAGCCCCCACTCCGCCGTTGTGGCGGGTGGGGGCTTCGTCGTGCCCTACGCGACGGCGGGTTCGGGGGTGTGCCAGGTGTGGCCGCAGCCGGTGCAGCGGGCGAGCGGCGGGGTGCCGGCGCCGCCGTGGATTTCGATGACCCCGCAGCACTTCGTGCACCGCTGGGTGAGGGTGGCGGTGGCGGCGCTGGTGTCGAGGGTCGTCTCGATGCGGTGGAGGGCTCCGGCGGCGACGCGGCCTATGCGGGCCCTGTGTGCGTCTGTGAGGGGCCGCCACGGGCCGGGGCGCCCCTCCACCAGGGCGCAGAGCCAGAGGGCGGCGTGGGGGGCTGTGCGGCGTCCGGTGTAGCGCCAGCGGCGGGGGTCGGTGGCGTCTGTGTCGGCGAGGGCGTCACGGCGGGCCCGGTCCGGCGCGGGCCAGTGGCGGGGGGCGCGGGCCATGGCGGGTCGCTGGACGTCGGCGGCGGTCTGGTCGGCCAGCTCGATCAGGGCGCTCTCGACGGTGCGCATGGTCTCGTACACGCGGAGGGAGATGGGGACGGGCCGCTCGCCGATCTGGGCCGGGTCCCGCTCGAGCGCCCGGAGCGCGGCGACTTCTTCGCGGTCGTACTGCTCCAGGGTGCGGAGATAGTCGCGGAGTCCGCGGCCGAACGCGCCGTGGATGGGTCGGTCGCCGAGGGCCTGGTGGAGGTCGGTCCAGTGGAGGGCGATGTGGCGGAGGTGGTGCGCGGTGGTGGCGGTGGTGGTCACGGGGTGCTCCTGGGTGGTGCGGCGGTACGGGTGCGGGGCCGGGGCGCCGGGGTGGGCGCCCCGGCAGGGGTCAGGACTGCGGGCCGGGCCGGGCGGGCCCGTCGAGGGCGTCGCGGATCGCTTGGGCGGTGCCGCGGCCCCACGGGCCGCCGAGGGCGATCTGGTCGGCGATGTCGCGCACGCGGTCGCGGGCGGCCTCGGCGGTTTCGGCTCGCTGGACGGCCTCGCAGGCGCCGTCGGTGTGGAGCTGGGTGGCGTCGGCGTCGGCGAGGGCCTGCTCCAGCTCGGCGACGCGGGCATTGGCGGTGGTGAGCCGGGCCCGGTAGCGGGCGGCGCGCTGTCGGGCGTTGCGCCACGCGATCCGGAAGCGGGTGGCCCGGCGGGACATGCCGACCAGGCCGATGCGGTAGCGGTCAACGTAGGAACGCAGCCGCTGGATCTCGGCGTCCCCTGTGGCCAGCACCGAGTCGGCGATTTCGCAGACGGCCTGAACGGCTTCTGGGGTGTGCGTCCGGCGCGGGCGTCCGTGGAGGTCGAGGAGGGGAGGGCTGACGGCGGCGCCGAATCGGTCGCGGAGGGTGGCTTGCAGGTCGGTCATCGGGTCTTCCTTCGGGCTCGGGCGGCGGCGCGGCGGGTGGCTCGGTTCGGGCGGGGCGGGTCCGGGGTGTCGTCGTCGACGACCTCCTCGCCGGTCCAGCCGACGGTGGTGGTCCAGGTGATGCCGGGGCGCGGGGTGTGCTCGCCGCGCGGGGTGGAGGACGGGCCGGTCACAGGGTTCTCCAGATGCGGTCGGTGCAGGCGTGCGGGTCACGGCACTCGGGCTGGTTGTCCCACCAGCGGGCGCGGTCGGTGGTGAGGGGGATACGGCACCACCGGCAGACGAGCGGGCCCGCGGGCCGCGGGGCGGACGGGCCGGTCACGGCTGGGCTTTCTGGGCGTAGTCCCAGTCGAGGTGCCGCTGCTCCTGCTCGGCGGCCCAGGCGGCGGCGAAGTACGGGTCCGTCAGATCGTTCCCGGCTTCCTTCAGGGCGGCGTCGGTCTCGTACTCGGCGGCGATGGTCTCGCTGCTGAATCCGCAGTCATTCAGGTCACGGCGCGTGGTCAACGGTGTCTCCGGGTGTAGAGGTGGCGGAGGGTGGTGTAGGCGCCGGCGGTGGCGGCCGAGAGGGCCAGCCAGCCGCCAGCGACGTACAGGACGGTCGTCACCGCGGGGGCTCGGCGGTGCGGGCGGCGGCCAGGCAGGCCGCGATGATGACGGCTGAGGGCACGTCGCTCGGGAACTGGATGACGGCCCCGCCCGGGCAGTCCAGCCCCGAGTCGTCGGTGCCTCCTACGACGGCCCACACGGCGCCCGAGGGGTGGCGCAGGATGCTCAGCGGCATGTCCGCGTCGCCGATCCAGCCGTTCTCTTCCAGGGCCTCGACGACATCGAGTCGGCCCCACCAGTCGGCGGCCATCAGCGGGTCTCCTCGACGGGCCGGACGGCGGCCTGGGTGTGCGCCGGGTTCGCGGCGACCCACTCGCGGACGATCGCCTCGATCTCCAGCAGCGCGGCGTTGCCCTGCTCGATCGCCTGGTCGTTCTCCGTGCTGCCGGTCAGGGTCCGCCAGGCGCGGCGCAGGCAGCGGTTGTAGCGCACGCTGGGGTCCCTGAGCTTCTCCATGAGGCGCATGACGGCGAGGTGCTGGCTGGTGGTCATGGGGTGTCTCCTCGGGGTGGTGTGGTGGGATGGGTGCCGGGCCGCCCCGCCCTACCTGCGGGGCGGCCCTTCGCGCGTGGCCGGCCGGAACCGGATGGGCGGTCAGGCGGGTCAGATCCACTCGCCCCAGCGGCAGCCGGTGCACAACCACGCGTCGCCCTGGCGGTGGTCGGCGACGTGGTTGGAGGCGTGTTCGACGGGGGCGCCGCATTCGGGGCAGGCGTCGGGCTTGTCGGCGGGCTCGTCCGGGTCGGTGTCGTCGTCGTGGGCGGCGGGGTCGTTAACGGGGTAGTCGCTCTCCACCCAGTAGCCGCGCAGGGCGTAGCGCTCGAGGAGCTTCTCGACGTCCTGGCGGCCGCCTTCGGTGGACTCGCTGTTGCCGCCGTCGACGCGGACGGAGTAGCCGTCGGTCCAGAGGTCGATGGTGACGCGGTCGCCGGTGGGGTGGGTGAGGTTCCAGGTGTGCTGGATGTGGTCGGTGGTGTCGGTCATCGGGTTCTCCTTTGGTGGGTGGGCGGGTCAGGTGGGCTGTCCGGTGGTCAGCAGCCGGTCGACCGTGTGGGCGATGTCGGCCGGGTGGGTGGTGTCGGTGAGGGGCTGCGGGTGGGTGGTGTGGAGGCCGTCGGCGGTGAGGCCCCAGTCGATGCCGGCGGGGTGCCAGCCGATGAGGAGGTAGGGCTGGGTGTCGGCGTGGAGGGTGTGGCGCTGCTGGGGGGTGAGGTGGATGGTGATGCCGGTGGGGCGGGTCGTGTGGATGGGGTGGCCGTGGTGGGCGATGGCGTCGGCGACGGCGGTGATCCAGGTGGTGGGCATCTCGTCGGCGAGGGGCTGGGCGGGCGGGGCGTTCTCGGCGGCGCGGGCGCGGGCGTGGCGGGCGGCCATCTGGGTGTTGTGGGTGAGGGCGTCGCCGATCGCGTCGCCGATGTGCGCGTAGTGCTCGGGCATGGGCGGGGCTCCTGTCGGGTGGTCAGGTGGTGGGGGTGTCGGTGCTGGCGGGGCGTGGGCGGGGGTGTGGGGCGCGTATGGCGTCGGCGAGGGCCTGGAGGTGGGCGGCCTGCTCCTCGCGGGTCCAGCGGGGCGTGACGGTCCCGCGGGGGCGGCTGTAGGGGCGGGCGCCGCCGAACGTGCCGTCGGGGATGGTCTCCGCGGTGAGGGGGTCGGTGTAGACCTTCATGCGGCGGTCCTCGCTTCCTGCGCGGCGGCGGTCCGGGACGGGTGCGGCTTCGTACGGCGGCCGTTCGCGGGGATCACGCACGCCTGGCCGGCGGCAGTCCGGCAGTGCGGGCACGCGACGGCGAGGGCGGGGTCACGGCGCCCGCCGAGGCCGGCCGGGCGGGGCGCGCCGGTCACGACGCCCTCAGCTGCTGCTGGAACTCGGCGAGCTGGGCGCGCTCGGCGTCGGTGAGGCTGGCCAGGTGCGCGGCGGCGGCGGCGCGGCGCTGGGCGGCCTCGTCCTCGATGCCGGGGGTGGTGAGGGGCTCCCCTGCCGCAGCACGGCGGCGCGCGGTGTGGGGCCGGGCGAGGGGCACGCCGAGCGGGTGCTTCTTCGTGCCGCGGCCGGTCTTGCACGGCCGGCCAATCTCGGCGGCGCAGGTGGGGCACTGGATGCCCAGCGGCCCGGACCGGCGGACGGCGTCCTGGAGGGGCTCGTCGTCGGGCATGGGGCGGGTGCCCTGCCAGCCGTGGGCTTCCAGCTCGCGCATGAACGTCTTGGACGGGCCGCCTTCCAGGGCCGGGCGCTGGGTGGGGGCCGGGGCGCGGCCGGAGGCGATCGCGGCGACCTGGCCGCGGTAGCGGGCGAGGTACTCGCGGGTCGTCTCGTTGGGGAGCGGTTCGTACTGGAAGTTCTCCAGCCGGGCGTTGCGGATCTTCGTGCGGAGGGTGCGGACGTGGTGGGGCAGGATCCACAGCTTGGCGTTCGGGTCCTGGGGCGGGGTCGTGTAGTAGGCGGCGACGGCGGCCTTGGCGTCGGCGTCGAGGGGGACGTTGTGGAGGGCGGAGGCCCAGGCGATGGCGGCGGCCGTGGAGGGCTTGCGGTTGTCGAAGGCGGCGGCGTGTCCGAGGAGTTCGGCGGCCTCGGTGGGGTTCATGCGGGGTCTCCGTTCTGGGCGAGTTGGTGGGCGAGGGCGGCCCAGCCGGCGACGGTGGCGTCGGTGCCGGTGAGGGTCTGGCCGGTGGGGAGGTGGAAGACGTTCGTGGCGCGCTCGCTGGCGTACTTCGCGGAGCGACGGACCCACTTCTGCCACTCGGCGGGCCAGTTGCTGCGGCGGGCGCCGTTGGCGCGGAAGTGGTCGAGGAACTGGGCGGTCTCGTAGTCGATGTTCAGGTGGGAGCCGAAGGCGCGGATGGCCCAGGCGCGCATCGAGTCGCTGACGGTGAAGCCGTCGGTGTCGATGGGGGCGAGGGCGGCCAGCTCCTGGGAGGGGTAGCTATCCCCACCTACCTCAGCCACAGGTGTTGCTGGTGGTTGTTCTGACGGTTGATTGGTGGTTAGGGCGGCGTTGAGTGCGTGACGTGCGGACGCAGAGTGCGTGACGTCACGGACTTTGAGTGCGTGACTCACGTCGTTGGAGTGCGTGACATCGGCCTGCGTCACGTCGTTGGAGTGCGTGACCGTCACGGACGCAGACTGCGTGACACGCTTCGCGCGAGACCGGCGCTGACGCTCCGCCGCGGCCCGCCGCTCCTCCTCCTCACCGCGCTCCAGATCCGCCCAGTCCGACGCCGGACGCTTCAGATGCAGGCTCAGCTTCCACACCGTGCGGCCGTTCACCTGCCCAGCGGCGGCGATCAGCCCGCCGGCCTCCAGCCGCTTCAGCGCGCGCTGGACGGTGCGCCGGTCGAAGCCGGTCCGATACTGGATCCGCAGCACGGAGGGGTGAGCGTTGCTGCCGTCCTTATGAGCGTGCTCCCCGAGGACCTGGAGGACGTTCCGGGCGGTGGTGTCCGGCTTGCCCTTGTCGGTGAGCAGCATGGGCGCGTCGTCCATGGCCCAGGTGACTGCTTCCGTGCTCACGCGGCCTTCTCTCTCCGGTCGTTCGGTTGGTGCAGGGGTGGGGGCCCGGAGCGCGTGGCCCCGGGCCAGGGGCGGTCAGGTGGCCGGTACGGGCTGCGGACTGGGCGGGACGGTCACGGTCCGCGCGGGCTGGTAGTCCTCGCCGAGGACCGCCTCCGCGACCATCGCGAACAGGTCCCGGGCCGCGGGCGGGGTGACGGCGTTGCCCGCCATCCGCACCCGCTCCCGCTTGTTGCCGAGCCAGATGTACGAGGTGGGGAACTGCATCGCCGCGGCGTACTCGTGCGGTTCGAGCATCCGGAAGCCCAGCTCGTCCACCGTCGCGACGGTTCCGCCGGCCAGGAGCCCGTGCCGGTCGACCGTGGTGACGGTCGGGATCGGCTCGACGGCCGGGCGGGCGGTGGCGTTGCCGTAGTACGGCACGACCAGGTCCGGCACGGTCAGACCGTGGTGGTTGCCGGAGGCGCACACCGTGGCGAGCGGGTCGGTGACCGGCCGGTGCGTGGACCCGCCTCCGCGCAGCTCCACGACGTACGGCGGGACGGCCACCCCCGTCTCGTTCCTGGCGGTGCAGGTGCGCATCGGCTCGTCCGCCGGACGGGCGGTCTTCCCCTCCCGTCCCTCGACCGGGACGAGGAGCGGCCGGGCGTACGCGGCGAAGCCGTCCCGCACCCGCTGCATCGTCTTCGCGGCGAGCGGCCGGGCCCGGTCGGCGATCCGCTGCGCGGGGATCGCCCAGTCGATCGCGTCGGCGGCCGGCCGGACCGCGGGGAACACCTCTGCGTGGCAGCGCGCGGTGGCGCAGCGCCACACGTACTGGGCGCGGTACTTGCCGTACTGGCGGTCGGGGTTCTTCCATCCCTGGATCGCCCGGCCCGTGCGGTCGCACCGGGGGCAGTGGGCGGTGGGGCGGGTCCAGCGCTCGAAGTCGGGGGCGCGTTCGCCGTCGAGCCACGCCACCACGTACATGCGGTCACGGGACTGCGGGGCGCCCTGCCCGAGGGCCTGGGCGTGCATGGAGTTGAGGTAGACGACGCGGAACCGGTAGCGGAGTGCCTGGAGCGCGGCGATCCAGGCGGGCCACAGGACCCACTGGCGGGCGTCGACGACGTTCTCCACGATGATCGCCCGGTAGCGGTGGTACTCGGCGAACCGGATGACGTCCCACATCGTCGCCCGCGACCGCTCGGCGGCCTCGTCGGGCAGGGCCTCCCCGAACAGGTCCGGGGTGGCGTCGGCGTGGCGGCTGCGGCCCTTCGCGATCGAGTGGTTCGTACACGAGGGGGAGAACCATGCGAACGTCGTTGTGGGGTAGCGGCGGGGGTCGACCTGAGAGATGTCGGCGCAGTCGTGGAGGGTGTCGGGGTGGTTGGCGTTGTGGACGTCGACCGCGAGGCGCCAGTGGTTGAGTGCGGTTCGGACGCGGATGCCGGCCTGGACGGCGCCCGTGGAGGAGCCGCCCGCCCCGGCGAAGCCGTCGGTGGTGTCCGCGGCGAGGGTGCGGAGGTTGACGAGGGTCATGCTTCGGTCTCCTGGGCGTGGCGCTCGGTCGGGTGGTCGGGGGTGTTGTGCGGAGCCGGGGCCGGGGTGGGGAGGTCTGCGGCGAGCTGGCCCGGCACGTGCGGCGGGGGCGGCTCGTCGAGCAGTCGCCGCGCCCGCTCCAGCGCGCTCACGACGCCGTCCTGCGCTGCCGACGGCGGTGCAGCAGCCGCTCGTGCGACGTCATCCCGCCCGCCACGCCCTCTTCCAGGCGGGTGTCCAGTGCCCAGTCCCGGCAGGTTTCGAGGACGGGGCAGCGGGCGCAGATGGCCTTGGCCTCAGCGGCCTGCGCGAGCGCGGGGGCGGACTTGCCGATGGGAAAGAAGAGGTCCGGGTCCTCGTCGCGGCAGGCGCCCTGCTCGCGCCAGTCCGGGGCGCGGTCGGTGGAGGGGGCGTAGCTCCAGTGGGTGGCCCAGTGCATGCTCACGCCGCCACCGCCTCGGGCCACGCGCACCCGGCCAGCGCCTTGGCGTTCCGCTCCGGGACGGCGGCCAGCTGGTGGCCGGCCCAGTCCATCCCGGCGGCCATCGCCACGTAGGCGTCAGCCTCGTCGTAGCGGGCGGCGCCCTCGGTGTGGATGCCGTACCGGTCGGCGACGGCGCTCCGCACCTCGCCCTTGGTGGCGTTGCCCCGCCCGGTGGCGTACATCTTGAGCGACGACGGGGGGATGACCGCGTACGGGATCTGGTGGCGCCAGCAGTAGCGGCGCACCAGCACCCGCAGCCCGGCGAGGTCCTCGTGCCCGGCCAGAGCGGCGTGCCCGTAGGAGGGGCCCTCCATCACCACCAGGTCGGCGGCCCGGATGAATGTGGCGATGCCGGTGAGGAGGTAGTCGAGGCGGGCGTCCCCGCGGGTCTTGGTGCGGAGGTGGTCGGTCCAGCCGTGCCCGGCGATGCCGGTGGAGGTGAGGGACAGGTCCAGCCCGACGATGAGGGGCTGGCCCCCCGCGGCCGGGGGCAGTGCCGGCCCGGCCGCGGGGGTGATCTGGGTGGCGGTCACGCGGCCCACCGCCGGTCGTACTCGATGCGGGCGGCCTGCCCGGCGATGCGGTTGCGGGCCGCAGCGAGGCGACGGGAGAAACGGCTCATGTCAGGCTCCGTTCTGCTGGTGCGGGATCAGGGGCCACTCGGGCGGGCAAACCGCGGCCGGGTCCTTGCGGCGCAGGTACTCCTGGAGAGAGGCGGCCTGCTCGGCAGCCCACCCGGCCTGCACGGCGTGCAGCTCGCCCAGGCCGTACGCGGCGATGTGCGGGTGGAGGGTGGCGATCCGCCACGCGACTCGGCACGCGGCGATCGCGTCGGCGTCCGCGGTGTGCGCCTCACCGATCGGCACCTTGTAGTGCGCGCACAGGGCGGTGAGCTTGCGGGAGCCGGGCCGGTACGGGGCGACGGCCTTGTCCAGCACCAGCGGGTCGACCACGCACAGTCCCTCGCGCCTGTCGGGTAGCGGGGTGTGGCCGTGGCGGCGGGCCTCGCGGTCGAGCATCGTCAGGTCGAACCGCGCGTTCATCGCGACGACTGGCAGCCCGTGCGCGATGGCCTGGCGGAGCGCGGCGAGCACGTCGCCGACGACCTCGCCGGCGGGCTTGCCCTCGGCGCGCGCCCTCTCGGTGGTGATGCCGTGGACGGCGGCGGCGCCGTCGGGGATCGGCACGCCGGGGTCGGCGAGCCACGTGGCGGACTGGGTGGGCTGGTCGCCGCCGCAGTGGACGACGCACGCGGTGACGATGCGGTCGGTCTCGACGTCGACGCCGGTGGTCTCCAGGTCGAAGCCGCACAGGCGACCGGTGTGCCAGGTCACTGCTCACCACCGCTGATCTGCGGGATGGTCAGGTGGGCCAGCGCGCCCGTCCGCCACGCCTCGGCGATCGCCTCCCGGCCCCCGTCGACCGGCCGTACCGAGTGCCCGCGGGACCGGGTCGCCCGGATCTCCACGCCCGGCACCTCCTCCACCACGCCGGTCTCCTTGTCGGCGACCTCGGCGACACCGGCCGCGGTCATCTCGGCGAGGAGGGCGGTGGTGTAGGCGGGCCGGACCTCGGTGACGAGGCGGGTGACGACGTTGTGCGGGGAGTTCTCCCGCACCCACGCCAGGAACTTGTCGGGGTCGGTGACGACGGCCGTTGGCTTCGGCGACGTCGCCGACACGGTGGCGACCTTCGTGCCGTCGGGGAGCTTCGCCTCCACGCGGCTCGCGCCGCTGGTCTCCAGCGCCTCCTGCATGGCGGCGCGGACTTCCTTCTGCCGCTCGGTGATCGCGTCGCCGAGGGCCTTCAGCGCGGCGCTCTCCAGCGCCAGCTGCTGCATGTCCATGTGGTCTCCTTAGGGGTGGGGCCGCCGCAGGTTCGGGCCGCGGCGGCCCCGGTTGTGCGGGTGGTCAGGCGGCGGTGCTGGCGCGGAGCTGCGCGAGGAGCGCGCGGATCGCGTCGGGCGACACGTCGTCGAGGGGCGCGCCGAGGGCGGTGTAGGCGTCGGCGTCGATGTCGGTGATGCGGTGCTCGGCGGCGAACTGGCGGAGTTCGGCGACGGCGGTGGTGTGCTCGTCCTCGACGACCTCGCCGTCGACCACCTCGGCGGCGGCCTGCCGCGCGGGCTCCTGCTGCCACCCGGCCTCGCCCGCGGCGTCGGTCACGTCCTCCACGGCAGCCTTCATCCGGCCGACCTCGACGATCCCGTTGAGCGTCGGCGCGGGCATCCCGGCCTGCTTGGCGTCCTGCCAGATCCGCCGGACCGTGTCGGCGTCGGGCGCGGCCTCTGCCTCGGCGAGGAAGTCCCGCGCGGGCTGCGTGGCCCACGGGTCCGCCTCGCCCGGCTGGACGCGGCGCAGGTGCCGGCCCTCGGCCGAGGGGTTGTCCGCCTGGCCCATCTCCTCGGTGGTGTAGACGCCGGCCAGGTCGTGCGGGAAGGCCTTGCGGAGAGCGAGCGCCTCGGCGCACTTGCCCAGCTGACCGGCGGGCATCTTCGCCCACAGGCCGATGGGCTTGCCATCCCGGTTCGTCTGCACGTACTCGCGGTACAGGGCCACCGCCGAGAACCGCAGACCGTCCCGGAGCACGGTCACCTTCGCGGCGGCGGGCGGCTCGTCGGCGAGCCAGACGTCCCGCCACCGGCCGGACGGGTCACACCACAGCGTGTCCTCGTAGCCGTAGCTGCCGCCGGACTTGGCGACGGCGCGGCGGGCGACGACGCGGTACCCGTCGATGCCGGTCTGCGGGGTGTACACCTCACGGCCGGCGCGCTTGTCCCACCGGCCGATGAGGTAGATCTGCCGGGAGAACGGGTCGAGCCCGGTCCGCTGGCAGAGGTGGAGGAAGCCGTCGAGTTCGGCGCGGGTGACGGTGTCGCCGATGCCGGACTGCCGCAGGACGGTGGCCTGCTGCTCGGTCCACTGGGTCTGGTCGGGGCGGATGGCGAGGGCGCCGCCGGTCTGGACGAGGTCGGTGCTCATCGGGTTCCGTTCGTGGTGGTGGGGCGGGGCGTCGGGTAGCCGTCTTCGGCGGCGGCGAGGGCCGGGAGGTCGGCGGTCGTCGCGAGGCGCAGGGTGCGGTGGGTGCAGCCGGGGGCGTGGGCGTACGGCGTGCAGTGGGCGCCGTCGCAGAACCGGTCAGCCACGGTCGGCACCGCCCTCGATCACGTCGATGTGGGTGAGGCAGATGCCGCCCGCGTAGCCCTCGACGGACACGACCGGCTCGCCGTGGCCGAGCGTCCACGCGGGAGTGCGGGTGACGGTCGTCAGGCCCTCGCACAGCTCCACGCTGGCCGGGTCGACGTAGTGGCCGTCCCGCTGACGCTGACGGACGCGGATGGTGAGAGGGTCCTCGGGGCGGACACCGGGGTACGCCATCACGGGCGTACCGACGGGGTACTTCGCGTTGAACTCGTCGGCGGTGAGGTCAGCCACGGTCGGCACCGCCCTCGGGGAACGCCTCGTCGAGGAACTTGCGGATCTCCGCGGCGTCCCGGGCGTCCAGTTCGACGCGCAGCAGGTTGGTCGAGGAGCCGTTGTACTTGGGCCCGGCGAGCCGGTAGCCCCAGCCGCCGTCGTTCTCGTCCAGCTGGACGATGTTGAGCTGGAGCCGCTTGGTCCAGCCGTCACGGTCGACGTCGATCACGATGCGGGGACGAGCGGTCATCGGGTGCCTCCGGGGCGGTAGGTGAGGAGGAGGGCCAGCCACACGAGGGCCAGACCGAGGGCGGCGAGCGCGGCGCACAGCCAGGGCCACGTCACGCGATCACCCCCGGGTCGGCGAGCGGCGGGATACCGCGCTCGGCACGAAACTCGTTGACCGCGGCCTCGCAGCACACGGGCTCGCCCTCGACGCTGTGCTCGTCGGGCAGGAGCCCACCGCGCGCCACGTCGTCGGCGGTCAGCACCTCCCAGACGCAGCCGCAGTGCGAGCACTCCTCGTGTGTGTCCCACAGCGACACGACCTGCTCGACGCCGTTCACGTGCCGCTGTACGGCGCGCTCGATGTCGGCGAGGAGCCTCTGCATGGCGTTGTGGTCCTGCTGGCCCTTCCGGCCCAGAGCCCAGGTGTCGGGCGTGATCTCGATGCGGTAGTTGTCGCGGATCGTCTTCTTCACGCGGTCACCCCCGAGCCCGGCGCGAGCCGCTCCAGGCGGTGGTCGAGCGGGTCCAGCAGGTGCCGCTGCTCCGCCAGCTCCCCCCGCGACGGCCCGGCGGCGAACTCCCGGCAGGTGCACGGCTCCAGCGGGCCCCACGGCCCGCCCGGCTCGTGCCGGCGCGGCAGCATCGCCCCGCAGGACCGGCCCGCGTGGTGGTGGTCGGCGCCGGTGTGACCGCAGCGGCAGAGCACCGGCCCGGCGGGCAGGTCACCGACCCACGGCGTGGACGCCTCCGCCAGCACCTCGGCGGCCGCCATGTGCTTCCGGAACTCGCACTGGGTGCACGGCTGCCCGTGCTCGTAGCCAGCGCCGCAGACCGGGCACTCCTGGAACCGGGCGAGCTTCACCGCCTCCAGCGCGGCGATCCGGTCGCGGTTCGCCCGCAGCGCCTCCGCCGCGTCGGACAGCGCCTCGTTCGTCTCGTGCCGCTCCGCCTCCAACTCGGCAACCCGCGCCACCAGCCACCGCACCGCCGGGAGCAGCGACTCACCCAGCTCGAACGGCACCGCGCGCGGCCCGCCCATCGGGGCCAGCTCGACCCGCAGCGCGAGGTCCTCGCTACGGCGCCGCGTCAGCTCGACGGCCGACTCCGGCGACTGCAACAGGCCCGCCGCGTTCACACGTCGGGCGTTCATGCGGCACGCTCCGGGGCCGTCGCCAGCATCTCCAGCAGCGCAACCGCGTCGTCCGTCGAACGGCCGATCGCGTCGTTCCACTCGTCGACGTGCGCCTCCAGCGAGAACACGTCCCCGTACTCGGGCCCCCCGTCGATCGACAGCGCCACGAACCCGATCGCCATGTCGCCCAGCTGCGACGACCGGTGCGGGTCCCCGGTCGACGCGCACTTCAGGGCCGCGACGATCGACATCGGCCGCATGGCGTGCGGCACCTCAACCGGGCTGATCTCCCGGTCGCACGGGTCCACGACGTGGTCGCCCTGCCACAGGCCGTTCGCCTGGATGATCCGCGCCGCGGCCAGCAGCACGGCCGACACCGTCGACGGGCGGGGCTGCTGCTTCTCCCGCCAACGTCGGGTGAACTCCCGGCGGCACGCTCGACACACCCGCGCGTTTCGGTTGGAGGGCCGGTAGGTGTTCACCTCGTCGTACTGGTGACCCTTCGGGCAGTGCGTCCTCCCTCCTGGGCCCCTCCCTCGCGAGTCCCGGTCGTGCATGTTCTCTTTCTGCGTCCCCGGGCGCAGGTGCGCAGGGTTGACGCAGGCCGGCGTGTCGCAGGAGTGGAGGATGAACAGGCCCTCGGGGATCGGACCGACGTGCACTTCGTACGAGGCTCGGTGGGCGTAGAGGTACGAGCCGCTCAGCTTGAACTTGCCGTAGCCGTCGGCGGTGCGTCCGCGGGTCCACAGCCAGCACGTCTCCGTGCGGTCCGTTCGCTCGTTGAGCAGGGCGAGTGCCCGCTGCCTCCCGTCGAGGACATCGAAGATAGAGTTCGACTTCACGGTGAGCTCCAGTTCTCGAGTGTTGGGGTGAGCCGAGGGGTCGCGCAGGGCCTGGCCCGGCCCGGCGGCCCCGATTCCGTTGGTCAGGCGGCGCGCTTGCGCGTCATCCGCTCGCGGCGGTGCGGCCGGTGCGAGGTGCCGGCGACGATGTCGCGGATGTGCTGGGCGCTCCAGCGCGGGAACCGGCCGACGTACGTGTGCTGGATGCGGTCGGCCGCGGCGGCGCGCTTGAGCCAGTTCGCCGACATGCCGGTGTACAGGGCGGCCTCGTCGGCCGTGTACAGGCAGTCGTCCCGCAGGGGCGGCAGGTCACTCTTCTGCCTGATGCCGATGACGGCAGTCGTCACAGCTCCTCCTTGTTTATGGCTTCGGGCGGCACATCGAGGGCGCGGGCGATGAGGAGCACCGTTTCCGGCGATCCGCCGCGCTCTCCGCGTTCGAGTCGAGAGAGATAGCCCCTGCTCAGGCCGGTCTTCTCTTCCAGTTCGCGCAGGCCACAGCGTTTGGCCGTTCTCAGAGCCCGGATCGCAACTCCGTTGGGCTTCATCCCTGCTTACGTTAGACATTCCTTTGACATTGCGCAACACCTGAGCTGACTTAGGCGACATCGAATCGACTTTGGTTCGACTGGACGGGCGCGAACGGACGCGAAACGGCGCAACGGGCAACCACGTGATGGCGTCAGGCGCTCAAAAGCGCTGGTGCGAGGCTTGAACCGCACGCGCAGGGTTGCCTAAACGTGCGGCATGATGTGTCCCATGAATCGGGACTGGGCGCGGCTGGGGCGCGCCATCAAGGCGAGGCGGGAGCAACTGGGACTGACCACCCAGCAGGCACTCGCTGACGCTGCGGGCGTCACCAGACAGACCGTGCAATCACTGGAGTCCGGTAAGCCGCGCTCCCGCATGCCGGCGACAGTTGCGGCTGTGGAGAAGGCCCTCCAGTGGGACCCTGGCGAAGCGTCCCGCATCCTCACCGAGCCGAGCAGCCCGGTGGAGAAGTACGCCGAGGGGATGCCCTCGCGCGTGCGCCGAGAGCTGTCGGATGGCGAGGTCGTCGACACGGAGGTGCTGGACCTAGGCATCCCGGGGTCCGGGTCGCGCCTGGTGGTCGTGTTCAAGCGGGACTCGCCCGCAGGAGACATGGACCCGGCGGAGCTTCAGCGGCAGGTGGAGGAGTGGACCCGCATCCAGCGCGCCATGCGGCACCTGGCCGCCCAACCTGACGACGATTCACGTTGATCGGCGCTAGTTGAAGGCTGTCCGAAGACTTTCACGGCGTGCCCCTGTGTGACACAGTGATCACTCAACCGCGAGGGGGGCTAACCGCGTAGGGGTTGAGGGGGCCGCATGCTGGTCCGCGTCATCAGGATGCCCAGGCTGCCTGCCGGGACGTCCGCGATTCTCGATGTCCAGTCAAGCCCGCCTGTTCTCTGGCTACAGGAGGACGAGTTCCCTGCCAATGCCACACAGGCGGTGAAGAGCAAACTCGAAGCGCTGCTCAACGACGACGATGACGCCAGCGAGCAGCGCTAGGCCCCGCACCTGAGCACTGGAGGTGCCATGGCATACGCAGAGAAGCGCGGCACGGGCAAGAACCCCTGGCGCGCCCGTTACAAGAAGCCCGACGGCAGCCTCGGCAGCGAGCCGGGCTTCCGCACCAAGAGGGCAGCTGAGGAGTGGGGAGAGGACCAGGAAGCCGCCATCAGGGCCGGCCGCTGGCGCGACCCGGACAAGGCCCGTACCCTGTTGAAGGACTTCGTGCCGATCTTCATGGAGGCACAGAAGGTTGCGCCATCCACGGTGATCAAGCGCAAACGTCTGCTCACCCGGCATCTGCTGCCTGCCTTCGGAGACACCCCGCTCTGCGAGATCAACGTCTTCACCGCGCGCGCCTGGGGCAACAAGCAGACATGCTCGCCGGTGACGGTGGGACACGCCCTCACCTTGTTGAGCATGATTCTCACCGCAGCAGCTGACGCGGAGTACCTCCTCGCGAACCCGATGTACGGCCGACGGCGCCAGTCGACGGACCGGGCCGTACACGACGCGACGCAGCGGCAGGGCGCCGTCGAGCATCATGACGAGGACGAAGAGGTATGGGCCCAGCCTGACCAGGCGTATCGGCTGTACAAGCGACTCGGCGGCGTTCAGGGGCTCATGGTGCTCTCCGACTGCTACCTGGGCCTGCGGTGGGGTGAGCTGGCCGGGCTGCACCGACGGCTGGCGCTCATCCCGAAGACCGAGATGCTCGACGGCGAGCCGTGGGAGCGGTGGTGCCTGCGCATCGACGCGCGGGTGGGCGCCCTGCACGAGGTGGAGTTCGAGCTGTCACCCGAGGAGCTGATCGAGTGGCACCGCGCCGAGGACGCCCGGCTGGAAGCGTGCCGGGAGAAGGGTTGGAAGGCCAACCGGCGCAAGGAGCCCAAGCACC
This sequence comes from Streptomyces fradiae ATCC 10745 = DSM 40063, assembly GCF_008704425.1. Classification (NCBI taxonomy): domain Bacteria; kingdom Bacillati; phylum Actinomycetota; class Actinomycetes; order Kitasatosporales; family Streptomycetaceae; genus Streptomyces; species Streptomyces fradiae. The sequence goes on from NZ_CP023696.1 coordinate 1,887,809, forward strand.
AGGTGCGGCTGTACCTCGGGCCGCCGAAGAACCGCACCAGCGCCCGTGACGTCGACCTGCCGCCGTTCCTGGTCGATCTGTGGCGGGCTCACCTGGAGTCGTGGCCGCACCCCTACCCGTTCTCCACGCCGAGCGGGGAGTGGTGGCGGCGGGGGAACTTCGGGAAGGGGCTGCGGGCCGCGGCGGACGGGCGGGACGCGATTCCGCGCAAGCGGGGCTTCGCCGGCCGGGAGGAGTGGAAGCCGATCTTGACCGGCTTCACGATGCGGGGGGCTCGGCACACGCACGACACGTGGATGAAGGAGGACCGCGTCGACCGGGCTCTGAGGTTCGAGACTATGGGGTGGGCCGTGCGGGGAGACATCGAGGGGACGTATGAGCACGTGACGCCTGCGATGCGGAAGCACCGCCTGGACGCGCTGGAGGCGCGGTGGCGCCGCGGGGTCGAGCTGGCGGCTCGGGCGGAGGAAGCCCCTTCGGGAAGTTGATCTCCCATTCTGCTCCCATTCGACGCCGAAGGCCCCCCGGTTGGGGGGCCTTTTGGCTGGTGGGCGCGGACGGTTTCGAACCGCCGACATCTGCTTTGTAAGAGCAGCGCTCTACCCCTGAGCTACGCACCCGTGGAGTGAGCCAACAGCGTACATGGCTTTCCGGTGGGGTTCGCAAACCGTTGCGGGGGTTAGCCCCACCCCCGGCGGGGTGGGTCGCCGGATCGCCCCGCGGGGGCGGGGGTACGTAGCGTGAGCGGGTCGCAGGGGTTCTGCACGTGGTTCCGTACCGGGGGAAAGCTCGTGGTCGCTCAGGATGTCCGTCGCCGTACCGTCCGTTCCGTCGCCGTGGTGGCGGCCGTGGTGCTGGGGGCCGGCGGGTGCGGGAGCGCCGACGCGGCGCGGGCGCCGCAGGAGCGGAAGGTGTTCCCGTTCGACGGTGACGTGCTGACCGTCGACTCCGGGGACAGCGACGTCGTGCTCGTCCCCGCCGACGTGGAGGACGTGGAGGTGACCCGCCGGGTCGACGGGTGGGTGGTGCTGGGCAGCGGGCCCGAGGCCCGGTGGCGGATGGAGGGCGGCACCCTCACCCTCGACGTGGTGTGCGACGCCGTCGTGCAGAACTGCGAGGCCATCCACGAGGTGCGCGTCCCGCGGGGCGTCGGCGTATCCCTGCGGGGCGACAGCGGCGACGTGTCGGCGAGCGGCTTCGCCTCGGCGCTGACGGTGCGCACCGACAACGGCGACGTCACGGTGTCGGGCGCCCGCGGCCCGCTCGACCTCGCCACCGACAACGGCACCCTGCGCGTCGACGGCGCCACCTCCGCGAAGGTCGCCGCCCGCAGCGAGAACGGCGACATCCGCCTCGGCCTGCGCGGCGCCCCCGCGAAGGTGGAGGGGCGCAGCTCCAACGGGACCGTCGTGGTCGAGGTGCCCGCCGCGGCCGGGCCCTACGCCGTGGACGCGGGCTCCGACAACGGCACCGTCACCACCGACGTGCCCCGCGAGGAGGGCAGCCCCCGCTCGATCACCGCGCACAGCGAGAACGGCGACGTGACGGTACGCACCGCGAACTGATCCGCTCTCCCGTTCGTCCTACCTGGTGGAAGAATGAACCGGGCCAGCTCGGACACGGACGGACGCAGCGGGGAGCGGATGTGACGGGGACACGCGGCGCACGGTGGCGGGACGCGGCGGACGTGCTGGCCCTGGTGCTGCTTCCGCTGCCCCTCCTCGCCGCCGCCCGCGCCGGGCTGCTCGCCAACGCGGGCGCCTTCGCCGGCGGCGGGTCCGGGGGCGGGGCGCGCCGCTGGTTCGGCGGCGGGCGGGCCGAGAGCCAGCGTGCCGAGGCGCAGGCCGCGAAGGACGCCGCGGCGGCCGCGTTCTACGACCTGGACACGGCCCAGCGGGGCCTGCGGATCTCCATGGAGACGATCGCCGCCGTCGACAGCTCGCCCGACGCCGCCCGCGCCGCCGAGGCGTTCACCGCCCTGGGGCGGCGCATCGACGAGGTCAGCCACACGTACATCGAGGCGGTCGACCGCTACGACCTGGACCGCGTCGACCTGGACGCCGCGACGGCGTCCGGCGCCCGCACGGAGCTGACCCGCGCCAAGGACGAGCTCGTCCGGGTCCGCGGCGAGCTGGACCGGTTCGAGCAGGGGCTCGGACCCCTGCTGGCCACCGCAGAGTCGCAGCTCGCCCGCCTCGCCCCGGCCGTCGAGCGGGCCAGGGCCGCCCTGCTCGCGGCGAGCCGGGCGCTGGACGCCGTACGGGACACGGGACTGCGCGCCGACGACCTGGCCGCGCGGCTCGCCGCCCTCGCGCCCGAGCTGACCCGGCTCAACGAGGGCGCCGGGCGGCACGGCGTGCCCCAGACCCTCCAGCGGGCCGACCGGGTGCTGCGCGAGGCGGAGGCCGTACGGGCGGAGGCGGAGCGGCTGCCGGAGCGGGCCGCCGAGACCGACCGGCGCCTGGTGTCCCTCCGTACGCGCGCGCAGGCCCTCGCCAACCGGGCCGCGTCGGTGGAGCCGGTGCTGAGCGAACTGCGGCGCCGGTTCAGCGCGGCGTGCTGGCAGGACCTCCAGCCGGTGCCCGCGCGGGCGGAGCGGGACGTGCGGCGCGCCGAGGAGAAGCTGGCGGAGGCGGGCCGGGCGCGGGAGGAGCAGCGGTGGGCGGACGCGACGGCGCTGCTGGGCACCGTGCGGGCGCTGCTGAACGCCACGGACGAGGCGGTGTCGGCCGCCGGGGACCGGCTCCGGCGGCTGGACGCCGTGTCGAAGGACCCGCAGCGGGAGATCGACCGCACGCGCTTCACCATCCGGGACGCGCAGCGGCTCGCCATGGACGGCCGCCACACGCCGGACCCCCGGCACGCCGGGCCCCTCGACGAGGCGGTGGCCCGCCTGGAGCGGGCGGTCGGCGGCCTGGAGGGGCGGCACCCGGACTACTGGCACTTCCTGGCGGAGACCGAGGCGGTGCGCGCGTCGGTCGGGCGGGTGGTGGAGCGGATCCGTGAGGAGCGGGGCGGGGGCGCGCGGTAGGGGGCGGGTGAGGAGGTGTGTGGCAGGGGGCGGGTGAGGTGTGCGGTAGGGGTGGATGCGCTTGCGGGTGCGGCGGCCCCTGACCTCCGGGCCCTGGGTGGGTGGGCAGGGGCGTGCCGGGCGGGAGGGTGCGGGGGCGGGACGTGCTCTGGGTGTGTGGGCGGGTTCCCGGTATGCGGGGGACGGGGTGCGCGGCGGTCGTTAACCTGTGCGTATGCCTCGCTACGAGTACCGCTGCCGCACCTGCGGCGACACGTTCGAACTGAGCCGTCCCATGGCGGAGTCCTCCGCCCCCGCCGCCTGCCCCGCCGGGCACGACGACACCGTGAAGCTGCTGTCGGCCGTCGCGGTCGGCGGCGCCGCGTCGGCGGCCCCGGCCGCGCCCGCCGGTGGTGGCGGCGGGTGCTGCGGGGGCGGCTGCTGCGGCTGACGAGCCCTGCGGCGGTGCTGCTCACCGGGCCCGGGGCCCGGCTCCCCTCCGAGCCGGGCGCCTGGGCGTACCGGGCCGCCTGGCCGCGCCGGGAGCCTTGCCGCGCCAGGAGCCTTGCGGCGTCGGGGCCTTCTCCGGCCGGGGGCCGGCCGGAGCGCGGGAGCCCCGCTGCGGGAGCGGGCCGAGGCTGCTCGGCGCCCACCCACCGGCTCCCGGCCCGGCCCCGGCAGGACGGCGTGGGCCGGGGCGCCCACCCCAGGTGACCGTGGCCGGTCCGGATGGCCGCAGCCGGGCCGGGGCCTACGCCTCCGCCGCGCCCGCCGCGGCCAGGAAGCGGCGCAGGATCTCCTCCCCCGCCGCGACGCCCCGGTGCGCGAGCACCTCGACGTTGGCCGCGCGCCAGTCCGTGTCCGCCAGCTCGCCGTGCCCCGGCCGCCACGCCCGGTCGGCGGCGAGCAGCAGGTCCGCGTCGAGCAGCGAGTCGCCCGCCGCGAGGACGGTGCGGGCGCCGGTGCGGCGCGCCACCTCCCGTACCGCGGCGCTCTTGGTGAGCGGCCTGGGCACCGCGTACACCTTGCGGCCCTGCAGGGACACCGTCCAGCCGCGTGCCCCGGCCCAGTCGGCCAGCTCCTCGACCCAGCCGTCCGGCAGCAGGGCCCGCTCCACCACCAGGTACGCGAAGAGGTCCTCGGCGACCCGCTCCTTCAGCAGCCACGCCGGGTCGGCCGCCGCCAGCAGGTGCGCCCGCACCTCGTCCAGCGAGGCGCACTCGTCGGCGAGGCGCGCCCCGACGGCCGCCCGCCAGGCCGGGTCGGACTCGCCGTCGACCAGCAGGTGGCCGCCGTTGGCGCAGATCGCGTACCGGGGCGGCGGGCACGGCAGCCGGACGCGCCGGTACTGCTCGCGCGTCCGGGTGGTGACCGGCATGAACGCCGCCGTGCCGGCCAGCCGGCCGAGCAGTCCCGCGGCCGCCTCGGTGACGTACGAGAGCGGTTTCCCCCCGTACACCTCCACGCACAGCAGGCGCGGCGCCTGCGCGTCCGGGACGGTCAGCGCGAGCGCGGCCGACGAGTAGATGAGCGTGCGGTCCAGGTCGCTGGCGACCAGCACGGGCCGGGCCGTCACGGCGCCGTCACCGCCCCGTTCCCGGCGGCGGCCGGCCGCGCGACCGCCCCGCCTCCGGCTTCGGTACCGGCCACGGCACCCGCACCACCTCCGGCCGAGGCCGACTGGACCGCCGCCCCGCCTCCGGCACCGGGACCGCCCGCGGAAGCGGCCGCGCCCCCGGTACCGCCTCCGGCCGGCTCCGCGGCCGTCGCGCGGCCGTCGGTGCCGGTCGCGCCGCGCGTGTACTTCGGGTGGATGAGCCCGACGCACGTGTACGGCAGGCCGTCCACCTCCTCGACGGGCACCCCGCGCTGCTCCGCGAGCAGCCGCACGTGGTCCAGGTCGGCGCCCGCGCCGCGCTGGGCGAGGACCTTCCACGGGACGCGGCGCAGCAGGACGCGGGTGGTCTCGCCGACACCGGGCTTGACCAGGTTCACGTCATGGATGCCGTACTCCTCGCTGATCCGCTCGACGGCCGCCCACCCCTCCCAGGTGGGCGTCCGGTCGGTGGCCAGGAGGCGGGCGGTGTCGTCGGCGACCTGGTCCGCCACCTCCCCGAACCGCTCCGACACCGCGTCCAGGAAGTCCCCGGACACGTCGGCGCCCGCCAGCTCGCGGTAGAACTTCGCGCCGTGGTAGTCGTGCGGGCCGATCAGGTCGGCGCGCAGCACGGTGCGGGAGACCAGGCCGGAGACGGTGGAGTTGAGGCAGGCGGACGGGATGAGGAAGTCCTCGCGGGTGCCGTGGGTGCGTACGCACGAGCCGGGGTCGGCCAGTACGGCGATCTCCGGGTGGAAGTCCGGGAAGTCCGCGAGCGCGGCGGTCAGTTCACGGGTGATGGCGCCCTTGCCGGTCCAGCCGTCCACGAACACGACGTCCGCCGGGTCGTGGTGGGCGCGCAGCCAGCGCAGGGCGTTGGTGTCGATGCCCCGGCCGCGGACGATGGACACCGCGTAGTGCGGCAGGTCCAGGCCGTGGCGGTGGCGGGCCCAGCGGCGCATCAGCACGCCGACGGGGGTGCCCGCGCGGGCGAGGGAGACCAGCACGGGGCGCGGGGAGCGCTCGGCGAGCACCGTCTCCGTGACGGTGCCGACGGCGCGGGCGATCCGCGCGGCGGAGGCGTCCAGGGCGGCGTGGAACAGCTTCTGGTAGTCGTCGCTCGGCTGGTACTCGACGGGCAGCGACTCGGCGTAGTGGGCGCCGCCGCTCTGGATGGCCTCCTCCCGCTCCTCGGTGGGGGCCTCCAGTTCGACGGCCGACAGGTCCTTCAGGAGCCAGCCGACCTCGTCGGGGGCGTAGGAGGAGAAGGCGGGTCCGCGTAGCGGCTCGGGCAGCATGCCGGCTCTTTCCGGTACGTACGAGGGGACGGTGGCCAGCACGACGCGCGGGACGTGCGCGGTGAGCTGGGCGAGCAGGCCCCGCGGGGCGTGCAGGGGCGGGGTGTCGGCGGCCGAGTCGACGACGACGGCGACCGCGTCGAAGCCGCCGCCCGCGACGTTGTAGGCGTAGCGGTCGCCGGGGCCGTCCGCCGGGTCGTCGTGCGCGGGGAAGACGAGGCGGGTGCGGATGGCGTAGCCGGGGTCGTCCACGGCGAGGACGGGCGAGCGGGTGGTGGTGGAGAACCGCACGTCGGCGTGGGGGGCGAGCTCCTCCAGGGCGGCCGCCAGGGCGAGCGGCGCGTACATGAGCTCCTCGCTGCCGAGTACGAGGACACGGGGCCGTCCGTCGTCCGCCGCGGCGCCGTCCCCGGTCGTCACTCCCGCCCGGCCGGCGCTCCCGGCCGCTCCCGCCCGGTCGGCGCCGCTCCCGGCCGCTCCCCTCCGGCCGGTGCCGGCCGCCGCCGGCAGTCCCAGCGCGTCCGCCAGGCGGGCCGCCATCGCCGGCAGCGCGGCGTCCAGGCGGGCGCGGTGCTCCGGGGTGAAGCCGTGGCGGCCGCCGTCGGGCAGCCTCGCCGGCCAGCCGAGGTCCACGCGCCGCACGGCGGACGCGTCGCCGCACAGGTCCGGCGCGGGCCGCTGGTGGGCGGCCACCAGGGCGCGGCCCTTCTCCAGCACGCCGTCCGGCAGCCGTACCGTCCCTGCGGCGAGGGCGACGAGGTCCACCCGGGCGCCGATCTCGGCGGCGAACTCCGCGAGCCGCCCCCGGTCGCCGGCCGACCGCATGTCGACGAGGGCCACGATCACGTACCGCTCGCGCGGATACCGCCCGTGCAGCGCCCGCACGGTGTTCAGCACGGTGTTGCCGGTCGAGAACTCGTCGTCCACCAGCACCAGCGGCCCCGGCCCGGCCAGCAGATCCGGGTCCTCCGGGAGCAGCAGGTGCGAGGTGTGGTGGGAGTGCGACTCCTCGAACCCGGCCGCGCGCGGCACCCCGGGCACGGGGCGGCGCGTGGAGTGCAGGTACGGGGCGAGGCCGAGGCCGTCCGCCACGCAGTGGCCCAGGCCGGTCGCCGTCTCGGCGTACCCGACGACGACCGCGCGCCGCGCCTCGGCCTCGCCGAGCAGGGCGCGCACCCGGCGCCCCAGCTCGTGTCCGCAGCCGCGCACGAGGGCGGGGCTCTGCGGCACGTGCTTGCCCAGCACGCGTGAGACGAGGAGGTGGGCGCGCTTGGGGTTGTCCCGCAGGGCGAGCCCCAGCAGGTCCCGCACCCCCGCGCCCCCGCCCGTCCGGCCTGCGGCTCCGGGGGCTCCGGTCACCTCACCGGGGGCCTCTGCGCCGAGGCCCACTCCACCGCGGGCCCCGGGCCCGGAGGGGTCCTGGCCGGAGGAATCCGGGCCGGGAAGTCCCGGACCGGCAGGTCCCTGCCCGGAAGGTTCCGGACCGGGGAGACCCGGCCCGGAGAGATCCGCACCGCGAAGCTCTACGCCCAGCCGTTCGGCGACCCATGTCCCCGTCCACACCGTGCCGTGAATGACGTGCCTCTTCTCTCTCGGATGTCTCGGATGCCTCGGATGCCTCAGGCGGGCGCCGCAGGCCCCTCAGGTCGCTGAGGCCCCTGAGGTCTCTGGGGCTCCCGGCCTCGCAGACCTCTCACGTCCCCCAGACCTCTCACGTCCCCCAGACCTCTGACGTCCCCAGACCTCTGAGGCCCCTGTGGCCTCGCAGGCCACGTCCGTCAGGTCCCTCAGGCCCCCAACCAAGGTCCCTCCCGGCGCCGCTCACGGCACCGCCAGGCCCGCGGCGAGCAGGTCGACGAAGCCCACGTCCGCCTTGGCGACGCCGAACACCTCGGCCCGCTGGAGCGTGCGCTCCGCCCACGCGCGGTGCGGCTTCACCTCGTTCATCTTGTTGGTGTACGCCGAGCGCAGCACCCCGCCCCCGTCCTGCTCGGGGCGCAGGATGTCCCGGGCGTCGCTGTACTCCTCGTGACTCACCACGGACAGCGCGTGCACGGGCTGGACGTGGGAGGGGTGGATGCAGGTCTTGCCGAGCAGGCCGTTCGCCCGGTCCAGCTCGATCTCGCGGAGCAGCCCGTCCAGGTCGTGCTCGATCAGCGCGGTGCGCAGGGCCTCGGCCCGGCCCTCCAGGAAGGGGCTGCGGCGCAGCATCGGCTTGAACATCCGCTCCTGGAGCCGGAAGTACTCCCACACCGGACCGGTGATCGTGAAGCCGGTGCCGTCGGCCCGGCCCAGGATGTTGACGACGTCCGCGATGACATGGGCCACGATCTTCACGTCGTACGCGGTCATGTCAGGCGAGCGGCGCAGCCCGTACGCGGAGCAGAAGTCGGTGACGCCGAGGCGCAGCGCGAGGACCCGGTCGCGGTGGGCGGCCACGGAGCGGGCTATCCCGGCGAGGGTGTCGGCGCGGGTCTCCAGGTGCAGCAGGTCCGGGGACTCCAGGACGGGCATCGCGTACAGCGGCCGTCCGCCGAGCGCGTCGGCCGCCTCGGGCTCCGCCTCGGCCTCGGCGACGGCCTCCAGGAAGGGCGTTCCGCGCTTCTCGGTGAATTTCGGCAGTACGAATCCGGACAGCAGGCGCACGGTCGGGCCGAGGCGGCGGACCAGGTCGGGTATCTGCTCGGGTTCGCGGACGCGGATGAACAGCAGCGGCGGCTCGCCACCGCGCCCGGACAGCTCGGCGAACTGGCGTACGAGGTTCTCCTCGCCCTGCGCGACGTCCCCGTCGCCGATGGAATCCTCCAGGCAGAGCACCATGGAGACCACCCCGCGCCCGACCTGCTTGCACACGTCGTCGGCGAGGGCGGGCCGGGTCGCGGGGCTGTAGAGCGTCGCCCCCAGGGCGGCCGAGAGGACACCGGCCGGCGAGTGGGCGTTGAACGCGCGCGGCTCCCGATGGAACAGCCCGGCCCGGGCAGCGGGCGAGATATGCCCGAAATGACGCATACGGTTTCCCCGAACTGCTGTGACGTACTGCCTCCGGTTCGAAGACATGTGGCCGGTAATAGTACGTATGGACAGGTGTCGCCGGTTCCCCGGCGATGTGAACGGCAGGTGACGCGGGGGCCGCATCCGGGTGTCGCGGCGGCCGGTCGGCGCGCCCGGTAGCCGCCCCCGCGTTGTCCCACGGGCGGGCGGCCAGGCAGGATGACGGGCATGACGCACGAGATGCTGAAGGGCTCGAACGTCCCCCTCGACGCCGCGGCCGTACGGGCCGTACTGCGCTGGTCCCCTGGCCCGGGGGTCCCCGACGTGGACGCCTCGGCCCTGCTGCTCGGCGCGGACGGCCGGGTGCGCTTCGACGAGGACTTCGTCTTCTACAACCAGCCCTCCCACCCGTCCGGCGCGGTGCGCATGCTGCCGAAGCGGCGCGAGGACGACGCGCTCACCGACACGGTCGAGGCGGATCTGTCGGGTCTGGAGGCGTCCGTCGACCAGGTGGTGCTGGCGGCGTCCTCGGACGGCGGCACCTTCGCACACGTGCCGGACCTGCGGATCGTGCTGTACGACGCCGCCGCGGGCGAGGACGCCCAGGCGCTGGCGTCGTTCCACGTGCGTCCGGAGACGGGCGAGGAGACCGCCATGATCTGCGGTGAGCTGTACCGCAGGGGCGAGGGGTGGAAGTTCCGCGCGGTGGCCCAGGGCTATCCGACGGGGCTGCTCGGGCTGACCACGGCGTTCGGCATCTCGGTCGAGGAGGACGGGCTGGAGGAGGCCGGGCCCGAGGCGGCCGGCGCGGAGCCCGGCACCCCCGGCGCGGAGCCCGGCGCCTCGGGCGGGCCGGCCGCGCTCTCCGTACCGGTCCAGGCCACGGCCCCACCGGCTTCCCTCGACCCGCCCCGGCCTCCCGCCCGGAGCCCGCAGGACCCGGCCCGGAGCCCGGCCGAGAGCCCGGCCCCGGTTCCCGAGGACGCCACCCAGGCGATATCCGCCCCGGCCGCCGCCGCGGCGTTCCCCGCCGCTCCCCCGGCGCCTCCGCTCCCGCCCACCGCCCCGCCCGCGTACGGCTACCCGCACCCGGGCGGGGCGCAGCCCGCCTACGGGTACCCGGGTCCGCCGCCGGCGCCCGCGTACGGCGACCCCGGCGGCGGGCCCGCGTACGGCTACCCGCATCCGGCGCCCCAGCCGGTCCCGGCGGGCGCGGGGGCACCCGTACCGGACCCGGAGTTCCGGCTTCCGCCGATGGGGCCGCAGTTCCAGCGCTGACCCCGTACGGGGCCGGGGCGGGCCCCGGGCGCCGGGGCACGCGCCCGCACCCGTACGGCGCGACCGCCGCCACATCTCGGCGGGGCGGGCACCCCGGCACGAGCCGTCAGGACGCGTCGGCCTTGAAGCCCCGGCCCCACTGCATGCCCCAGCCGTACATCCGGTCCAGCTCGCCCTGGAAGCCGTAGACGAACTTCACCTCGCGCCGCACCAGCAGCTCGCCCTTCACGTTCTCCAGCAGGAAGACCGCGCAGGACCGGGCCTCCGGGGCCCGCTCGTCGAGTTCGATCTCGACGCGCGGGCCGTTGCCGGGGTAGAGCGTCATCTTGGCGTGCGTGCGGTCGAAGGCGGGCGTCTGGTCGTAGATGTAGACGAAGAACAGCAGCCGCCTGATGTCGTCGCGGTGGTCGAGGTTGACGAAGATCGTCTCTCCGGACGGCGAGCCGAACCGGTCGTCGCCGCTGAGCTTGACGTACGGCGGGTCGTTCAGGTCCCCGAGGTAGCCGCCGAGCGGCTGGACGACGCCCTTGGAGCCGTCGGCCAGCTCGTAGAGGCAGCCGATGTCCAGGTCGACGTTGGCCACCGCCCTGGTATGGGCCTGGACCGGTTCGGGTTGGAAGAACTTGAGCGGATGCCGCAGCAGCCTGCCGCTCTGCCGGGGCCTGCCGTCGAAGTCGGACGTGCGCATCTTCCACGAGAGGTTGACGCGCAGGTTGCCGCTCACGGCGCCCTGCTTGGTCAGCGAGACGGTCGGACGCCGCCGGGTCAGTTCGATCGCGTTGCTCGCGGCGCTGCCCGAATCGAACTGCGCCGCCCTGTTCTGCCGCAGGCTGTCCCAGAAAGCCATGCCACCCCCCAAAGGTGTACGGATACGCGGCGGGGCGGCCGGGAGCACCCGGCCGCCCCGCACAGAAGCGTTCCGCATCGCCGGGGCTGTCACACCCCGGTCTCGTGCAGTGACCGTCACACCGCCGAGGTGACCTCGGTCTTGTCTCCTTCCCCCTTGCCCACGGCGGCGTTCTCGGCCGCGGCGATCCGCTTGTTGCGGCGGACCGAGGAGAGGAAGGAGGCGGCGATGAGGATGATGCCGACCGTGCCGGTGATGAGCTCGTGGATCTCGTGCTGGATGGTGATGAGCAGGATCGCGGCGAGGGCGCCGATGGCGTAGTGCGCGCCGTGCTCCAGGAACACGTACTCGTCGAGCGTGCCCTGGCGGACCAGGTAGACGGTGAGCGACCGGACGTACATGGCGCCGATGCCGAGGCCGAGCGCCATCCAGAAGATGTGGTTGGTGATGGCGAAGGCGCCGATGACCCCGTCGAAGGAGAACGAGGCGTCGAGGACCTCCAGGTACAGGAAGAGGAAGAACGCGGCCTTGCCGGCGAGGCCGACCGCGGATACCTGCTTGCCCTGCTGCTTGGCCTGCTCCTCCGCCTCGTGCTCCCGCTCCTCGTCCTCCTCCAGCTTGTTCTCGAAGTAGCCGGAGAGGCCGCCGACGACCAGGTACGTGATGAGGCCGGCGACGCCGGAGAGCAGCACCGTCGCGGACTTGTCGGCGTGGCCGGCACTGGTGTGCGCCTGGGTGGCGAAGGTGGTCGCGGTCACGAGGAGCACGATGAGCGCGATGCACACCGAGAGCATGTCGATCTTGCCGAGCTTGGCGAGCGGGCGCTCCAGCCAGCCCAGCCACTTGAACTCGCGCTCCTCGAATATGAAGTCGAGGAAGATCATGAGGAGGAACATGCCACCGAAGGCGGCGATGGACGCGTGCGCGTCGGTGACGAGCGCCTCGTACTGCTCCGGCTGGTCGAGGGCCAGTTGCACGGCCTCGATGGGACCGACCTTGGCGCTGATCGCGACGATCACGACCGGGAAGACCAGCCGCATACCGAAGACCGCGACCATGATGCCGATCGTCAGGAAGATCTTCTGCCAGAAGGCGTTCATCTTCTTGAGGATTCCGGCGTTGACGACCGCGTTGTCGAAGGAGAGGGAGATCTCGAGGATGGACAGGATCAGTACGATCCCGAACGCCTCCCACCCCCACTGCCAGGCGGCGAAAGCGAGGCCGAGCGCCGTGACGGCGAACGACCAGCCGAAGGTTTTCAGAACCACTGACTACCCAATCGTGTCGGGGTCCTCGCCGGCGAAGGCTGCCGGAGCATCTCCGCCACGCCGATTGCGCCGGTGCTTGACCGAACCCTGGGACGAGCTTCAGGAAACATTGACCCCGAAGTCTAGAGCGATGCCCCGCAGTCCCGACGCATACCCCTGGCCCACCGCCCGGAACTTCCATTCGCCGTTGTAGCGGTAGAGCTCGCCGAAGATCATGGCGGTCTCGGTCGACGCGTCCTCGCTGAGGTCGTATCGGGCCAGCTCCTGGCCGTCGGCCTGGTTGACGACGCGGATGAACGCGTTGCTGACCTGGCCGAAGGTCTGGCCGCGGTTGTCGGCCTCATGGATGGAGACGGGGAAGATGATCTTGTCGCAGTGGGCGGGTACCCGGCTCAGGTCGACGACGAGCGACTCGTCGTCGCCGTCGCCCTCGCCGGTGAGGTTGTCACCGGCGTGCTCGACGGAGCCGTCGGGGCTGGTGAGGTTGTTGTAGAAGACGAACCACTCGTCGCCGAGAACCCTGCCGGACTGGCAGAGCAGTGCGCTGGCGTCGAGGTCGAAGGGGGCCCCGGTGGTGGAGCGCGCGTCCCAGCCGAGACCGACCAGCACCTGGGTCAGGTTGGGTGCGGCCTTGGAGAGGGAGACGTTGCCTCCCTTGGCGAGCGTGACGCCCATGACGATGATCCTCCCCGATGACGTACTGCTGCTGTCCGCATACTGCGCCGCGCGGTGCCCGTACGGACCTCCACACGCGGTGCGCCGCGCAGGTGCGCCGCGTGGGGTGCGCCACATGCGCGCGCCTCGTGCGATGCGCCACAAGCGGTGCGCCGCACACGGCCGGCTGTGCGGTCGCCATGTGCGGTGCCCGCGCCCGGTGGCTCCGTGCGCGCCCGGCGCCGTCGCACGCGGTGTGGCACGTGCGCGTCCGGCGCCGCACGGGCGGGGCGGCGCCGGACGGTGCTTCGTACGGCTCAGACGTTGACGCCGAAGTCCTGCGCGATGCCGCGCAGGCCGGAGGCGTAGCCCTGGCCGATGGCGCGGAACTTCCACTCCGCGCCGTGGCGGTACAGCTCCCCGAAGACCATCGCGGTCTCCGTCGAGGCGTCCTCGCTCAGGTCGTAGCGGGCGAGCTCCTCGTTGTTGGCCTGGTTGACGACGCGGATGAAGGCGTTGCGCACCTGGCCGAAGGACTGCTGGCGGGTCTCGGCGTCGTAGATCGAGACCGGGAAGACGATCTTGTCGACGTCGGCCGGGACCGTGGCGAGGTTGACCTTGATCTGCTCGTCGTCTCCCTCGCCCTCGCCGGTGAGGTTGTCACCGGTGTGCTCGACGGAGCCGTCCGAGCTCTTGAGGTTGTTGAAGAAGACGAAGTTGCCGTCGGTGGCGACCTTGCCCTGGGCGTTCAGCAGCAGAGCGCTCGCGTCCAGGTCGAAGTCCGTACCGGTGGTGGTGCGGACGTCCCAGCCGAGACCGACCGTGACCGCGGTCAGGTTGGGCGCGGCCTTGGTCAGCGAGACGTTGCCGCCCTTGCTGAGGCTGACTCCCACGAGTCCCTCCATTGGTTTCCAGGGGCAGCGCCCCCGTCGTGCGTTGGCATCGGATCAACGACTGGATCCTAGTGAGGGGTTCCCGTCGTGAGCACGCTGTTGTACCGATCGGTCGGGCGTTTCGGCCGCGCCGGGGCGCGTCCGGGGCGGCGCGGGGCACCGCACGCGGGGGGCCGGAGTCCCCCACGTCACGGCGGCGTCCCCGCGCCCCGGGCGCATCAGAGGGCGTCGAGGGCCTTGATGTAGTCGTTCAGGTCGCGGGCGTCGGGGAGGCCGTTGACCACCGTCCAGCGGACGACGCCCTCCTTGTCGATCACGAAGGTGCCGCGGACCGCGCAGCCCTTCTCCTCGTCGAAGACGCCGTAGGCGCGGGAGACCTCGCCGTGCGGCCAGAAGTCCGACAGCAGCGGGTACTCCAGGCCCTCCTGCTCGGCGAAGACGCGCAGGGTGTGGATGGAGTCGTTGGAGACGGCCAGCAGCTGGGTGTCCTCGTTGACGAAGCGCGGCAGCTGGTCCCGGAGCGCGCACAGCTCGCCGGTGCACACGCCGGTGAACGCGAACGGGTAGAACAGGAGCACGACGTTCTTCTCACCGCGGAAGTCGCCGAGCCGCACGGTGCGCCCGTGGTTGTCCTTCAGTTCGAAGTCCGGAGCCTTGGTGCCGACCTCGATCGCCATGGCAGAAGCATCCCTTCGGTGGACGGATCGCTGAGGTCCCACCCTACGCAACGGGGCCCCCGCCGATGTCCTCGGCGGGGGCCCCGGTCGGCTTCGGGAGCCGGCGGTCAGCGCTTGGGCTTGCCCGCCTTGGGGCTGACCAGGCGGCTGCCGACCCAGTCCTTGCCCGCGTTGATGCTCCGGGTCTGGGAGAGGCCCGCGGTCTGGGCGGCCTCGTTGATGTCGCTGGGCTCGATGTAGCCGTCACGCCCGGTCTTGGGCGTCATCAGCCAGATCTGGCCGCCTTCCTCGATCAGGCCGATGGCGTCGACCAGCGCGTCCGTGAGGTCGCCGTCCTCGTCGCGGAACCACAGCACCACGACGTCGGCGACGTCGTCGTAGTCCTCGTCGACGAGTTCCTGGCCGATGACAGCCTCGATGTCCTCACGGAGCTCCTGCTCGACATCGTCGTCGTAGCCGATCTCCTGGACCACCTGTCCGGGCTCGAACCCCAGCCTTGCGGCCGGGTTGGTCCGCTCCTCCGCGTGGTCCGCGGTCGCGCTCACGGCTTGCCTCCTGATCATGAATGGGAAAGTGCTCGGGCCGCGCGCGTACGCGTGGCATGGGGCGTAGTCCACACGTGCTGGACGGATCGCGCAAGTACCCGGCGACCTAGACCGCCGAAACGGTGACTTTTGGGGCCGTCCTGCCGCAACTCCGGGTACCCGCCCTTCTGTGGTCGTGACACACACGACACCTCTTGACCCACTTTAGGGGGTTGTAGCCGCCACATGCCCGCCGGGCCTCCACGCCGACGCCACCGCATCCGCGGAACAGGCCGGGAAATCCGGGTTACCCCTCGGTAGAGATGACGCGGGCGCCCACGGGGTACACGATGGTGGCGACGCGACCGCAAAGCCGACACACCGTCTCGCATGCCATCAGCCGTAGACACATCGAACAGCGAAGGAACAGCGTGGCTTCCGGATCCGATCGCAACCCGATCATCATTGGCGGCCTTCCCAGCCAGGTCCCGGACTTCGATCCGGAGGAGACCGGGGAATGGCTCGACTCCCTCGACGCCGCCGTGGACGAGCGGGGGCGGGAGCGGGCTCGCTATCTCATGCTCCGCCTGATCGAGCGGGCCCGCGAGAAGCGCGTGGCCGTGCCCGAGATGCGCAGCACGGACTACGTCAACACCATCGCCACCCGCGACGAGCCGTTCTTCCCGGGCAACGAGGAGATCGAACGGAAGATCCTCAACGCCACGCGCTGGAACGCGGCCGTGATGGTCTCCCGCGCGCAGCGCCCCGGCATCGGCGTCGGCGGGCACATCGCCACCTTCGCCTCGTCCGCCTCCCTGTACGACGTGGGCTTCAACCACTTCTTCCGCGGCAAGGACGAGGGCGACGGCGGGGACCAGATCTTCTTCCAGGGCCACGCCTCCCCGGGCATCTACGCCCGCGCCTTCCTGCTCGACCGGCTGAGCGAGGCACAGCTGGACGGCTTCCGCCAGGAGAAGTCCCGGTACCCCGACGGGCTGTCGTCGTATCCGCACCCTCGGCTGATGCCGGACTTCTGGGAATTCCCGACGGTCTCCATGGGCCTGGGCCCGCTGGGCGCGATCTACCAGGCCCGGATGAACCGCTACATGCAGGCGCGCGGCATCGCGGACACCTCGCGCTCGCACGTGTGGGCGTTCCTCGGCGACGGCGAGATGGACGAGCCGGAGTCGCTGGGCCAGCTCACCCTGGCCGCGCGCGAGGGCCTCGACAACCTGACCTTCGTGGTCAACTGCAACCTCCAGCGCCTCGACGGCCCGGTCCGCGGCAACGGCAAGATCATCCAGGAGCTGGAGTCGGTCTTCCGGGGTGCCGGATGGAACGTGATCAAGCTGATCTGGGACCGCTCCTGGGACCCGCTGCTGGCCCAGGACCGCGACGGCATCCTGGTCAACCGGATGAACACGACCCCGGACGGCCAGTTCCAGACGTACGCCACCGAGACCGGCGCGTACATCCGGGAGCACTTCTTCGGCGACGACCACCGGCTGCGCGCGATGGTCGAGGGCATGACCGACCAGCAGCTGCTCCACCTGGGGCGCGGCGGCCACGACCATCGGAAGATCTACGCGGCGTACGCGGCGGCCAAGGCCCACAGGGGCCAGCCGACGGTGATCCTGGCCCAGACGGTCAAGGGCTGGACGCTCGGCCCGAACTTCGAGGGCCGCAACGCCACCCACCAGATGAAGAAGCTGACGGTCGACGACCTGAAGCGCTTCCGCGACCGCCTGCACCTGCCGATCCCCGACAGCGAGCTGGAGTCCGGCCTGCCGCCGTACTACCACCCGGGCCCGGACTCGGAGGAGATCCAGTACATGCACGACCGGCGCAGGGCGCTGGGCGGGTACGTCCCGACGCGTGTCGTGCGGTCGAAGCCGCTGGCCCTGCCCGGCGACGCGGCGTACGCGGCGGTGAAGAAGGGGTCGGGCCAGCAGTCGATCGCGACGACGATGGCGTTCGTACGGCTGCTGAAGGACCTGATGCGGGACAAGGAGATCGGCCGGCGGTTCGTGCTGATCGCGCCCGACGAGTACCGCACCTTCGGCATGGACTCGTTCTTCCCGAGCGCCAAGATCTACAACCCGCTGGGGCAGCAGTACGAGGCCGTGGACCGGGAGCTGCTGCTCGCCTACAAGGAGTCGCCGACCGGGCAGATGCTGCACGACGGCATCTCGGAGGCCGGCTGCACGGCGTCGCTGACCGCGGCCGGGTCGGCGTACGCCACGCATGGTGAGCCGCTCATCCCCGTGTACGTCTTCTACTCGATGTTCGGTTTCCAGCGGACCGGCGACCAGTTCTGGCAGATGGCCGACCAGCTCGCGCGCGGCTTCGTCCTCGGGGCGACCGCCGGGCGCACGACCCTGACCGGTGAGGGGCTGCAGCACGCCGACGGCCACTCGCAGCTGCTGGCGTCGACCAACCCGGCGTGCGTCGCCTACGACCCGGCCTTCGGGTACGAGATCGCGCACATCGTGAAGGACGGCCTGCGGCGGATGTACGGGGCGTCGGAGCGGCATCCGCACGGCGAGGACGTCTTCTACTACCTGACCGTCTACAACGAGCCGATCCAGCACCCGGCGGAGCCCGCGGACGTCGACGCCGAGGGCATCGTGAAGGGCATCTACCGGTTCAGCGCGGGCCAGGCCGGGGCGGTGCCGGCGCAGATCATGGCGTCCGGCGTGGCCGTGCCGTGGGCCGTGGAGGCGCAGCGCATCCTGGCGGAGGAATGGAACGTCCGGGCGGACGTGTGGTCGGCGACGTCGTGGAACGAGCTGCGCCGCGACGCGGTGGAGGCGGAGGAGTACAACCTGCTGCACCCGGAGGAGGAGCCCCGCGTCCCGTACGTGGCGCGGAAGCTGTCCGGCGCGGAAGGCCCCTTCGTGGCCGTCTCGGACTGGATGCGGTCGGTTCCGGACCAGATCGCCCGCTGGGTGCCGGGCCGCTACACCTCGCTCGGCGCCGACGGGTTCGGTTTCGCGGACACGCGCGGGGCGGCTCGTCGCTACTTCCACATCGACGCCCAGTCGATCGTGCTGGCGGTGCTGACGGAGCTGGCGCGTGAGGGGAAGGTGGACCGCTCGGCGCCGAAGCAGGCGATCGACCGGTACAGGCTGCTGGACGTGTCGGCGGCCGACCCCGGCGCGGCCGGCGGCGACGCCTGACGCGAGCCCCCGGGAGTCCGGGTGGTGTGTTGACGGACGCTCCACGCCCTCCGCCCGGACTCCTGGCGGCGGGTCCGCGTCCACCGCCCCGACGCCTCGTGGTGGATGCGCGGGTCCCTCTCGGGCGCGTCGTCGTGGAGGGTGGCCGCCGGCCGCCTCACGGGGCGGCTGCGGTCGGCGGCGTCGCGCCGGGTCTTCGTCGTACGGGCTCATCGGCTCGGCTCCGGGCGGTGGTGGGTGTGGTCCGGCCGCCGCTGCGGCGGCCGGTCTCGACGAGGCGCCCGTGTCCGCGTGCCCCCGTGGCACGCGGACACGGGGCGTCAGTTCTCCCAGATCTTGAACGCGCGTACCTGGTAAGGCGAGCGCGGCACCCAGGTGCCGCTGCCGGGATAGGTCTCGAACTCCCCGGTCTCCGCGCAGGTCGCCGACTGGTAGGTGGTGACGGGCCGCCCCGCACGGTTGGCGAGAGCGGCGGCGGTCGTCCCGGCCGGGAGCGCCACACAGCTCTCGACGTCCGTCGCGGCCAGCTCGTGTGTCTGGCGCTTGCCCTTGAACGCCTCCTTTCCCCAGAGGCACAGTTGCCCGCTGTCACACGGGCCGAGCGTGGGTGGAGCGGGCGGTGCGGCGTCGGCGGGCGCGGCCCAGGTGGACAGTACGGCGATCGTGACCGCGCTCATCGTGAGCGCGGCGGCCGCGAAGAGGGAACGCGAGGACGTAGGCATAAGGAATCAACCCCCGGTCGGTGACACTGCGTATCGATGTCTGACCTCAGCTTGACTCTGAGTGACCGCAGAAGGGAAGGGTTGCCGGGCCGATCCACCCGGAAGAGTGATGGCGCCGAAGGGGCGACCGGCATGGCCGGGCACGCCGAAGGCCCCGGCGCCGGGCGGCGACGGGGCCTTCGACCCGGTGTTCCGCGTACGTCCCGGGGTGTCAGATGTGGACGCCGCCTCCGGCGCCGGCGTTGGCGCCACGCTTGGTGAGGGTCGCGACGAAGGCCGCGACGACCGCCACGGCACCGGCGACCGTGAAGGCGAGGCCCATGCCCGACATGAACGTGTCGTGGATGACCTTGCTGATGGCGCCCAGCATGTCCGGCGTCATCCCCGGCGCCTTGGCGAGCTCCGGCGGGACCATGCCGAACTCGGCGGCCTGCTCCAGCTCCGGGGCGGGCGGGACGGGGATGCCGGCGTCCTTCCAGTTGTCCGCGAAGTCGGCGTTGACCTTGGAGGACATCACCGCGCCGAGCACCGCCGTACCCAGCGCTCCACCGACCTGCATCGCGGCCTGCTGCAGACCGCCGGCGACGCCGGACAGTTCCAGCGGGGCGTTGCCCACGATCACCTCCGTGGCGCCCACCATGACGGGAGCGAGGCCGAGGCCGAGCAGGGCGAACCACAGGGACGTGGCGAGCGTGCCGGTCTCCGGCGCCAGCGTGAGCATGCCGAACATCGCACCGGCGGTGCAGACCATGCCGCCGACCAGCGGGATGCGCGGGCCGAACCGGGTGATCAGCGCGCCGGCGAGCGGCGAGGAGACGATCATCATGGCGGTGAGCGGCAGCAGGCGCAGACCGCTGTCGACGGGGCTGAGGCCCTTGACGCCCTGGAGGTAGAAGGTCACGAAGAAGAGGCCGCCCATGAAGGCGAAGGCCATGAGGACCATGAGGACGACGCCCGCCGAGAGCGGGACGGAGCGGAAGAGCGCGAGCGGGACGAGCGGCTCACGGACCCGCTGCTGCCGGAAGGCGAAGAGGGCGAAGAGGACGAGCGCGCCGACCAGGAAGCCCCAGGTTTTGCCGCTGTCCCAGCCCCAGCTCTCGCCGGCCTTGATGATGCCCCAGATCAGCGCGGCCATGGCGGCGGAGAGCAGGACGATGCCCACGACGTCGAAGGAGCGCGGCGCGTTCTCCGCCCGGTGGTCCTTGAGGATCACGAAGCCCAGGACGAGGGCGAGGACGCCCACCGGCACGTTGATGAAGAAGACCGACTGCCAGCTGACGTGCTCCACGAGCAGGCCGCCGACGATCGGGCCGCCCGCCGTCGAGGCACCGATGACCATGCCCCAGATGCCGATGGCCATGTTGAGCTTCTCGGCCGGGAAGGTGGCACGGAGCAGGCCGAGCGCGGCGGGCATGAGGAGGGCGCCGAAGAGGCCCTGGAGGACACGGAAGGCGATGACCAGGGCGATGGAGTCGGACAGGCCGATCGCGGCGGAGGAGACCGCGAACCCGGCGATGCCTATGAGGAAGGTCTGGCGGTGGCCGAACCGGTCACCGAGCTTGCCCGCGGTGATGAGCGCGACCGCCAGGGCGAGCAGGTACCCGTTGGTGATCCACTGCACGTCGGAAAGGGACGCGTTGAGATCCTGCTTGATCGCCGGGTTGGCGATGGCGACGATCGTGCCGTCGAGCGCGACCATCATCACGCCGACGGCGACACTGAACAGCGTGAGCCAGGGATGGCCCCGGAGCCCCTTGGCCGGTGCGGGCTCGGGATCGGGGCTCTGTGGCGCCTTGCGGATGGCGGTCTGACCAGTCATACCGGTGAGGCTAATGTCAGCCACTGACAATTGACAAAGCTTTTCAGACGCCGGTATCTGCCACGCGGCTCACATCCTTGACCGGGCCGGTGACGAGCGGGAAACGAGGACATGAAGTGACGGTTGGGCGGTCGGCCGGTGCGGAGAACCCCTCCGGGCTGCGCGAACGCAAGAAGCGGCGCACCCGTGCCGCTCTGCTGCGCACCGCGCTGGAGTCCTTCATCACCAAGGGGTACGAGGAGACGACCGTCGACGAGATCGCCGACGCCGTCGAGGTGTCGCAGCGGACCTTCTTCCGCTACTTCGCCAGCAAGGAGGACGCCGCCTTCGCGCTCCAGCAGATGATGGAGCGGCGGTTCGTGGAGGCGCTGCGCGCCCGGCCCGCCGAGGAAGGGCCCTTCGACGCCCTGCGCAACTCCGTCCTGGGCACCTGGGACGCGATCGGCGAGGCCATCACCGAGATCGTCCCCGCCGACGTCCATCTGAGGATGCTCCAGGTGATCGAGTCCACACCGACCCTGCTCGCGGCCCACCTGCGGCGCTCCCTCGACGTGGAGGAGTACGTCGCCCGGCTGATCGCCGCGCGCGAGGGCCTCGACGTGGACGCCGACCCCCGGCCGCGCGTCGCCGTCGCCTGCTTCGGCGGCGTCATGCGCGTCGCCGGTCAGCTCTGGGTCCGGGGCGACGACCCGAGCCTCCGCGCCCTGCGGAGCCTTACCGTCGCCCACCTGGACCACCTCGCCCCGGCGCTCGCGATGGATTGGCGTGGAACCGCCGCCTCGCCGACAGCCCGCGACCCGCAGGGCGGAGACGCGGCGTAGCCGGCGGCCGTTCCCCGGGCACCGCTCTGTGATCCCACCCGGCCGACCGGCCGGCCATGCTCCCCCTCCGCACCCGCCAAACCGTGATGTGCGTCACGCCTGCCGCCGGTCGGCGTCGACGTCTCCTAGGGTGTCTCGTAGTGACTCCCTCCATCGCCCCCTCCTCGCTCACCGTCTGGCGCACCCTGCTCGCCCTCTCGGTGATCTTCGTTCTCCTCGCCACATCCGGCTGGACGGGACCGCCCCGCGCGCGTGCCGCGTCGCCCGACGCGTGGGAGGCGGCGAGGGCGGCATGGCAGGCCGTTCGGGTCGACGGCCGCACACCACCCGATCCGCTGTCGCCGCCGGCGGCCGTGGCGGCGTTCTTCGCCGCGCTCCGCCCGGCGCAACGGGCTCGGCTCGCCCGGCAGCACCCGCTGGTGGTCGGCAACCTGAACGGCGCGCCCGTCGACCTGCGCTACCAGGCCAACCGGCGGACGCTCCGGCGGGCACTCGCCACCGAGCGCGCCCGCGTCGCCGATCCCCGGCTTTCCCCGGACGGGCGCCGGGAGGCGGCGCGCCGGGTGCACCGGTTCACCTCCCTGATCTCCACCGAGCGCCAGGTCCTCGCCTTCGACCCGGAGGGGCGGGGCCGGGTCGCGGAGGTGCTCGGCGACCTGGAGCGCGCCGAGCGGGTCTCGGTCGTCGTGCCGGGCGTCGACACCCACCTGCTCACCTACCAGAGGACGGCCCGCCGCTACACGGCGCCGTACGGCATGGCGGAGGCCCTGTACGCCGCCGAGCGGGAGGCGGAGCCGGAGGTGCGGACCGCCGTCATCGCGTGGGCCGACTACACCGCTCCGACCGGTGTCGGCGTGGACGCGGTGACCGGGCGGCTCGCCGCGGAGGGGTCGGTGCGGCTGGCCTCCCTGGTGGACGCGCTGCCCGGCACCTCCCGCGTCACGCTGTTCTGCCACAGCTACGGCTCCGTGGTCTGCGGACTCGCCGCACGCCGCCTCCCCCCTCGGGTCGCGGACATCGCCGTCGCCGGCAGTCCCGGCATGCGGGCGCAGACCGCGGCGGCGCTCGGCACGCGCGCGCGGGTGTGGGCGATGCGGGACGACGAGGACTGGATCGCCGACGTGCCGCACCTGGACGTCGGCGGGCTGGGGCACGGCGCCGACCCGGTCGAGCCCGAGTTCGGGGCGCGGCTGCTTTCGGCCGACGGCGTGGCGGGCCACGGCGGGTACTTCGTGCCGGGCACGGAGAGCCTGCGGAACTTCGCGGTGATAGGCGTGGGCTCGTACGGCGACGTGCGCTGCGCCGGTGCGGCGGACGCCTGCCGGAGCGGAATCCACGGCGCGACGCCGGTCTGACCCGCTGAGAAGTCGGGCAGCGCAGTCCGTTTCCGCTTGTCTTCCGGGGGGCGACGCGCGGACGCCCGCCGCATACGATGAGGCACATGGGTGATGTGCTGGCCGGAATTCATGCCACCTGGGAGTTCGAAACCGACGCCGTGCTCATCCGCTTCGAACGGGGGATCCGTGCGCCGAAGCTGTTCCAGGCGCTGCGCGAAAGACGCGTCCCGCACGAGGCGCTGGCATCGGTGACCCTCTCCCCGGGCAAGCGGGGCACGGTCGTGCTGCACGCCGTGCCGCGTCCCGGCGCCGACCCTCTGATGGCCGTGGCGGACGGCCAGTTGAAGGAGGGCTGCGACCCGTACCGGCTGGTGCTGCCGGCCGATCGGGAGACGCTCGCCGAGTACTACGCGGACGAGTTGCGCGCGTGTCTCGGACCGGGGCGCGATGAGCCCGCCGAGCGGTTCCTGGTGGCCGCGCCGAAGCCGCCGCTGCAATTCAAGGCGTACGACGGCAAGGCGTCCTTCGATGGCCAGAATGTGTCCTTCCGCTGGTTCTGGACGGGTGCCTCGTCCGCCAAGTGGAAGGCCGGCGACCAGTCGTTCGCGGTGAGTGCGCTGAGCGGCGTCGAGTGGCGCTCGCCCGACGTGCTCGACGGGTGTCTGCGGCTGGTACGGCGCGACGGCGGGCCGGGCCCCGTCCCGCCGGACCAGGACCCGGCGGCGGTCCTGTTCGGCCTGGGTTACGGCCCCGTCCACGAGTCGCTGCCGTTCGCCGCCTCGGTCCTGCAGGCGGTACGGGACGCCGATCGCGCGGCGCCCGTGCCGGTGCCCGTGGGGGCGGGGCGGCGCGACCCGGCCGACATCGCGGAGCGGATCAGGCACCTCGGCGACCTGCACCGGGCGGGCCTGGTGACGGATGAGGAGTTCACCGCGAAGAAGGCGGAACTGCTCGCCGAGCTGTGAGGGCGGGGAACGGACCTGCCGCACCGCCTCATACCGGGGTATGAGGCGGCGAACTGGCTCCCTGGTATGACGCCGGGGCGAGGGGGCGTGCCTAGGCTGGCAGGACCATGAGCAGCCTTCCCCCTCCCCCCGTCCCTCCGGGTGAACGGCCCGGCCCGCCTCGGGAGGAGCCGTTCCCGTTCCCGCCCCGCCCCTGGGGCTCCCCCGCACGGGAGACCGCCGCACACCGTGCGCGGCGCCTCGTGGGGGAGGCGGCGCGCGCGCTCAGCACCGCACTGTCGACACCCACGGAGCCGGGGGCGGCACTCCTCGGCCAGGCCGCTTCCCGATGGGTGCGGCTCGTGCCGCACGTGGTGGCGCTGGCACTGGTCGCGTCTCTGCTGCCGGTCACGGTCGTGGTGCTCGTCGGCGACTACGGGGTGAACGGCGGCATCGCCGGACTGCTGGCCACCGCCCAGACCGCCCCGCTGTTCATGGCGGTGTCACGGCCGCTCCAGGCATGGTGGGTGGTCTTCGCCGCCGATGTCCTGGGGGCCGTGGTGATGATGAGCGGGGCCGCCGCCGAGGGCCGGCCGTGGCCGTGGACGCCGATGGTCGTCGTCGGCTACCTGGGACTGATGCTCGGCGTGGGGCTGCGCGAGCAGCGGCGCACGCTGGTGAGTGTCTGGCTGGTGACCGGCGCGGCCGGTTTCGTTCTGGAGCTGTTCGGCGGCCAGGCCGGGGGCAACGCCGTCCACCTGCTGCTGTTCGTGCTGAGCGGGGTCGTCCTGCTGATAACCGGCATGCTCCGGGAGCGCGGTGACGCGCAGCGGCGGCTCGTGGAGCAGGAGACCATCAGCGAGGCCGAACGGTCACGGCGGACCCTGCTGGAGGAGCGGGCCCGCATCGCCCGCGAGTTGCACGACGTGGTCGCCCACCACATGTCGGTCATCACCGTGCAGGCCGACTCGGCGCCCTACCGGATCGACGGGCTGCCGGAGGCCGCGCGGGAGGAGTTCGCGTCCATGGCCGCGTCCGCACGGGAGTCCTTGACGGAGATGCGGCGGATGCTGTCGGTCCTGCGCAGTGAGAACGCGGAGGGCGAGCGGGCACCTCAGCCCGGCGTCGACCGGGTGCCGCAGCTCGTCGAGGCGACGATACGGGCGGGCCTGCCGGTGGAGCTGTCGCTCGCGGCCGACCTGGGCACGGTTCCACAGGCCGTGGACCTGTCGGCGTACCGGATCGTCCAGGAGGGACTGGCCAACGTGGTGCGCCACGCCCCGGGAGCCCGGACGCGGGTGTCCGTGTCCCGCTCGCCCAATCTGGAGTGGCTGATCGTCCTGGTCGTCAACGGGCCTCCGGCAAAGCCCACTGCGCCGCTGGAGACCTCCGGGACGGGACACGGTCTGGTCGGTATGCGCGAGCGCGTACGGTTGACCGGCGGGATGCTCGACACGGGGCCGCTGCCCGACGGCGGCTTCCGGGTGGCGGCGCGGCTGCCCCTGTTCGCTCGGCTTCCCTGACCGTCGAGAAGGGGGACCTCGTGACCATCCGCGTGATCATCGTGGACGACCAGGCCATGGTGCGGGCGGGTTTCGCCGCACTGCTGTCGGCGCAGTCCGACATCGACGTGGTGGGTGAGGCACCCGACGGGCGGGCGGGCGTCGAGGTCGGCCGGTCCGCACACCCCGACGTGGTCCTGATGGACGTGCGCATGCCCGAGATGGACGGGCTCGCGGCGGCGCGCGAGCTGCTGAACCCACCGCCCGGTGTGACGCACCGGCCGAAGGTCCTGATGCTGACGACGTTCGACGTGGACGACTACGTGTACGAGGCGCTGCGCGCCGGGGCGTCGGGTTTCCTCCTCAAGGACGCCCCGCCGGCGGACCTGATCGCCGCGGTGCGGGTGGTGGCGGGCGGTGAGGCGCTGCTCGCGCCGTCGGTCACACGCCGGCTCATCGAGGACTTCGCCGCCCAGCGGCCCGCGCCGCGCCGGGAGCGTTCGGTGCGGCTCAACGGGCTGACGCCGCGTGAGACGGAAGTGCTGGAGCTGGTCGCGCGGGGCCTGTCGAACCAGGAGATCGCCGCGCATCTGGTCCTCGCCGAGCAGACGGTGAAGACCCACATCGGTCGGGTTCTCGCCAAGCTGGGGCTGCGCGACCGGGCACAGGCCGTGGTCTTCGCCTACGAGTCCGGGCTCGTCACGCCCGGTGAGACCGTCTGACCTCCGGCCCCTGGTCCTGTCGAGGCGGCCCGCCGTCCGCCGCGCGACGTTCCGCGACCTCGCACGCCCCTTTCCACCGGCGCGACGCGTCGTCGTAGGACACCCCCTACCCAGGTATCACCCGGTAGTTGGCTCCGCAGGGTGACGATCGTCCGGGTGCCGTCCTCCTACCTTCCTCTCCGTCACACCGCGTCACATCGCACAGGACGGAAGAGGGGGGCGCATGCGCCGATACACGAGGACCGTGGTGGCCGCCGCACTGGCGGTCGGCATCGTCACCGGGACCACCGGCTGGGCGTCGGGGGGCGCCCGGCAGGCGGCGGCCGGTCCCCCGCCGGGAAGTTCGGCGTGGAGGGCCGACACATCGCTGGGGCGGCCACTGCCCGACCCGGTCGAAGCGGCACCGACCGAGGTGGCCGCGTTCTTCCGGAGCCTCGACGGGGTGCAGCGGCAGCGGCTGGCCCGCCGCCATCCCGGAGTGGTGGGGAACCTCGACGGGGCGCCGGTGTCGCTGCGGTACGAGGCGAACGCCCTGACCGTCTCCCGTGACGCCCGGTACGCACACCTGGCGGGGCGCCGTCTCCTCGCATTCGACCCCCGCGGCCGCGGTCTGGTCGCGGAGGTGTTCGGGGATCTGGAGCGCGGCCGCCATGTCGCCGTCGTGGTGCCGGGATCGGACATGGACGCCGGATCGTACGACCGGGCGCGTTCGCCGCACGGCACCACGGCCGGGATGGCGCGGCAGCTGCGGTCGGCGGCGGGGCGGGACACGGCGGTGATCGCCTGGGTCGGGTACACGACACCGGTCGGGGTGGGACTGGACGCGGCGACCGGCGGCCTCGCCGAGGCGGGCGCGGAGCGGCTGGCGCGCTTCACGGGTGGTCTCGCGGCGACGGGCACGGCCGCTCCCTCGGTGTTCTGCCACAGCTACGGATCGGTGGTGTGCGGGCTGGCCGCGGCCGAGATGAAGGCGAAGGACCTCGTGGTGTTCGGATCGCCCGGCATGCGCGCGGCGAACGCCGGAGAGCTGGGAACGGCCGCGCGGGTGTGGGCCGCGAAGGACCCGACCGACTGGATATCCAAGGTGCCGAACGTGGCCTTCCTCGGCCTCGGGCACGGCACGGACCCGGCG
This sequence comes from Streptomyces fradiae ATCC 10745 = DSM 40063, assembly GCF_008704425.1. NCBI lineage: Bacteria > Bacillati > Actinomycetota > Actinomycetes > Kitasatosporales > Streptomycetaceae > Streptomyces > Streptomyces fradiae. Next base: position 1,915,024 of record NZ_CP023696.1, read on the forward strand.
TCCGAGGCGTTCGGCGCCCGGCGGGTGCCGGCCGGGGACGCCCGCGGCCACGACGGCTACTTCGCATCCGGCACCAGTTCGCTGCGCGCCTTCGCCGCGATCGCCAGGGGGGAGACCGTATGAGGCTCGTCGAACGGATCGAGCGGCGCACGCCCGCACACCGCGACCGGGCCGTGGACGGACTGCGCGCGCTGGCCCTCCTGGCCGTGCCGGTCGGGCACTGGATGCTCGGTGGGTTCACGCTGGACGGCGAGGGCGCCCTCCACAACGCCAGTCCGTTGTCGTCGTTCGGGTTCCTGGCGCCGGCGAGCTGGGTCCTGCAGATGCTCGGGATCTTCTTCCTGGTCGGCGGCTACGCCTCGGTGCTGTCCTACCGGCGCGGGCGCGGCGGTACCGGGGAGTGGCTGCGCGGCAGGGTCGTGCGGCTCGGGCGGCCCGTGCTGGGGGTGACGGCGGTGTGGGCCGCGCCGGCGACCGCCGGCTTCCTGGCGGGCATACCCGGCGACACGCTGCGGACGGGGGCGACGCTGGTGATCCAGCCGCTGTGGTTCGTCGGGGTGTACACGGTGGTCACCGCGCTCACCCCGTGGTGCGTGCGGGCGGCGGACGCCGTGGGTGTCTGGGCGGCGGCGGCGCTGCTCGGCTGGGTCGCCGTCGTGGACCTGCTGCGGTACGGGCCGTACGCCGACGCGGTGCCCTCCTGGCTGGGCCTGCTGAACGTGCTGCCGGGCTGGCTGTTCGCCTACCAGCTCGGGGTGGCGTGGGGGGAGCGGCGGGTCGGCCGGCGGGAGGCGTGGGCGCTCCTCGCGGGCGGAGCGGCCCTGTTCGCGGTGCTGCTGGCGGTGTTCGACTACCCGGCGTCGATGGTGGGCGTGCCCGGTGAGGCGCGAACCAACTCGCATCCGCCGTCGCTGCTGGTCCTGGCGCTGGCGTCCGCGCAGAGCGGCGCGGCGATCCTGTTGCGGGACCGGCTGGGGGCGCTGCTGCGCAGGCCCGCCCTGTGGGCGCCGGTGGTGGTGGTCAACCTGTCGGCGATGACGGTGCTGTGCTGGCACCAGACGGCGATGCTGGCCGCGGCGGTGCCCGCGTCGCTGACCGCCGGGGCGGTGCCGGGGCTGACGACGGCGCCGGACACCCTGGGCTGGATAGCGGCCCGGGCGGCGTGGCTGCCGGTGTTCGCGGTGCTGCTGGTCCTCATCGTCCGCTACGCGCGGGTCTTCGAGGCTCCGTGGACCGGGGCCACCAGGACGCGGCGCGCGGTGGCGGGCGTCCTGGCGGCCGGCTTCACGGCTTTCGCCCTCGGTCTGACGTGAGGGCGGGCAACGGTTGGGGGGAACCGGTGAGCATGGCCCGGCCCTGGACTGCGCCTTGGGCCTGGCCTGTCCGTTCGGAGCCTGGGCGCCGGCCCGGCCCGTGGCCCGGACACGGGTCGCGCCCCGTCTCCGGGGCTGGTCGGGCCCCGGTCCGAGCGCTGCGTCGCGGCTGGATCCCGGGGCCGCCCCCGGCCCTGGTGTCGTCCGGGGCGCCGGGCCCGGACCGGGCGCCGGGCAGTGTGGACGGGGCCCGGAGCCCGGTGTCCGGGTGGGAGCTTGAAGGGGGTGAAGCCCAGACGGGGACCGCTTGGGCGCCGCGCCATCGCGCCGCCGAAGGCATCGGGGCTGCCAGGGAGCCGAGGGCGTGCGGGGCGGAGGCACCCCGGCGTCGGGAGGGGATCCGCGTGGTCAGGAGGCGGCGGTCAGCTCTCTCGGGCGGCGGAGGTGGTGGACATGTCGGGATAGCGGGCGCCGGCCACCTGGGTGGCGATCGGTTCGAGGAGGTCGAGTTCGGATGCGGTGAGGACGATGCGGGTGGCAGCGGCGTTCTCCAGCAGGCGGCTGCGCTTGCGGGTGCCGGGGATGGGGACGACGGTCAGGCCGTGCACGGCCGCGCGCTGGTGGACCCAGGCCAGGGCGATCTGCGCGAGGGTGGCTCCGTGGGCGGCGGCGAGGGAGCGGACGGGTTCGAGGAGCGCGGCGTTGCTGCGGGCGTTGTCGCCCGAGAAGCGCGGCTGGGTGCGGCGGAAGTCGTTCTCGGGGAGGTCACGTGCCGCGTCGGCGAACGCTCCGGTGAGGAAGCCGCGGCCGAGCGGGGAGTAGGGGACGAGGGCGACACCGAGCTCCGCGGCGGCGGGGACGGCGCTGACCTCCACGTCGCGGGAGAACAGCGACCACTCGGACTGCAGGGCGGCGATGGGGTGGACGGCGTGGGCCTCGCGCAGCTCCGGGCCGGTGACCTCGCTGAGACCGAGGTGCCTGACCTTGCCCTCGCGGACGAGTTCGGCCATGGCGCCCACGGACTCGGCGAGCGGGACGGCCGGGTCGCGGCGGTGCATGTAGTACAGGTCGATGACGTCGACGCCGAGCCGGCGGAGGCTGCCCTCGACGGCGGCCTTGACGTAGGCGGGGTCGTTGCGGACGCCCCGGTAGGCGGGGTCGTCCGTACGGACCATGGAGAACTTGGTGGCCAGGGTGATCTCGTCGCGGTGGGCGGCGACGAACGGGGCGAGGAACTCCTCGTTGGCGCCGCGCCCGTAGACGTCGGCGGTGTCGATGAGGGTGACGCCCGACTCGAGGGCGGCGTCGAGCGTGTCGCGGGCGGCTGCCTCGTCGGTGTCGCCGTAGAACTCGCTCATGCCCATGGCGCCCAGGCCCTGGACGCCGGTCGTCGGGCCCGTCGCGCCCAGTCGCACCTGGGGAAGCGGGGCGTTCGTCTCGTCGGAGGTCATCGTGCGGCCCTTTCCGGCGCCGGCCGGGCGCCCGTGTAGATGTCGATCTTGTAGTCGAGTACGGCGAGGGTGCCGTGGAGTTCGGAGATGCGCGCGAGGACGTCGCGGCGGGTGGCTTCGAGGAGTTCGCGCCGTTCGTGGAAGGTGTGGTCACCGGCACGGACCAGTTCGGCGTAGCGGACCATCGCGGCGACGGACATGCCGGTCAGGCGGAGCTTGCCGACCAGGGTGAGCCAGTCCAGATCCCGGTTGGTGAAGCGGCGCTGGCCGGTCGCGGACCGGTCGACGTGCGGCATCAGGCCGATGCGCTCGTACCAGCGGAGGGTGTGGGCGGAGAGGCCGGTCCAGGCGGCCACCTCGCTGATCGTGTACTGGTCCTCTCCGTCGGGTCGGGGGTGGCGGGCCGGTGGGGCGGCGCAGGCGTCGGTGGTCCGGGCGGCCGCCGGAGTGGTCTCGATCACCGTCATGCCCCCACGCTAGGACCCTGGAGCGCACTCGAAGCAAGCGCCGCGACGAGCAAGTACGCTCGTCCGCATGGAGAGCCTGGCGATGATCGAGAACTGGCCCGTGCCCGCGGCGGCCGCCGCGGTGGTCCGCGCGGACGGCACGCTCGCGGGGGCGCACGGGCCGACGGACCGGCGGTTCCCGCTCGCCTCCGTGACGAAGCCGCTGGCCGCGTACGCGGTGCTCGTCGCCTACGAGGAGGGCGCCGTCGAACTGGACGAGCCGGCCGGCCCGGAGGGGTCGACGGTGCGGCACCTCCTGGCCCACACCTCGGGCCTCGCCTTCGACGAGAACCGGGTGACGGCGGCGCCCGGCACGCGGCGGATCTACTCCAACACGGGCTTCGAGGTGCTGGCGGACCACGTGGCGAAGGCGACGGAGATCCCGTTCGCGGAGTACCTGCGCCAGGCCGTGCTGGAGCCGCTCGGGATGGCGTCGACGACGCTGGAGGGCTCGGCCGCGAAGGACGGGGTGTCCACGGTGGACGACCTCGCGCGGTTCGCGGCGGAGGTGCAGGCGCCCCGGCTGCTGGACGCGCGGACGGTGCTGGAGGCGATGACGGTCGTCCATCCCGGGCTGACCGGCATCCTGCCGGGGTACGGGCACCAGCGGCCCAACGACTGGGGGCTCGGCTTCGAGATCCGGGACGGCAAGGCGCCGCACTGGACCGGTGGTTCGTCGTCGCCCCGGACGTTCGGGCACTTCGGGCAGTCGGGCACGTTCCTGTGGGTGGACCCGGAGGCGGGGGCCGCCTGCGTGGCGCTGACGGACCGTCCGTTCGGCCCGTGGGCGATCGAGGCGTGGCCCCCCTTCACCGACGCGGTCCTCGCCGAGCTGCGCCGCGGCCCGGCCGCCTAGGACCGCCTGCCCGGCCCTGTCCTGGCCCGCCGAGGACCCGACTGCCCGAAGGCGGCCCCCGGGGCCGGTACCCGGACCCGGCCCCTCCACGGCAGCCCGTCCGGACCCGGAGTCCGCGACCGGTTGCCTGGGCCCGGCCTTCCGGACCGGCCGCCCGGCCCGACGGCACCAAGCCGCTCCACACGCCGGTGGGGCGCCGTTTCGACCCGCTCACCGACGGCTCGGCCGCCGATCCGGCTTTGCTGCGGCTCCTCGGGGCGGGTCGCGGGCGCCCGCGAAGCCACCGAGCGGCGGAGGCGGTGTTCTGAGCCCGATCGTCCGGGCCGGCCGCTCGAGGCCGGGCGCTCGGACCCTGCCGCTCGGGGCCGGGCGCTCGGACCCTGCCCTCCGGAACCGGTTCCCTGAGCCCGCCCCGGCCCCCGGCCGCCCTGACCGAGCGGCCCCCTGACGGAGCCGCCCAGGCCGAGCCGCCCAGGCCGAGCGGGCCGCCCGGCCGTGCAGGCTCCTCAGTCGGGGCGGGTCATCCGCCAGATCAGGACCTCGGCGGCCGTGACCGCGGTCAGCTCCGCGCCCCGCGCCCCGGTGAGGCGGGCGGCGTCGCCCGCCGACAGCCCCGCCACCTCTCCCGCGCAGGTCAGCCGGACCTCGCCGCGCACCACGTGGACGTACACGAAGTCCCCGTCCGGGACGGCCGCGCGCTGCCCCGCCTGCGGCCGCCGCACGTGCAGCACGGCGCCCGCCGCGGGCACGGCGTACGAGACGGCCTCCCCGGCCTCGCCGGCCGGGCGCCGGACGAGCCCGTACGACGGTTCGCCGCCCGGTTCGAGCGGGGCGAGCCACATCTGCACGAACACCAGCGGCGCGGCGCCGTCGTTGCGCTCCACGTGCCGCACCCCGCCCGCCGAACTCAGGTGCTGCACGTCGCCCGGCCTGACGACGGTCGCGTGCCCGGCGGAGTCGCGGTGCGTCAGCTCGCCCTCGACGACCCAGGTGACGATCTCGGTGTGGCTGTGCGGGTGCTCGTCGAAGCCGGCGCCCGGCGCGAGCCGCTCCTCGTTGCAGGCGACGAGCGCGCCGAAGCGGACGTTGCCCGGGTCGTAGTGCGGGCCGAACGAGAAGGCGTGCCGGGTCTCGATCCCGGCGGCCGGGTCACCGCCCGGATAGCGGTCACCGGCTCTGTGTAGGGACATCACGGCCACAACGGTAGACCGGCTGGGCGGTCCGCCGTCCCGATAAGGCAGTCTTGTCCCGTGCCTGATCCCGCAGTGAACGACGCCCACCCGCACGCAGCGACCCTGAAGCGACTCGAGCAGTCCTCCGGGCGGCTCGCCGCCAGCGCCATCGCACGCATGGACGAGACACTGCCGTGGTACCGGGCGATGCCCCCGGAGAACCGTTCCTGGATCGGCCTGGTCGCGCAGGCCGGCATCGCCGCGTTCACCGAGTGGTTCCGGCACCCGGAGACCCCGCAGGCGATCTCCACCGACGTGTTCGGGACGGCGCCGCGCGAACTGACCCGCGCGATCACGCTGCGCCAGACCGTGGAGATGGTCCGCACGACCATCGAGGTCATGGAGTCGGCCATCGAGGAGGTCGCCGCCCCCGGTGACGAGTCGGTGCTCCGTGAGGCGCTGCTCGTCTACGCGCGGGAGATCGCCTTCGCGACGGCGCAGGTGTACGCGCAGGCCGCCGAGGCGCGGGGCGCGTGGGACGCCCGCCTGGAGTCCCTCGTCGTGAACGCGGTGCTGTCCGGCGAGGCCGACGAGGGCGCGGTCAGCAGGGCCGCCGCCCTCGGCTGGAACTCGCCCGAGCACGTGTGCGTCATCCTCGGCACCGCCCCGGACGGTGACAGCGAGCTGACCGTGGAGGCGATCCGCCGGGCGGCCCGCCACGCCAAGCTGCAGGTCCTCACCGGGGTGCTCGGCGACCGCCTGGTGGTGATCGCGGGCGGCAGCGACAACCCGCTGGCGGTGGCGAAGGCGCTGATCGGCCCGTACGCGGCGGGGCCCGTCGTGGCCGGTCCGGTCGTCCCGGACCTGCTGGCGGCGACCCGGTCCGCGCAGGCGGCGGCGGCCGGCCTCAAAGCCTGTTCCGCCTGGCAGGACGCGCCCCGGCCGGTCCTCGCGGACGATCTGCTGCCGGAGCGCGCCATCGCCTCGGACCCGTCCGCGCGCGAGCAGCTGGTGGAGGAGATCTACAGACCGCTGGAGGAGGCCGGGTCGGCGCTGCTGGAGACGCTGAGTGTGTACCTGGAGCAGGCGAGCAGCCTCGAGGGCGCGGCCCGCATGCTGTTCGTGCACCCCAACACCGTGCGCTACCGGCTGCGACGTGTGACCGATGTCACGGGCTGGTCGCCGTCCGATGTACGGTCGGCCTTCACGCTGCGGATCGCGCTGATCCTGGGGCGTCTGGCCGACGCCGAGACGCAGTCCTAGGGTTTTTGTCGGGGACCAACAATTCGCCCGACGGTTCTTCGTCCTAGTCCCCACGGGCCTCCAGGACCGTCCACAAGAGAGAGTGTGAGGGTGCTCGTACTCGTCGCTCCCGGCCAAGGCGCTCAGACGCCCGGCTTCCTGACCCCCTGGCTCGACCTTCCGGACGCCGCCGACCGCGTCGGCGCGTGGTCGGAGGCGATCGGCCTGGACCTGGTCCACTACGGCACGAAGGCCGACGCGGAGGAGATCCGCGACACGGCGGTCGCCCAGCCCCTGCTGGTCGCCGCCGGCCTGCTCTCCGCCGCCGCGCTCGGCGGGCCCGCCCCGGACGCGGTCGCCGGCCACAGCGTCGGCGAGTTCACCGCCGCCGCGCTGGCCGGTGTCCTCGACGACACGGCCGCGCTGCGCCTCGTACGGGCCCGCGGCCTGGCGATGGCCGAGGCCGCCGCCGTCACCCGCACGGGCATGTCGGCCCTGCTCGGCGGCGACCCCGAGGTCACCGTCCCGCACCTGGAGAAGCTCGGCCTGACCGCGGCCAACGTCAACGGCGCGGGCCAGATCGTCGCCGCCGGCACCATGGAGCAGCTGGCCGCGCTCGCGGAGGACAAGCCGGAGGGCGTGCGCCGCGTCGTCCCGCTCCAGGTCGCCGGCGCGTTCCACACGCAGCACATGGCGCCCGCCGTGGCCCGGCTGGAGGAGGCCGCGCGGGACCTCGCCCCGGCGGACCCGAAGGTCGCCTACGTGTCCAACAAGGACGGCCGGACCGTCGCCACGGGTGCCGATGTCGTCACCCGGCTCGTGGGCCAGGTGGCCAACCCGGTCCGCTGGGACCTGTGCATGGAGACGTTCCAGCGGCTCGGTGCCACCGCGCTGGTCGAGGTGTGCCCGGGCGGCACGCTGACCGGCATCGCCAAGCGGGCCCTCCCCGGCGTCAAGACGCTCGCGCTCAAGACACCCGACGACCTCGACGCGGCACGCGCGCTCATCGCCGAGCACGCCGGCGCCGCCTCCTGACGGAGCAAGGAGCCGTAGAGCATGGCGAAGATCAGGCCCAGCAAGGGCGCCCCGTACGCGCGGATCATGGGGGTCGGCGGCTACCGCCCCACCCGTGTCGTGCCGAATGAGGTGATCCTCGAGAAGATCGACTCGTCCGACGAGTGGATCCGCTCGCGCTCCGGCATCGCGACGCGCCACTGGGCGTCGCCCGAGGAGACCGTGACCGCCATGTCCGTCGAGGCGGCCGGCAAGGCCCTCGCGGACGCCGGGGTCAGCCCCGAGCAGATCGGCGGCGTCATCGTCTCCACGGTGTCGCACTTCAAGCAGACCCCGGCCGTCGCCACGGAGATCGCGGACCGACTCACGTCGAGCAAGCCCGCGGCGTTCGACATCTCGGCGGGCTGCGCGGGCTTCGGCTACGGGCTGACGCTCGCGAAGGGCATGGTCGTCGAGGGCTCCGCCGAGTACGTCCTCGTCATCGGCGTGGAGCGGCTCAGCGACCTCACCGACCTGGAGGACCGGGCCACGGCCTTCCTCTTCGGCGACGGCGCGGGCGCGGTCGTGGTCGGCCCGTCCGACGAGCCGGCGATCGGCCCGACGGTCTGGGGCTCGGAGGGCGACAAGTCCGAGACCATCAAGCAGACCGTGCCGTGGACGGACTACCGCGACGGCGTGGTGGAGCGCTTCCCGGCCATCACGCAGGAGGGCCAGGCGGTGTTCCGCTGGGCCGTCTTCGAGATGGCCAAGGTCGCCCAGCAGGCCCTCGACGCGGCCGGCATCACCGCGGCCGACCTGGACGTCTTCATTCCGCACCAGGCCAACATGCGGATCATCGACTCGATGGTGAAGACGCTGAAGCTGCCGGAGCACGTCACGGTCGCCCGCGACGTGGAGACCACCGGCAACACCTCGGCCGCCTCGATCCCGCTCGCGATGGAGCGGCTCCTGGCGACCGGGCAGGCGAAGAGCGGTGACACCGCGCTCGTCATCGGCTTCGGGGCGGGGCTCGTCTACGCCGCGACGGTCGTTACCCTCCCCTAGGCGGCCGTTCCGGTCTTCCGTACCGGACCGACCGCCGTCCCATCCTCTGACAAGCACAGAGCTACCCACTGAAGGAGCGCCACATGGCCGCCACCCTGGAAGAGATCGTCGAGGGTCTCGCCGAGATCGTCAACGAGATCGCCGGCATCCCCACCGAGGACGTCGAGCTCGACAAGTCCTTCACGGACGACCTGGACGTGGACTCCCTGTCCATGGTCGAGGTCGTCGTCGCCGCCGAGGAGCGCTTCTCGGTGAAGATCCCGGACGACGACGTCAAGGGCCTCAAGACGGTCCGCGACGCTGCCGAGTACATCCTCAAGCACCAGGCCTGATCGGATCGCCACCCGGCGGTGGCGCCGTTTTCACGCATACCTCATACACGTGGAGAAAGAATTCCTGTGAGCCCGACCAATCGCACCGTGGTCGTCACCGGTATCGGCGCAACCACACCGCTGGGTGGCGACTCCGCCTCGACCTGGGAGGGGCTGCTGGCCGGGCGTTCCGGCGTCAGGCCCCTCGAGGGCGAGCGGTTCGCCGACCTGCCCGTCCAGATCGCGGCCCGCGTGGCCGTGGAGCCGCTGGAGGTCCTGCCCCGGCCGCTCGCCCGCAAGCTGGACCGCTCCGCCCAGTTCGCCGTCATCGCCGCGCGCGAGGCGTGGGCGGACGCGGGCTTCTCCGGCTCCGCCGGCGAGGAGGGGCAGATCCGCCCCGAGCGCCTGGGCTCCGTCATCGCCTCCGGCATCGGCGGCGTGACGACCCTGCTGGACCAGTACGACGTACTGAAGGAGAAGGGCGCCCGGCGGGTCTCCCCGCACACGGTGCCCATGCTCATGCCGAACAGCCCCTCCGCCAACGTCGGTCTGGAGGTGAACGCCCAGGCGGGCGTGCACACCCCGGTGTCGGCGTGCGCGTCGGGCGCCGAGGCGATCGGCTACGCCATCGAGATGATCCGTACCGGCCGCGCCGACGTGGTCGTGGCGGGCGGCACCGAGGCGGCCATCCACCCGCTGCCCATCGCGGCGTTCGCCAACATGATGGCGATGTCCAAGAGCAACGACGAGCCCGAGAAGGCCTCGCGCCCGTACGACAAGGGCCGCGACGGCTTCGTCCTCGGCGAGGGCGCCGGTGTCGTCGTCCTGGAGTCCGCGGAGCACGCCGCCGCGCGCGGCGCCCGCGTGTACTGCGAGGCGCTCGGTCAGGGCCTGTCCGCCGACAGCCACCACATCGCGCAGCCCGAGCCGACCGGCCGCGGCATCGCCGCCGCCCTGCAGAACCTGCTGGACGACACGGACCTCAAGCCGGCCGAGGTCGTGCACCTGAACGCGCACGCCACCTCGACGCCGCAGGGCGACGTCGCCGAGGTGAAGGCGCTGCGCAAGGTCCTCGGCGACGACCTCGACCACGTCGCGATCTCCGCGACCAAGTCGATGACCGGCCACCTGCTGGGCGGTGCGGGCGGCATCGAGACCGTCGCGACGGTCCTGGCGCTGTACCACCGCACGGCCCCGCCGACCATCAACGTCGACGACCTCGACGAGGAGATCGACGCGGACGTCGTGCGCGGCGAGCCCCGCACGCTGCCCGAGGGCACGATCGCGGCGATCAACAACTCGTTCGGCTTCGGCGGCCACAACGTGGTCCTCGCCTTCCGCACGCTCTGACGCCGTAAGCGGCACGAACGTTCGAGCGGGGCGGAGGCGCCCGGCCCGTACGTCATGGAGGGGCCCCCATCCCGGAGACGGGACGGGGGCCTCTTCCCGTGCGCGCGGGAGGCGGGAGGGGGCGGGCCGGCGCGTCACACGACGGGACGGCGGGGCGAAACGGCGCGCGGGCGGGCGGGCGGGCGCGCGGGCGCGTCGCCGGCCGCGTCGCCGGCCGGGGCGTGGGGGCGCGGGGCGGGGCGGGGCGTGCGGTCAGACGACCTGGTGGAGCCAGCGGACCGGGGCGCCCTCGCCCGCGTACCGGAAGGGCTCCAGTTCGTCGTCCCAGGGCTTGCCGAGGAGCTTGGCGACCTCGGCCTCCAGCAGGGTCTCGCCCTGCGCGGAGCGGGCGAGCGCGGCGCGCAGCCGGTCCTCGGGGATCATGATGTCGCCGTGGATGCCGATGACCGCGTGGAAGATGCCCAGGTCGGGGGTGGCGCTGTAGCGCTCGCCCTCGGCGGTGGAGCAGGGCTCGGCGGTCACCTCGAAGCGGAGCATCTGCCAGCCGCGCAGGGCGGAGGCGAGCTTGGACGCGGTGCCCGGCTGCCCCCGCCAGGAGAACTCGGCTCTCCACGTGCCCGGTGACGCAGGCTGGCGGATCCAGTCGAGCTGGGCCCTCGTGCCGAGCACGCCCCCGACCGCCCATTCGACGTGCGGGCACAGCGCGCGCGGCGCGGAGTGGACGTACAGGACTCCACGTGTCGTCACCGGGACCTCCAGTGTGGGACGAGGTTCGCCTTTTCCCAGCGGCCTCAGTAAACAGCATCGGGAGCGAAACTCCGCAAAACGGACAGCTTGTGACGTGATGTAATTTACCGGAGCCGGTCGGCCGGGCGCCTCTGGTTCGACGGGGAAAAGCTACCGTGCGCCGGGCCGCTTGGGATGACGTACGGTCGGTCCCGTGGCCCGTCGACACCAAGCATTCACCCGCCAGGGCGCCGCCGCGCCGCCCGCCTCCGGCGTCCGCCCCCTCCGCCGTGCGGCGGCTCTCGCGACGGCCGCGGCGCTGCTCTGCGGGGCGGCTCTGTCCGGGTGTGTCGGGTCCCCCGAAAGCAGCAACGGCGGGGACGCGGTACGACGTCCCCCGTCGGTGCGGCCCAGCCCCTCCCCCACGCCCGCGTGGAACCCGCGGCCCGCCTCCGTCGCCGCCGTCGGGGACTCCATCACGCGCGGCTTCGACGCCTGCGGCCTGCTGACGGACTGTCCGGAGGTGTCGTGGGCGACCGGCTCCGACACCGGGGTGAACAGCCTGGCGCTGCGGCTGCTCGGGGCGCCCGCGCTGGCGTCCCGCAGCTGGAACCTGGCCCGGTCGGGGGCGCGCGTCGCCGAGCTGCCCGAGCAGATGGGGCTGGCGGCGCGGCACCGGCCGGGGCTGGTGACGGTGATGGTCGGCGCGAACGACGCGTGCCGGCCGCACGCCGGGCTGATGACGCCGGTCGACGAGTTCCGGGCGTCGTTCGAGGCGGCGATGGCCCGGCTGCGCAAGGAGTCGCCGGCCACGCAGGTGTACGTGGCGAGCATCCCCGACCTGCGGCGGCTGTGGTCGCAGGGGCGCGACCACCCGGTGGGGCAGCGCGTGTGGCGGCTCGGGGTCTGCGCGTCGATGCTGGCCGACGCCCAGGACCTGGGCACGCAGGCGCGGGAGCGCCGGGACCGGGTGCGGGAGCGGGTCGTCGCGTACAACGGGGTGCTGCGCGAGGTGTGCGCGCGCGACAAGCGGTGCCGGCACGACGGGGGCGCGGTCTTCTCGTACCCCTTCGACGGGACCCAGTTGAGCCCCTGGGACGTGTTCCACCCGAGCAGGGACGGGCAGGGGCGGCTGGCCGAGATCGCCTACCGCACCGTCACGGCCGCACGACCGTCCGCGTAGGCCCGCGCAGGCCCGCGGCGTGCCCGCCCACGTGGGGCGGGAACACCTGGGGCGGGGCCACGTGGGGCGGGGCCACGTGGGGCGGGAACACGTGGGGCGGGAACACGTGGGGCGGGAACACGGAGGGCCGTGTCCGCCGGGTGCTCGGCGGTGCGGCGTCCCGGCCGGTCGCGGCCGGTCCCGGACGGTCGCGGTCGGTCCCGGCCGGTCGCGGTCGGTCCCGGCAGGTGCGGTGGCGTCTCGCGGTCGGCCGCGCCTCCGGGCGGTCAGTCCAGTTCGAGGGTGACGGTGAGACGGGTGTCCGTCAGGGAGCGGCCCGCGCGGATCTCGTACTGGCCGGGTACGGCGGTCCAGGCGCCCGCCTCCTCGTCCCAGACGTCGAACGGGCGGGGCGCGAACCTGATCTCCGCCTCCGCGCGGGCACCCGGCCCCGCCGTCACGCTCGCGAAGCCGACCAGCCAGCGGGCGGGGCGTTCGGCCAGGTCGGCGCGGGGCGCGACGTAGAGCTGGATCACCTCGCGGCCGGGGCGGGTGCCGGTGTTGCGGACGCGGACGCGGGCGGTGGCGGGGGTGACGACCAGGGACTCGTACTCCCAGGTCGTGTAGCCGAGGCCGTGCCCGAAGGGGTACGCGGGGGCGGGGCCCCCGGGGGCGCGGTCCCAGGCGCGGTAGCCGATGAACGGCCCCTCTTCGTAGCGCAGTTCGCCGTCCACGGGGGTGACGGCCGTGACCGGGGCGTCGGCGAGGGCGGCCGGCCAGGTGGTGGGCAGGCGCCCGCCCGGCTCCTCGGCACCGAGGAGCACGTCGGCGAGGGCGGCGCCGCCCTCCTGGCCGGGGAACCAGGTGAGCAGCACGGCGGCCACGTCGTCGCGCCACGGCATCTCGACGGGGGCGCCCGCGTTGACGACGACGACCGTGCGCGGGTTGGCGGCGGCGACGGCGCGCACCAGGTCGTCCTGGCGGCCGGGGAGGCGCAGGTCGGCGCGGTCGAAGCCCTCGGACTCGACGCGCTCGGTGGTGGCGACGACCACGACGGCGGCGTCGGCGCCGCGGGCCGCCTCGACGGCCTCGGCGATCAGCTCGTCGGGGTCGCGGCGCGGCGGCCGGTGCAGCAGCGAGAAGACGACGGCGGGCAGCGGCGCCGGCCGGTCGCGGTCCACGGTGTACCGGAGTGACACCTCGACGGGCACGCCCTCGGCGAGGTCCGCGCCGCCGTGCTCGGCGGGGGTGCCGGCGAACGCCTCGAACGGGTCGCCCGCGGGCTCCGCCTCCCGCGTCCCGTCGTACAGCACCCGCCCGCCGACGGTGAGGGTGAACGCGCCGACCCCGCGCGTGCCGAAGCCGTGCGCGCCGCCCTCCCGCGGGGTGTACGTGCCGGTCACCTCGACGGTGTGCAGCGCCTCGTGGGTGACCCCGCCGGGCAGGTCGGCGCCGATCCACTGGATCTGCCCCGAGGGCAGCGGGACGTCGGCCAGCACGGTCCCCTCTGCGTCGCGGCAGACGGCCCGCAGGGCGAAGCCGGGCCCGGCCGGTGCGGGTTCGCCGGACAGGTCGGCGCCCCGCGCGTGGACGAGCTCCGTGCCCTCGGGCAGGGCGGCGGCCAGGCCGTCGAGCGGCGACACCGTGCGGGCGGGGAAGACGTGGGCGGAGCCGCCGCCGAGGACGCGGGCGTCGCGGGCTGCGGCGCCGACGAGCGCCACCCGGCGGCTGCGGGCCGGGTCGAGGGGCAGGGCGCCGCACTCGTTGCGCACGAGGACGAAGGAGCGGTGCGCGATCTCGCGGGCCAGGGCCTCCCCGTCGACATGCGCCGGGGGGCTCGGCACGGCCGGTTCGGCCCCTTCCAGGGCGCCGACGCGGGCCGCGAGGCGCAGGACGCGCCGTACGGAACGGTCGACCAGCGCCTCGTCGACGTCCCCGGCCCGGACGGCCGCGGCGAGGGCGTCGCCGTACACGGTGTGCGGGCCCGGCATGGCCACGTCGAGGCCGCCGACGAGCGCGCCCATGGTGGAGCGGGCGGCGAACCAGTCGGACACGACCACCCCGTCGAAGCCCCACGCGTCGCGCAGCACCTCGGTCTGGAGGTGCCGGTTCTCGGTCATCGTCACGCCGTTGACCTGGTTGTACGCGGCCATGAGGGCCCAGGGGCGGGCGCATCTGACGATCGCCTCGAACGGGGCGAGGTACAGCTCGCGCAGTGCGCGGGGCGGGACGGTGTTGTCGACCGTGAAGCGGTCGGTCTCGGCGTCGTTCGCGACGAAGTGCTTCACCGTGGCGGCGACCCCGCCGTCCTGGATACCGCGCACGCAGGCGGCGCCGGTCTCGGCCGTGAGGTAGGGGTCCTCGCTGTACGCCTCGAAGTGGCGTCCGCCCAGCGGGGAGCGGTGCAGGTTCACGGTCGGGGCCAGCACGACGTGGACGCCCTTGCGGCGGGCCTCCTGGGCGAGGAGCCGTCCGGCGCGGCGGGCGAGCTCCGGGTCCCAGCAGGCGGCGAGCGCCGTCGGGGAGGGCAGGGTGACGGACGGGTCGTCGGCGGTCCAGCGGACGCCGCGCACGCCGACGGGGCCGTCGGACATGACGAGCGAGGCCAGGCCGACGGCGCGCACGGCGGGGAGGGTCCACATGTCCTGGCCCGCGAGCAGCCGGGCCTTGGTGTCCAGGTCCAGCGCGCCGAGCGCCGCCTCCACCGCTTCGTCGGCCGTCATGGTCGCGGTCCCTCCCTGTCGCCCTGTGGCGCCTGCTGCGTCGTGCGGCGCCTGCTGCGTCGTGCGGCGCCCACTTCGTCCGGGTCGCACGCGGCGCCCGCCGGCGGGTGGCGTCCATGGTGAACCGGTGTCTGGCACACGGTAGGTGTTGTCACCCGCTCGTTATCCCATGGCGGGGCGCGTCGCTCGCTGCGGTCGCCGAACGCGCGGTCCTGGACGGGTTGCGGTACCAGTGGCTGCTGGACCCGGAGGCGGTGGACATGGCCGCCCTGTTCCGGGACTTCCCGGACCTGCTGGGGGCGGGCGGTGCGGGGGGCGTCCGGGACCGGGGCCGGCGGGCGGGGACGGCGCCCTGGGGGTCAAGTGGCGGCGTGGTGGCGGGAGTCGGGGACGGCCGGGATACTGCCGGGACCCGACGGAAGGACTCCCGTGCCCCGGATACGCACCGCCGCGCTCGGTCCGGCTCTCGCAGCCCTCGTCGCCTCCCTCGCCCTGGGCGCCCCGCCCGCCTCCGCCGCCCCCGGGGCCGCCGCCGGTGCCGCCTCCGGTGCCGCCTCCGGTGCCGCTCCCGGTGCGACGGCGTCCGGGGCCGCCGCCGGGTGGGCGGGGGCGGAGGGAGGCGCCGGGGAGCCCGCCGCCGAAGGACCTGCCACCGAAGGGCCCGCCGTCGAGGAGGCACGGCTCGACCGGGACGTGCCGCGCGAGATCCTGCGGCGCTCCGGGTTCGCCGGCGAGGCGCCCCGCTTCGCCGGAGCGCTGCGCGGCACGGGATCGTACGCGGCGGCCGAGCGGGTCGCCGTACGGCACGGGGCGGCGCTCTGGCGGCGGGCCGTGGACCGGGTGCAGGGCCGCGGGCCCGCGGGCGGCGACCTGGCGCGGGACGACGACCGGCCGCTGTACTGGGCGCGGCTCGCCCTCACCCGGGAGCTGCGCGCCTGGCAGCCCCGCTTCCGGCTGGCCGAGGAGGCGCGGGCGCGGCTGCTGGACCGGCTGGAGTCCGCGTCACGCGGCCAGGACGCGATCCGCTTCCCGCACGGACGGGGCGTCAGGCGGGTGCTGCTGACCGGCTTCGACCCGTTCACGCTGGACCGGGACATCCGGATCGGCAACCCGTCCGGCGCGGCGGCGCTCGCCCTGGACGGCACCCTGGTGCGCACCGCGGACGGCGGCTGGGCGCGGGTGGAGACCGCCGTGTTCCCGGTGAGGTGGCGGGACTTCGCGAACGGCACGGTGGAGCGGGTCCTGCGACCGCACCTGGCGCGCGTGGACCTGTTCACCACCGTGAGCCAGGGGCGCGTGGGCCGGTTCGACCTGGAGCGCTTCAACGGCGCCTGGCGGGGCGGCTTCCCCGACAACGAGAACGTCTCGTCCACCGGGCCCGTGCCGGTGGCCGACCCGGGGTCGACGCCGCAGTGGACGGTGACCAGCCTGCCGTACGGGGCGATCACGGCGGCGGCCACGGGGCCCTTCCCCGTGTACGACAACACACAGGTCACCGAGGTGCCGGTGGGTGGCGGCGCGCCCGTGGTGCGGGCGGACGGGCCGTCACCGGGCTCGCACTCCCGCGCGGGCGGCGGGGGCGACTACCTGTCGAACGAGATCGCCTACCGGGCCACGCTGCTGCGCGACCGTCTGGGGCTCGCCGGGCTGCCGGGCGGCCATCTGCACACGCCGGTCCTGCGGTTCGGGGCGGGCAACACGGACGCGGTGGAGGACCCGGAGCTGGTCCGGAACCGGGAGGCGATCACCGCGCAGGTGCGTGCGGTCGTCGCGGTCGCGGCCGGGGCGACCGGGAAGGCCGGCAAGGTCAGGGAGGCCGGAGCGGCCGGGGAGGCCACGGAAGCCCGGGAGGCCGCGGGAGCCGCGGGGCGCTGAGGCCGCCGGGGCCGCCGGGGCCGCCGGGGGATAATCGGCCGGTGATCGTTGCAGCGGGCCAGTTCTGTGCCGTCCCCGGGGACGTCGGCGCCAACGTCGGGACGATGGCGGCGCTGGTCCGCGCGGCGGAGGCACGGGTGGTGGTCTTCGCGGAGCTGGCGCTGACCGGCTACGAGCCGGCCCTCGTCGCCGCCGACCCCGGCCTGTGGGTGGGAGGCGGTGACCCCCGTCTTGATCCGCTCCGGGAGGCGTGCCGTACGGCCGGCACGGCGGCGGTGGTCAACGGGCCCGCCCCCGGCGGGGAGCCGGGCGGCCGGCGGCCGTACCTCACCTCGTACGTGATCGGGCCGGACGGCTCCACCCTCGCGCGCTACGACAAGCGGCACCTCTTCGAGGCGGAGGCCGAGGTGTTCGCCGCGGGGACGGCCGACGGGCGCTTCACGCTGGACGGGCGCCGGTTCGCGCTGGCCACCTGCTTCGACAGCCACTTCCCCGAGCCGGGCGAGCGGGCGGCGGCCGACGGGTGCGCGGTGTACCTGGCGAGTGCCCTGTACGGGACGGGCGGCGGGGTGCGCGAGCGGGCGGAGGTGTACCCGGCCCTCGCCCGGCGCAACGGCCTGCCCGTGGTCCTCGCCAACCACGTGGGGGCCGCCGGGCCCTGGACGGCCTGCGGGCGCAGCGCGGTGTGGGGGCCCGACGGCCGGCTGCTGGCCGAGGCGGACCCGGCCGCGCCCGGAGTCGTACGAACCGATCTCGGCTAGCCGGCCGGGCACCCGGCGGGACCGGGCGGCCACCCCGCCGGGCGGGCCGTCCGGCCACGGTGCCGTCCGGCCAGGGCGGGGCCGGGTGGCGGGGGAGCCTTCAGCGCTTGTCGAAGCCGTACGGGGCCGGGGCGGGCGCGGCGGGGGCCGCGGGGGCCGCGGGGTCGTCCGCGGCCGGCTCGGGGCGCGGCTCGCCCTCGGTGTCCGGCGCCAGTTCGCGGGCCATCAGGGTGGCACCGGCGACGGCACCCGGCATGAGGAAGACGGCGACGAACGGCACCAGGTACGCCAGCGTCAGGGGCACGCCGAAGCCGAGGACCATCATGCGGCGGCCGCGCAGCAGCCGCAGCCGGTCCCTCAGGTCGAGGCGGCGGCGCTGGAGGGCGACGGCGGTCAGCTCCTCGGTGAGGAAGTACCCGGAGACGCAGAAGCCGAGCGCGGGGACCACGGTCTGGCCGATCACCGGGACGAACCCGAGGGCGAACAGCAGGACGCCGTAGCAGGCGACGCGGACGATGATGCGGAGGCTGTCGCGGGCGGAGATCCACAGCTCCCGCCAGAAGGGCAGCCCGGACTCCGGGACACGGCCCCCCTCGGAGCGGTCGACCGCCTCGGAGAGCGACTCGTAGAAGGGCTGGCCGACCAGGAGCGTCACCGCGGTGAACGTGATCACCGCGAGGAACAGGCCGAGCGCGAAGACCAGGGCGGTGAGGAAGCCGCGGAACAGGCCCAGCCAGGGCGACGACCAGTCGTCGGCGAACGGGGTCGCCCACGCCGTGAGGTCGTCGGCGCCCCAGGCGAGGCCGAAGAGGGCGCCCGCGTACAGGACGAGGGTGACGAGGCCCGGCAGCAGGCCGAAACCGAACCAGCGGCCGTGCCGACCGACCCACCGCTGCCCCTGCAGGAGGAAGCCGAATCCCTTGCCAAGATCACGCATGGGCTCACCCTATCGGGGAGGTGGGCCGGGCCGGGAGGCCCGCGCCCCCGCTCCCCGGCGCGGGGGCGCACGGGACGCGGGGGGCCCGGGGGCCCGGGGGGCCCGGGGGCCCGGGGGGCCCGGGGGCCCGGGGGCCCCTCGACGCCGACGACCCGCGCGGAGTGCTCCACGTGCGGGGTGTCGTCGGCGACGAGGGGGCCCGGGGGCGCGGCGGACGCCCCCCGCCTCCACGGCGCCCCCGCGCCACGGCGCCACGGCGCCACGGCGCCACGGCGGGATCGTCGCAGGGGCTTCCTCGCCGGGCCCAAAGCCGCTCCGCCGGGCTGCCGGGTCCTAGCGGGCCAGCGACACGATCATCTTGCCGGTGTTCTCCCCGCGCAGCAGGCCGAGGAAGGCGTCCACGCCGTTCTCCATGCCCTCGACGACCGTCTCGTCGTACTTGAGCTCGCCGGAGCGCAGCCAGCCGGAGACCTCCTCCACGAACCGCGGCTGGAGGGCGGCGTGGTCCCTGACCATCATCCCCTGGAGGCGCAGCCGCTTGCCGATGACCAGCGCCAGGTTGCGCGGGGCCGGCGTGGGCTCCGTCGCGTTGTACTGGGCGATCATGCCGCAGACGGTGACGCGGCCGTGGACGTTGAGCACGGAGATCGCGGCCTCCAGGTGCTCACCGCCCACGTTGTCGAAGTAGACGTCGATGCCGTCGGGGGCGGCGGCCTTGAGCTGCTCGGCGACCGGGCCGTTCTTGTAGTTGAAGGCGGCGTCGAAGCCGTACTCCTCCACCAGCCGCTTGACCTTCTCGTCCGAGCCGGCGGAGCCGATCACGCGGGAGGCGCCCTTGAGGCGGGCGATCTGGCCGACCTGGCTGCCGACCGCGCCGGCCGCGCCGGAGACGAAGACGGCGTCGCCCTCCTTGAAGGAGGCCGTCTCCAGCAGGCCCGCGTAGGCGGTGAGGCCGGTCATGCCGAGCACGCCCAGATACGCCGTGAGGGGCGCCGCGGAGCCGTCGACCTTGACGGCGCGCCCGGCCTCCACCTCGGCGTACTCCCGCCAGCCCAGGCCGTGCAGGACGTGGTCGCCGACCTCGATCCCCTCGGCGTTCGACGCGATGACCTCGCCGACCGCGCCGCCCTCCATCGGCTGGTCGAGCTGGAACGGCGGGACGTACGACTTCACGTCGTTCATCCGGCCGCGCATGTACGGGTCCACCGAGAAGTGGAGGTTCCGGACCAGGACGCGGCCCTCGCCCGGGGCGGGGACCGGGGCCTCGCGGAGCGCGAAGTCCTCGGGCACCGGCCAGCCGTTCGGACGGGAGACGAGGTGCCATTCGCGGCCGGACGTCGGGAGTGCGGACATGCTGCGACCCTCCAGAAGATGTTTCAGTACCTGAAACAACCATGCTCCCGATATTTCATCCTGTCAAGCAAGTCGGTACGCTTGTGGACATGGCCAGTACACGCGCGGAGCCGCTCACCCTCGAGGTCGTCGAACTGATCGGGACGGTGGTCGCCCGCTACCACGAGGAGTACGAGCACGCCGCCGCCCAGCACTCCCTGACCGGCGCCCAGGCGCGCGTACTGAGCCTGCTCGCGCTGGAGCCGCTGCCGATGCGGCGCATCGCCGTGTCGCTGCGCTGCGAGCCGTCGAACGTGACCGGCATCGTGGACCGGCTGGAGGCGCGCGGGCTCGTCGAGCGGCGCCCCGACCCCGCCGACCGCCGCGTCAAGCTGGCCGCCCCCACCGAGGAGGGCCTGGCCACCGCGCTCAGGCTGCGCGACGCCCTGGACTTCGCGCGGGAGCCGCTCGCCGGGCTGTCCGTCGCGGAGCGCACCCTCCTGCGGGACCTGCTCCGCCGGATGCTGGGCGAGCCGGCCGGATCGTGACCGCGCGGCCGGGGAGGCGCTGAGGCCGCAGCGACGGCGCCGCGGCACCCGGCCGGAGGCGGCGCGGCCGGGCCGAAGGCGGCGTCCGGGCCCGCATGCCTCCGGGGCCCGCACGCCTCCGGGGCCCGCCGGCCTCCGGGGCCCGGACGGCAGTCAGGCCGGGAAGCAGCCGGATGGGCAAGCGCCCGGACCCGGAAGCGGCCGGGCGGCCGGCAGTGCGGCCGGGCCCGGAAGCGGCCGGGCGGGCTAGAAGCACCACCAGAGCAAGCGCTTGCACTCCTCCTGCGGCGGCTCGGGGTCGGGTGACGCGCCCGACGGCGACGGGGCGGGTCCGCCGGTCGTCGCGGTGGGCGGCTCCGGCTCCCCGCCCGGCGGCGGGCCCGGCGGTACGGCCGTGGCCGTCGCCGACGCGGGGGCGGTCGGCTTGCGGCTCACCGGGTTCTTCAGACCCGCCTTGCCGGGCCCGCCCTCCCCTCCCCCGTCTTCCCCGTCACCGGAGCCGGGCGCCGGTTCCGTCCCCCCGGCGCCCGAACCCGCGGACGCGGAGGCCGTCGGCGCGCCCGGGCCCCCGCCGTCGCCGGGCGCCCCGGTGGCGGAAGGGGCGTCCGGGGCCTTCGACGCGGACGGCGACGCCCCGACCGCGCCCGGGTCCGCCGCGCCGGCGCTCCCCGAGGGGTCCGGCAGCGGCTCGGGCAGGGCCAGGTCCACCTGCTGTACGGAGGTCGCCGCCCCGCCGCGGTCGTCCTCCAGGGCCAGCGACGCCAGGCTCAGTACGCCGGCCGTCAGCACGAGACCGGTCACCGACAGCAGGACGGCGCGCCCTCGGCGGCGCCGCGCCCGACGGCGCCCGTCCGCCGCCCGCGCGGCCCGGCGCGCACCCGCGCGGCCGGGCGCCCCGGCGCGGCGGCCCGCGGGGCGGGGTCCTCGCTCGTCGCGGGCCAGCTCGAAGACGTCGCCCGCGTCAGTCGGTACCGGTTCGTCGTGCCGCACGACCTCGGCGGGCCTGCCGCACCCGGCGCAGGCCAGAGCCCCGTTGAGGTGCCGCTGGCACAGGTGGCAGTAATCCATGGCGCCCCGCAGATTATGCGGCGGACCGGCCCGGAGCCGGGATCCAGTGTGAGGATCTTGTGTGGAAGGCGCCCTCCCCGCGGCGGCGGGTGGCGCGGATCCTCCGCTTGCGCGGGGGCCGGGGCGGACGCGCCCGCGCCGGGCCGCCCCCCGCTGACCCCCCGTCAGCTCCGTACGCCGACCGGCTCAGCTCAGCGCGCGCGGGGCTCCCGGCGGCCGGACGATGCAGACACACACCGCTCTCGGGAGGATCCGCCGTGACCGTCAGTCTGGAGCAGCTGCGCCGCTGCCACGTCGCCGTCGACCTCGGGGCCGCCAGGACCCGCGTCTACGTGAAGGGGGCCGGGCTCGTCGTGGACGAGCCGAGCGTGGCCGCCGTGAACACCCGTACCGGCGCGCTGATCGCGGTCGGCGAGTTCGCCGACCGCATGACCGGCCGCACCCCCGGCTACATCCGGGTCGCACGCCCCGTGTCGGGCGGCAGCGTCGTGGACGTCGACATGGCGCAGCGGATGCTCCGCACCCTGCTCGGCGAGCGGCTCCGCCGCCAGCTGCGGCGCAAGCCGCTGCTGCGCGCCGCCGCCTGCATCCCGCACGACTGCGACCCGCTCGCCCAGCGCGCGACGGTCGAGACCCTGGTCGGGCTGGGGGCCCGGCGGGTGGAGCTGGTGGACACGCTGATCGCTGCGGCGGTCGGCTGCGGGCTGCCGGTCGCCGAGCCGACGGCGACGATGATCCTGGTCTGCGGCGCCGCGACCACGCAGGTGGCCGTCCTGTCGCTGGGCTCCATCGTGACGGCCGAGCGCATCCCGGTCGGCGGGCACGCCATCGACCACGCGGTCATCCAGTTCCTGCGCCACCAGCACCAGCTGATGCTGCCCAGCCAGTCCGTGCGGCCGCTGCACCTGGCGCTGCACGGCAACGGGCTCACAGCCGAGGGGCCGTCCGCCACGGAGATCCACGGCCGGGACGTGGCGACGGGTCTCGCCCGGTCGGTCGTGGTGGAGACCGCCGCGGTGCGCCAGGCCATCCACACGCCGCTCACCGCCGTGCTCGACGGCATCGGCAGGGTGCTGCGGGACTGCCCGCCCGACCTGGTGGCCGACCTGGCGGAGCGCGGCATCGTGCTGGTCGGCGGCAGCGCGCGACTGCCCGGCCTGGACCAGATGCTGCGGGACGCGACCGGGATGCCCGTGCAGATCGCGGACCGCCCGGAGGTGTGCGCGGTGCTGGGGCTCGGCGAGATGCTGGAGGGCCGGGTCGAGCCGCTGACGCTCGACCCGCTGGCGGGCGCCCGCTGAACCGGGTCCGGCCCTCCGGCGCGGCGTCCGCCCCGCCCCTCCCTGCGGCTCCGGGTGCGGCTCCCCGGCCCGCCCCTCCGCGCGGCTCCCCGGCCCCGCTCCTCCGTGGCGGCCCCGGCTCGTCCTCGCGTCCCCGCCGGACGACGGATGCGGCACCGCCGTGCGTCGCCCTCGGCCCGGCTGCGGCCCCCGCCCCGGCCCCGCTCCCGCGAGGCGCCCCCGGCACGGTCCCGGCGGCGACCGGGGAGGCCCGGGAGCGGGCGGGAACCGTCCCGGACGCGGCGCTGTCGGTGGCGGCTGGGACCATGGCGGGACAAGCCCCGTGCAGCGATGCGAGGAGGACGACCCGTGAGTTCCCTCTTTCCGGCGCTCGCCGCCGGACCGGACGACGCCCGGCCGGCCCTGCGCTTCGGCGAGCGCTCCCTGACGTACGGCGGGCTGCGCGCCGCCGCCGCGGCCCTGGCGCCCCGCATCGCCGGGGCCGCGCGGGTCGCCGTGTGGGCGACGCCGTCCGCCGAGACCGCCGTCGCCGTGGTCGCCGCGCTGCTGGCGGGCGTCCCCGCCGTACCGCTCAACCCGCGCACCGGGGAGCGCGAGCTGACCCACGTCCTCACCGACAGCCAGCCCGCCCTGGTCCTCGCGGCGCCCGGTGACGACCTGCCCGCCCCACTCGCGGGTCTGCCCCGCGTCGACGTCGGACTCCACGCGCGCGAGGGCGGGTGGCCGGCGGACCCGGCCGCGGCCGCGCAGGTGGGCGGCCCGGTGGGCGGCGCGGACACGGGAGGCGCCCCGCCGGACGCCGGGGCGGACCCCGAGGCGCCCGCGCTGATCGTCTACACCTCCGGCACGACCGGCCCGCCCAAGGGCGCCGTCCTCCCCCGCCGGGCCCTCGCGGCGAGTCTCGACGCCCTCGCCGACGCCTGGGCGTGGACCGCCGACGACGTGCTGGTCCACGCCCTGCCGCTGTTCCACGTCCACGGGCTGGTCCTCGGCGTCCTCGGTCCGCTGCGCCGGGGCGGCAGCGTCCGGCACCTCGGCCGGTTCACCGCCGAGGGCGTGGCGCGCGAGCTGGCGGACGGCGGGACCGTGCTGTTCGGCGTGCCGACCATGTACCACCGCCTCGCGGAGGCGCTCGGTACGGACGAGGCGCTGGTCAAGGCGCTCGCGGGTGCCCGGCTGCTGGTCTCCGGCTCCGCCGCGCTGCCGCTGCCCGTCCACGAGCGGATCACCGCGGCGACGGGGCGGCGGGTGGTCGAGCGGTACGGCATGACGGAGACGCTGATGAACACCAGCGTCCGCGTCGGGCAGGACCCGCACCGTCCGGGCTCCGTCGGCACCCCGCTGCCCGGCGTCGCGCTGCGGCTGGTGCGGGACGACGGGACGCCGATCACCGCGTACGACGGGGAGACCATCGGCGAGGTGCAGGTGCGCGGGCCGAACCTGTTCAGCGGCTACCTGAACCGCCCCGACGCGACGGCCGCCGCCTTCGACGGGGACTGGTTCAGGACCGGGGACATGGCCGTGCGGGACGCGGACGGCTCGCTGCGGCTCGTGGGGCGGCGGGCCACGGACCTGATCAAGAGCGGCGGCTTCAAGATCGGCGCGGGGGAGGTCGAGAACGTGCTCCTGGCCCACCCCGGCGTGCGGGAGGCCGCCGTGACGGGCGAGCCGGACGCGGACCTCGGGGAGCGGGTGGTCGCCTGGGTCGTCCCCGCGGACCCGGCCGCTCCCCCGTCCCCCGGCGACCTGGCCGGCCACGTGGCGGCGCAGCTCGCCCCGCACAAGCGGCCCCGCGCCGTGCGCTACCTGGAGGCGCTGCCCCGCAACGACATGGGCAAGGTCATGAAGCGGGCCCTGCATGGCTGAGGCGGCGGGCAGGCTGACGGCCCGCGCGGCGATCGCGCTGGTGGCCGACGCGTTCACGGAGCACGCCCCGCCGCCTGCCGCGGCCGGGCGGCCGGACGAGCACGACGGGCCGCTCGCGTGGGAGGGGTACGGCGAGGCGCGGGCCCGCGCGGCCGAGCGGACCGGCGAGAGCGAGTCCGTCGTGTTCGGCGAGGCCGAGGTGGGGGGCGTGCGGTGCGCGCTGCTGGCGTTCGAGTTCGGCTTCCTCGGCGGCTCGCTGGGCCGGCGCACCGGCGACCGGCTGTGCGCCGCGTACCGGCTGGCGCGCGAGCGCGGGGTGCCGCTGGTGTCCCTGGTGGCGACGGGCGGCAGCCGGATGCAGGAGGGCATGGTCGCGCTGACGCAGCTGCAGCGGGTGGCCCGCGAGTCGGTGCTGCTGCGGGAGGCCGGGGTGCCGCACGTGGCGGTGCTGCGCGACCCGGCGACCGGGGGCGGCTGGGCGACGGTCGGGGCGGGCGCGGACGTGGTCCTGGCGCTGCCGGGCGCGCAGGTCGGCTTCGCCGGGGCGCGGGTGCGGCCCGCGGACGCGGACCCGGCGGCGTACACGGCGGAGGGCCAGCTCGCGGCGGGGCACGTGGACGCGGTGGTCCCGCCCGGCGGGCTGCGGGCCGTACTGGGCCGGTGGCTGACGGCGCTGACGCGGCCCGCGCCCGCGGCGGTGCCCCCGCCGGTCCTGCCGGGCGGCGGCGAGGGGCTGCCGGGCAGCGGGTGGGAGGCGGTGACGCGGGCGAGGGACCCGCGGCGCCCGCGCGCGGAGGCGTACCTGGACGCCTGCTTCGAGGAGCGGCTCCCGCTGACCGGTGACCGGTGCGGCGGCACCGACCCCGGCATGCTGTGCGGGGTCGGGCTGCGCGACGGGTACGGCGTCGTGTACGCGGCGCAGTGCGGCACGGCGACGCGGCCCGCCGGGTACCGCACGGCGGCGCGGGCGGTGCGGCTCGCGGACCGGCTGGGCCTGCCGGTGCTGACCCTGGTGGACACGCCCGGCGCGGCGAACGACGCGGAGGCGGAGCGGGCCGGCGCGGGGCCCGCCATCGCGGAGATGTTCGCCGCGGTGGCCGGGGCGCGGGTGCCGGTGACGACGCTGGTCGTCGGGGAGGGCGGCTCGGGCGGCGCGCTGGCGCTGGCGGCGCCGGGCAACACCTGGGCGACGCGTGACAGCTACTTCTCGGTGATCGCCCCCGAGCTGGCGGCGGCGATACTGAAGCGCCCGCCGCAGGACGCCCCGCGCACGGCGGGGCAGCTGCGGCTGCGTCCGCAGGACCTGGTGGAGCTGGGGGTCGTGCGCGGCATCGTGTGAGCCGGCGGGCCCGTCCGCCGTGACGGTCGTTCGGCAGCCCTCAGCCGCCTCCCCGTGACGGTCGTTCGGCGGCCCTCACCCGCCTCCGCCCCGGCCTCCGGCCGCTACCGGCCGCCGGGGCCGTCGCCGGGGGCCTCCAGCGCGCGGGCCGCCTCGTCCAGGGCGGTGGCCAGGTCGCGCAGGCGGGTGCGCAGGTCGCGGGCCTCGTCCAGGTCCATCCCCGTCGCCCGCGCCATCCGGCGTGGCACGTCGAGCGCCCGCTCCCGCAGGGCCGTGCCGGACTCCGTGGGACGCACGGTGACGGACCGCTCGTCCTCCGGGCTGCGGCGGCGCTCCACGTAGCCGGCCGCCTCCAGCCGCTTCAGCAGCGGCGACAGCGTGCCGGAGTCCAGGCGCAGGTGCTCCCCGATGTGCTTCACGGGCAGTTCGCCGTGCTCCCACAGCACCAGCATCACCAGGTACTGGGGGTAGGTGAGGCCCAGCTCCTTGAGGGCGACGCGGTAGACGCCGTTGAAGGCGCGGGTCGCGGCGTGCAGCGAGAAGCAGACCTGCTGGTCGAGGCGGAGGAGGTCCTCGTCCCGGACGCCCGCGTGCGGCTCGGTGTGGTGCATGCCACCAGGCTACCTCCACCCAATTCAGTTGTGCACAACTGAATTGCTTGCTACAAATAGTGCGCAGACCCCACCACCGAGAGACGGGACCCCCATGGACGCGCTCTACACCGCCGTCGCCACCGCCAACGGCCGCGAGGGCCGCGCCGTCAGCTCCGACGGCCGGATAGACCTCCCGCTCGGCTTCCCGAAGGCCCTCGGCGGCAACGGCCAGGGCACGAACCCGGAGCAGCTGTTCGCCGCCGGCTACGCCGCCTGCTTCGCCAGCGCCATGGGCGCGATCGGGCGGCAGGAGAAGATCGACGTCAAGGACGCGTCGGTCACCGCCGAGGTGAGCATCGGCAAGGACACGGACGGCGGCTTCGGCCTCGCGGTCGTGATGCGCGTGGAGCTGCCGGACCACCTCCAGGGCGAGGCGGGCCGCGAGCTGCTGGAGAAGACCCACGCGTACTGCCCCTACTCCAAGGCGACGCGCGGCAACATCGACGTGGAGCTCGTCGTCGAGTGACGCCGCGGTGCGGCGCCCTGGCCGGGGCGCCGCCGCAACCGGTGGGGCCCGCACCCGGAGGGGGGCGGGCCCCGCGCCGTCGGCGCGCCGATCCTGCGGGCACCGCGCTCCGCGCCCGCGCCCACCCGCCGCGCCCACCCCGCCCCGCCCCGCCCCACCCCGGTGACCCGGGACCCGGGACCCGACGCGCACCCGCCCCGGCCCACGCCCCCCGCCCGCGGCGGGGCGCCGGCCCGTTGCACCGCCCCGGCACACACGCCGGCCGACGCCATCGCGCCATCGCGCCACCGCGGCTCCGACGCGCCCCTACACACCGCGACACACCGCGACGCACCGCGACACGCCGCGACACACGCCGATGTCCTCGAACGCGCTCCGGCACGCCCTCCCCCACCCGGCGCATTCTCCGGCCGGTCCCGCCGAGGTCGCCGCCGCACCCCTTCCCGTCATCCCGGGGTCATCGCGCGACGGTGCTTGCCGATGCTCGATGTCGCCCGCCGTTCACCCAGCTCAGAGCCGACCTGACGAGAAATCGGCCCTCCCCGCGGCCGGGACTTGACCGGCTCGTTCGCGGGCCGGTCATGATGGGCGCCGCATCCGCGGAAGCCGGGGAAGCGGCGGGGAACCGCGCACCGCCTCGCCCGCGCAGACCGCTGCTCCCGCCGGTCGAACGGCACGGCGGACGGGCGTTCACGGAGAGGGGCGGACGTGGGAGAGGCCGGCGGGAAGGGCGGGAGCGGCGGCTCGGGGGCCGGCGCCGCCGTGAGCGTGGCCCTGATCACCGTACTGACGTCCCTGCCGCTGTTCCTGGTGGGGGCGACGAGCACGCTCGTCAACCGGGAGCTGGGCTGGGACGCGGGCGACACGGGGCTGCTGCTGGCCGCGTACTGGCTGTCCTCGCTGTCCGGCGCCTATCTGAGCCGGCGGATCGACACACCGGTGTCGGCCGAGGCGACGGTCGGCTCGGCGGCGCTCGTGACCGCCGCGGCGCTGTCGCTGTCGGCCTGGGCGGGCGACGGGGGCCTCGTCGCGGGCACGGCCGTCGGCGGGCTCGTCTACGGCTACACCCAGCCCCACACCAACTCCCTGCTGATGCGGCGGTGCCCCCCGTCCGTCCAGGGCTTCGCCTTCGGCCTGAAGCAGGCCGCCATCCCCGCGTCGACGCTGCTGGGCAGCCTGGCCGTGCCCGCCGTGGCCGTGCCGTTCGGCTGGCGGGCGGTGTTCACCGCGTCGGCGGCCGTCTGCGTGGTGTATGCCCTGCCCGGCCTGGTGCGGCGCCACCGGTCCTCCGGCGGGCGGCGGACCCCGGCCGCCCCGGCGCCGCCGCTGCGGATGAACGCGCACCTGCTGGGCCTCGCCGTCGCGGGGCTGTGCGGGGCGATGGTGGGCAACGCGATCGGCGGGTTCCTCATCGCCTCCGGCGTCCACCAGGGCATGACGCTGACCTGGGCGAGCATGCTCGCCGCGGCCGGTTCCGTGACGAACATCGCGGTCCGCCTGGTGGCCGGGGTGGTCGTCGACCGGGGCCGGTACGCGCCGCGCTCGCTGCTGTGGCAGCTGTACCTCGCCGGGGCCGTCGGCACGCTGCTGCTGGCCGCGGGCGGCGGGCCGTGGGTGACCACCCTGGGCGGCCTGCTCGCCTTCGGCGGCGGCTGGGGCTGGGCGGGGCTGCTGCACTACGTGGCGGGCGCGGCCTTCCCCGGCCGGGCGGCACGCGCGACGGCGGTCACGCAGATGGGCGTCTCACTGGGCGGCGCCACCGGCCCGATGCTGTTCGGCCTGCTCGTCGACCACGCCGGGTTCGGCGCCGCCTGGCTGGCGCTCACCGCCGTCGGCGCGGTCGCCGCGGTCGTCGTGCGCCTCCTGCGCGAGCCCCCCGCCGAGGCCGCGCCCGACACCGCCGGGGCGCCGTCGCCCACCACGTACACGAGGAAGTGAGGCACAGCCATGAGCACCGCCATGAGCACCGCCACCACCGAACCGTCGGCCCCGCCGCTGGTGACGAGCCGCAGGGAGCGCGCGCTGCGGGACCTCACCGCGGAGCAGCGGCGGAGCCAGATATCCGACGGGCACCGGCTGATCCGCGCCGTGCGCACCCGCCCCTTCCAGCTCTACTCCGCCCGCCGGCACGCGACGCGCGCCGTGACCGTCGACGCGGAGGAGTGGCTGGCCGCGGTGATGCCGGCGCTGCGCGCGGCGGTCAGCCGGACGGCGTCGGCCCGGCTGGACACGGCGCTGGCCCGCGCCCGCAAGCGGATGAACGAGTACGGGGTGCGGCGCGTCGGCTCCGCGGAGGCCGTGGCGGAGGCGCTGTCGGACGGGAAGTGGTTCCGCACGCAGCGGGCGCACATGGGCCGGGCGGAGCTGCGCGACCGCGTGGCGCGGGCGCTGCGGCACGGCGAGCCGGTGGAGCTGGTCTTCCCGGTCTTCTCCCGCAAGCCGTTCTCGCCCGTCAAGAACCGGGGGGTCGCCCCCGACACGGCGGAGCTGCACTCGCTGGCCCGCTGCGCGGCGCTCGCGCACACCGTGGCCGCCCTCTCCCCCACCGGCTGCCGCTTCACCGTCCTCGCGGACGGCCGCAAGTACAACCGGGCCTGCGGTACGCCCGGTCCGGTCGTCGCCGCCTACCAGGACACGCTGCGCCGATGGGTGACCGACCTGGGCGCGGACGGCGTCCTGCGGATCGTCGACTACGAGGAGTGGGTGGCCCGCGGGCTCGGCGCGGCCGACCTGGGCACCCGCGAGGAGTACTACCAGCGGCGCGCCGCCGCACTGGCGGACCGCTACGGGCGGCTGTTCTCGGCCCACGCGCCCCGCGAGAGCCTGGAGCGCCTGGCCGGCCCGGCCGACCCGCACGACGCACGCGGCCCGCACGACGCACCCGGCCCGCGCGGGACACCCGCCCCGCACGGCCGCCACGACCCGCACGGCGCGCACGGCGCGCACGACCCGGGCGGTGTCGGCGGGCAACTGGCCCACACCTTCTGGTCGATCGCGACGTCCGTCCACTACACGGCGCTCGGCACCGGCCACCAGGACCTGCCGGACGGGCCGTGCTACCCCGACGCGTACCAGGAGGCGTACGCGCTCTACGTCGCCCACCTGGGCCGGCCGCTGACCGGCCCGGGTGCGGGCGGCCTGCTCCCGGCGGCCCCCTACGGGAGGGCCGCCACCGACCCGGACCTGCACCTGGCGCTGCGCGAGGAGGCGTGGGAGGCGGCCTGCCGGTACGTGGCGATCTCGCTGACCGACCGGGACCTGAACCTGGTCAGGGAGACCGCTCCGCGCGCGGTGAAGCTGACCGTCCACGGCAAGCCGGGCGAGCTGCACTTCACCACCGCGGCGTCCCGTGACGCGAACATGACGGCCCAGCACTCCACGGGCGGCTACGCTCTGCGGGACGGCCGGGCCCGCCCCACGTTCCGCTACCGCATCGAGCGCGAGGCAGCCGGGGAGACGCCCGTACTGCTCCACGGCGCGGCCGGGCGCGGCGGCGACGGGCCCCATCTCCTGCCGCAGGCCCGGCTGGAACGGATGCAGCAGCCCATCGCGTACGTGGACGACCCGGCGCCCTTGCTCGACGGCACCTTCCCCCGACTGCTGGAGGACCTGGAGATATGACGGCCACCACCACGACCCCGCCCTACCGGCCGGACCGGATCGTGAGCGGCAGCGGACTGCCCGCGCTGCTCAGGGAGAGCCCCGACGCCGTGCCGCTCTTCCCGCACTCCCCCGAGCCGGTCGCCTTACTGACCCCGCGCCAGCTCCACGACGAGCTGCTGCCCCGCTGGCGCGAGGGCGTCGAGCGGCAGGCGAGGGCCCTGGTGCGGCGCTCCCGCGGCACGCTGGAGGTGCTGGCCGAGGAGACGCTGTACGACGGCCTGGACGACCCGGCGCTCCGGCGCGCCGCCCTCGTCGCGGAGCTGTTCCGCAACCACCAGATCAGCGCCAACGCCGGCCGCCTGGACACGCGGGGGCTCCAGCGCCGCATAGCCGGGGCCCTGGCCGCGGACGGGGCGCCGCGCCTCGAACTGGCCTGGGGGCAGTCCAAGCGGGACGTCGGCGGACTGAAGACGGCCGGCCGGTGGGCGGACCTGGCCGAGGTGTACGCGGTGGGCCGGCTGGTCGCGCTCGTGCTGGCCGCCCGCGAGCTGTCCGGGGACGGGCGGATCGGCATGACGGTGTACTCGGGCGGCAACCGCTTCGCGGCGGCGCTGTTCGCCGAGCCGGAGCTGCTGCTGGAGTACGACGCGCAGCGGTGCCGCATCGCCGACGCGCTGGGCGCGCCCGGAGCGGTGGACTTCCAGGACTTCGCCGCCGCCAAGCGGTCCGACCCGGCGGAGCGGGCGGAGCACGAGGAGCGGGTGCGCGAGCAGCTGGCCGCGCTGACCGACGCGGACGTCGACGCGCAGATGCCCGTCATGCTGTTCAACGTGGACTGGCCGCGGGTGCTGCCGGCCGCCGCCGCGGGCGAGGCGCCGCACGGGGTGGCGATGGCGCCGCACGTCGCCGGCTGGCTGCGCGAGTCGCCGGACGACCGTACGCCGCTGCTGACCCGCGCCGCCGTGAGCTGCGCGGTGTCGCCCGCCCTCCAGGCGCGCTGGCTGGAGGTGTTCGGCGACCAGCCGGAGGTGCTGGAGGACGCCGTGTCGTTCGTCCTGGCGGTGGGGCGCGCCTCGGCCGCCCGGTACACGGCGATCGCGCGGGCCGACCGGAACGCGCCGGGGCTGGCGGGCGGGCCGCACACCGTGCGGCTGACCGTCCACGAGAAGCGGGACCGGCCGGAGGTGCCGGCGCTGCTGACGCTGGGCGTCCGGGGCGGCGGCCAGCTCTCCCAGCACGTGGTGGCCCGGGTGCCCGCGGAGGGGCCCATCGCCTTCGGCTCCGTCGCGGAGACCCTGGTCCAGGCCCCGGACGCCGCGCCGGTGCTGCTCGCGCCGGACGAGGGGGCGCCGCGCCTCTTCGACTGGCTGGCCCGCGACGGGCAGCCGCTGTGCTTCGCCTCCGGGCCCGAGCCGAGCGTCCGCCGGGCGCTCGCCCACGTCCTCGACCCCGAGCACGGGTGACACCATGACCTCACCCACCACCGGCGCCACCGGCACCACACCCGCCACCACCAGCCCCACCGCCACCACCCGCACCACCGGCGCCGCCCGCCCCGCCGCCGCCGCCACGGCCGAGCGGGTACGCGCGGACTACGCCGCCCTGAAGGCGCGGGGCCTCGCCCTGGACCTGACGCGCGGCAAGCCGTCCCCGGCCCAGCTCGACCTGTCGACGGGCCTGCTGGACATCGGCGCGGCGGAGCTCGGCCCCGCCGGGGCGGGCGCGGACCACCGCAACTACGGGGGCCTCACCGGCCTGCCGGAGCTGCGCGCGATCTTCGCCGAGGTCCTGCGGGTCCCCGTCGAGCAGCTGCTGGCCGTCGGCAACTCCAGCCTGGCGCTCATGCACGACACGCTCGTCCACGCCGTGCTGTTCGGTGTGCCCGGCTCCGCGCGGCCGTGGGGAGCCGAGCGGA
The DNA here is from genome assembly GCF_008704425.1 of Streptomyces fradiae ATCC 10745 = DSM 40063. NCBI lineage: Bacteria > Bacillati > Actinomycetota > Actinomycetes > Kitasatosporales > Streptomycetaceae > Streptomyces > Streptomyces fradiae. The sequence goes on from NZ_CP023696.1 coordinate 1,947,558, forward strand.
CGGCGGTGCTGTGCCCGGTGCCCGGCTACGACCGGCACTTCGCGCTGTGCGAGAAGTTCGGCCTGGAGATGATCCCCGTGCCGATGCGCGACGACGGGCCCGACATGGACGAGGTGGAGCGCCTCGCCGCCGCCGACCCGGGCATCCGCGCGATCTGGTGCGTCCCGACCTACAGCAACCCGACCGGCGCCGTGTACGGGCCGGAGACCGCGCGCCGCCTGGCCGCGCTCCCCGCCGCGGCGCCCGACTTCCGCATCCTGTGGGACGACGCGTACGCGGTGCACCACCTCACTGACGAACACGGCGAACACGGCGAGCACGAGCAGCACGAGCAGCACGAGCGCGACGAGCACGGCGACCACACCCCGCCCGGCGCACCCGGCACCACCCCGCCCGGCGGAGCCGCGCCCGCGCCCGGCATCCTGGCCCTGTGCGCCGAGCACGGCCACCCGGACCGGGCGTTCGTCTACGGCTCCACCTCGAAGATCACGTTCGCGGGCGCCGGGGTCGCGTTCCTCGGCTCCTCCCCCACCAACGTGGAGTGGTTGACCGGCCACCTGTCCCGCCGGACCATCGGCCCGGACAAGCTCAACCAGCTCCGCCACGCCCGCTTCCTGCGGGACGCGGCGGGACTGCGGGCGCACATGGCGCGCCACCGGGCCCTGCTGCGGCCCCGCTTCGACCTGGTCGAGCGGGTGCTGCGGGAGCGGCTGGGCGGCCTCGACGGGGCCACCTGGTCGCGGCCGCGGGGCGGGTACTTCGTCAGCCTCGACGTGCCGGACGGCTGCGCGCGGCGCACGGTGGAGCTGGCGGCCGAGGCGGGCATCCGGCTGACCCCGGCCGGCGCCACCTTCCCGTACGGGAGGGATCCGCGCGACCGGAACATCCGCATCGCCCCGACGTACCCGGCCCTCGACGAGCTGGAGACCGCGATGGAGGGGCTCGCCGTGTGCGTGCTGCTCGCCGCCCTCGAACGGTCGTAGACGGGCGCGCGTCCAGGATCGTCCACGAAGTCGGACGGGCCGCTTCCCGGCACGGATGCTGGGGAGCGGCCCGATCAACCGACCAAGGAGAGCGGACATGCCGACCGACCGCGACGAGTTCCGCGACCAGCTCGAGCGCACGCTCCACGAGAAGCTGACGCTGAACCACCCGATGTTCGACATCCTCTTCGACGCCGAGAAGCGGGACCTGCACACGCTGCAGAAGGTGGCGCTCCAGGGCTACCAGCTCACGAAGCACTTCCTGGACTACATAGAGACGCTGTTCTACTTCTGCCCGAAGGAGGGCAAGCACAAGCGGCGCCTGCTCTTCAACCTCTACGAGGAGGAGACCGGCCGCATCTCCAAGACGAAGAACCACGTCGAGCTGATGCAGGACTTCATCCGCGCCATCGGCGTGGACGACGCCACCCGCGACGCCGAGACGGCCCTGCCGAACACGCAGGAGCTGATCGACTACCGCATGAAGGCGTGCAAGAACCCCGAGACGTACCACATCGGCGCCGCCGCGGTGATGATCGCCAGCGAGGGGCAGAACCTGGAGACCCGCGGCGCCGAGGCGCGCGACGGCATCTTCAAGCGGGTCTACGGCCTGAAGGACGAGGACCTGCTGTTCTTCTCGGTGCACCAGGCCGAGGACGTCCACCACGTCCGGCACGGCCTGGACCTGGTCGCCGACATCTGCGTCACGGACCGGATGCAGGAGGAGGCGCTGTACGCGGTCTCGCACACCTGCGACCTCTTCTACGGCATGTACGAGGGCATCTACCAGGAGTACAAGGCCGGCCGGCTCTGACCGCGGACGACGGAGGAGCACCAGTGCCCGTGAACCAGCCGTCCCGGCCGTACGCGCTCGCCACGCGCGCGGTGCGGACGGGGCAGTACCAGGACCTGTCGGATCTCCACAGCGAGGGGCTCGCGCTGACCGCGAGCTATGTGTTCGCGGACGCGGAGGACGCCGCGGAGCAGTTCGCCGGGCGCAGGCCCGGACACGTCTACGTCCGGTTCGGCAACCCGACGACGGCCGCCTTCGAGCAGCGGATCGCCGCCATGGAGGGCGCGGACGGCGCCGTCGCGGTCGGCTCGGGGATGGCGGCGTACACCGCCGTGGCACTCGGCCTCCTCTCCGCAGGCGACCACGTGGTGCTGGGCGACGGGATGTTCGGCACGACGCCCCGGTTCTTCCGGGCGTACATGGAGAAGTTCGGGGTGCGGGTCAGCGTCGCGGACGTGCGCGACCTGGACCAGTGGCGGGACGCGGTCCGCGACGAGACCGCGATGTTCGTCCTGGAGACGCCCACCAACCCGATGATGCACGTCGCCGACGTGCGCGCGCTGGCCGCCCTCGCGGCGGAGCGGGACGTGGTGCTGCTCGTCGACAACACGCTGTGCACACCCGTCCTGCAGAACCCGCTGGCGCTCGGCGCCGACCTCGTCGTGCACTCCGCGGCCAAGTACATCGACGGCCAGGGGCGGTGCGGGGGCGGTGTGGTCGCCGGGCGGGCGGACCTCCTCAAGCCGGTCTCGGAGGTGCTGCGCACCGCCGGGCCCAGCCCGAGCGCCTTCAACTCCTGGGTGTTCCTGAAGTCCCTGGAGACGCTGCCGATCCGGATGCGCGAGCACTCGCGCAACGCCACGCTGCTCGCCGAGTGGCTGGAGGGCCATCCGGCGGTGGAGGAGGTGCACTACACCGGTCTGGCGTCGCACCCGCAGCGCGCGCTGGCCGACTCCCAGCAGTCCGGCCACGGCGGGCTGCTCGCCTTCACCGTGCGGGGCGGGCGCAGGGAGGCGTGGAACGTGGTCGACGCGCTGTCGCTCGTCTCGGTCACCACCAACATCGGCGACACCAAGTCGATGATCACCCACCCGGCGACCACGACGCACGGCCGGATGGCGCCGGAGGAGCAGGCGCGCGCCGGGATCGGGCCGAACCTGCTGAGGCTCTCGGTCGGCCTGGAGGACGTGGAGGACCTCAAGGCCGATCTGGACCGGGCGCTGCGCGCCGCGGGGGGCCGGTCCCGGTGAGGGCGCTGCGCATCGGGATCGCCGACCTCTTCTCGCCGTCCCCCGACAGCTGGGCCCGGTACATGTTCGCGTCGGCCGTGACGGACGCGGCGGACCGGCTGGGCCTGGCCGTGGAGGTCGCGGCGTACGGGGCCGACCTGACCCGCCCGGTGGCGGAGTGCGGCATCGCCTGGGACGAGCTGCCGGGTCTCGACGGGCTGGTGGTGACCGGCGGGGAGCCGACCCGCGCCGCCGTCGCCGAGGAGCCGGCCCTGGCGGTGGTCGACCGCATCCTCACCCGCACGGCGGACCGGGTCGCCTCGACGGTGTACTCCTGCCAGTCGGCGCACGCCGCGCTGCACCTGCTGCACGGGCTGGAGCGCAGCCGGCTGCCGCACAAGCGGCAGGGCGTCTTCGGCCACCGGGTGCGCGGCGCCGGGCCGCTCACCGCCGGCCTGCGCGGCCGGGTGCTCGTACCGCACTCGCGGTGGAACACCGTGCCGGCCGAGGCGCTGCGGCGGGCGGGGGTCACGGTCGCCCTGGAGTCCGAGGACGGCGCCTGGTCCCTGGCGACCGGCGACGACGGGCTGCGGCACGTCTTCAGCCAGGGGCACCCCGAGTACCTGCGGGAGACCCTGCTGAGCGAGTACCGGCGGGACCTGCGCCGGTACGCCGCCGGGCAGGCCGCGCACCTGCCGGACCTGCCGCGGGGCTATCTGAGGGCGGAGGCGGAGGAGGCGCTCCTCGCCTTCGCCGAGAAGCTCCGGGAGCAGCGCGACCCGCTGCTGCTGGAGAGCTTCCCCGACCGGGCCGCCGCCGACGGCGTGGACGACGGCTGGCTGGCCGACTCCCGGGCCTTCTTCGCCAACTGGCTGGGGGCCCTCGACGACACGAGCAAGCGGAGGCTTGAGCACCGTGCTGAACTGGCACTGGCCCGACGACGTGCGGGCCGTTGAGAAGGACCTCGCCCGGATGCTGGCGGCGAGCGCCGCGGACGACGGCATCCTGGGCTACGCCGAGGCCCCCTCGGACGCGCAGCTGGAGGGGTTCGTCTCCGGGGTGGAGCGGCTGGTCGCCGAGGGCGCCGGGCACCTGCTGATCGGCGAGGACGCGGAAGGGGTGGCCGCCATGTGCCTGATGAAGACCAACTCCATGCCGAACTGCCGCCACCTCGCCGAGGTCATGAAGGCGTACCTCGACCCGCGCGTGCGCGGCACGTCCGCCGTGTTCCAGCTCGTCGCGCAGGTCTGCGAGCGGGCCGCCGGGGCGGGCGTGGAGACGCTCGTCATCGACGTGCGGGAGGGCTCGAAGGCGCACCGGGTGTGGTCGCGGTTCGGCTTCACCTCGTACGGGGTGCTCGACGACTACGCGCGCGTGGACGGGGTGTCGTACCGCGGCCACTACATGCGGCACGGGGTGCGCGAGCTGGCGGCCTCCGTCGCCGACCGCACGCGGGAGCGGGCGGGTACGCCGCCGAAGGGCTGACCGTCCATCAGGTGAACGTCCACTGGCCGGAATCGCCGGGCGGCCGTGTACTGAACGCGTACCCTCACTTACCCATCGGAGTCCGGCGCGCCGGCGATGACACACAGGCAGGGAGAGAGATGCCGCCCTTCGAGGAAGAGACGAGTGCGCGTACCCCCGAAGAGCCCGGCCCGCCCGACCCCGCCGGCACCGGCCCCGCCTCCCGCGCGGGCGCCGGCGCGGGCGCGGGCGCCGATGCCGGCGCGCCCGCCCCGGCGGCGGCCCCCGGCGGCGCGAAGGCGTCCCGGCACGGGCGGACGCTGCTGCTCGTGGCCGTCTCGCTGGGCTTCGTCATCGCGCTCCTGTCCTCGTCGATCAAGAACACGCTGACCGCGTTCTACGTCTCCATGACGGAGGACTTCGGCGTCTCGCGCGGCACGTTCGCCATCGCGCCGTCCGCGTTCATGCTGACGTACGCCATCGCGTCGCCCGTGATGGGCTTCGTCGCCGACCGGTTCGGGGCGCGCAAGTCCCTGGCGGGCGGGCTGGTGCTGGGCGGTGTGCTCTTCCTGGCCGGCGGCCTCACCGAGTCGTTCGCGGTCTTCACCCTGGTGTACGGGGTGGGTCTGGCCGTCTCGTACACGGCCGTCTCGTACGTGCCGCTGGGCGTGCTGGTGGACGAGATGTTCCCGCCGCACCGGCGCGGTCTCACCTACGCCATCCTGATGAACGGGACGGCGGTCGGCTTCATCGCGCTGCTGCCGCTGTGGATCCACCTGGACGAGGGCACCGTGTGGCGCTCGGTGTTCCAGTGGCTCGGCGTGACCCTGCTGGTCGTCACCGTGCTCGCGCTGCTCCTGCTGCCCAAGGAGCCGTCCGCCGCGGCGGAGGCCCCGGGCGGCGCGGCGCCGGAGCGGAAGTCGAGCGCGGGCATGCTGTCGGAGGTGCTCGGCTCGCGGGTGTTCTGGACGGTCAGCCTCGCCTTCTTCGGCTGCGGCGTCACCATGGCCTTCGTCGACGTGCACCTGGTGGCGCACCTGGACCACATCGGCCTCGGCGGTTCGGTGGCCGGTACGACGGTGGCGCTGCTGGGCGCGGCGGAGATCGTGGGCGCGCTGATCGCCGGCTACTACTGCGACCGGGGGCACGGGCTGAAGGTGCTGGCCGGCAGCTACCTGGTGCGGTCGCTGTCGCTGGTGGTGCTGATGGCGGCGCCGACGGCGCTCGCCGCGAACGTCTTCGGCCTGCTGTTCGGCATCACCTACCTGGGCACGGTCGTCGCCAGCTCCATGTACCTGATCAACTCGCTGGACGCGCGGGCCAAGGGCCTGGCGCTGGGCCTGATGTGGTTCATCCACCAGATCGGCGCGTTCGTCGCCAGCGAGGGCGGCGGCATCAGCTACGACACGCTGCGGTCGTACGACCCGGTGGTCGTCGGCTCCGCGGTCATCGCCCTGGTGTCCACCGTGATCGTCGCGGTCTGGCTGCCGAAGGCGCTGCGCGCGGCGCGGGACGGTGCCGGGGACCCGACCGGAGGCGGCCCGGCGGGCGGGGGCAGGGCCGAGGCCGCCGCCGAGCGCTGAGCACCGCGCCGCCCGGCCCCGCGGCCGGGCGGCCCGGCCGCGTACCGGGCCGCCGGCCGATCAGCGGACCGCACGGCTGATCACCGGGGCCGGCCGGCTCAGATGCCGTGGCCGTGCCCGCCCCGCTGCTCCTGGGCGGGGCGGTCGCCGCGCTCGCCGGTCTCCACCCCGCCGGGGCCCAGTCCGGGCGCCACCCTGCCGGCGAGGACCCCGGCGTAGTACGCCCAGAAGAACAGCAGCACGAGCAGCGCGACGAAACCGAGCAGATGCCGCGGCGGCGCCCAGCGGGAACCCGCCATCTCTCCCCCTCGCAGTATGCGGCCGGGCCGTTCCCGGTGCCGCGATGGTAAGCATTCCGGGAGGGCGGGCGGAACAGCGCCCGCCGCCTTTCCCGCGCACACCCGGCGCGGCCTGGCGGACGGCCCCGCGCAAAGGCGGAACCGGACGGCGGGACGCCCGCGGACCGTATACGAAACCGCGCGGGCGAAACCGTCCGGGTGTTCCCGGGAACAACCCGAGAACATCCCGGGAAGCCCTCGCGCAAAGCCGCGCAAAGGATCGGGAAAAACTCCCGGCACACGGGAACCAGACCCCTCCGGAAACCGACCCCCCGACCGTCGGCCGGGGACCGGAACACGCCAACTCCCTTCTCAGCATGCGGAATCATCGTTGACGGCACCGGCCGACCGTACGGTACGGTGACGCGCACAGCGCATCACCCACCGACCTTGGGACTTCGGGGGAGGGAGCGGGCAGCGTGCCGGACACGGCGGAACTCGACGGAATTCGGACACTGGACGAGTTCGTCCTGCATCTGCGCGCGCTGAAGACGCGGACGGGAAATCCGTCCATCACCGAGATAACGCGGCGCGTGCACCGCGACTGGCGCCGCGAGGGCCGCCCGAGAAGCGAACTCCCCGCCCGTTCGACCGTGGGGAACTGCTTCCAGACGGGCCGCCGGCGGCCGAATCCCGATCTCCTGCTCGCGGTCGTCAGGGCCCTCACCGGCGACGACCGCGCGGTGGTGGCCGCCTGGAGCCGCGCCCTGCACCACGCCCTGGGCGAGGCGGCGGCCGGCCCCGGCGTCCGGGTCACCGACCGGCTCGCGCCGCCGCCCGACGGCCCGCTCGTCCACACCGCCGTCGTGGCCGAGGCGCTGCGCCTCGCCGACCTCCCCGGCAGTGGCCGCACGGTCGTCCTGGAGGGCCCGGCGGGCACCGGCAAGACGACCCTGGCGCACGCGCTCGCCCGCCGCCTGGCCGCCGCCCGGCGCGCCGACGGCCCCGTCCTCGTCGTCGACCTGCACGGCACCCACCCGCAGGCGCCTCCGGCGAGCCCGTTCACCGTGCTCGGGCACCTGCTGGGCGCCCTCGGCGTGCCCCCGGCCCGCGTGCCCTCCTCCACGGACGGCCGCTCCGTCCTGCTGCGCCGCCTCCTGGCCGGTTCCGGCACCGTGCTGCTGCTCGACGACGCGTACGACGCCGCCCAGGTCCGGCCGCTGCTGCCGGGGCCCCGCGCCGGCCACACCCTGGTCACCACGCGGCGCCTCCCGGCCGCCTGGCCGGAGCTGGGCGGCCGGGTGCGGGTGCCGCCGTGCGACCCCGCCGACTCGCTGCGCGTCCTGCGGGGCGTGGCGGGCGCCGCCCGGATCGACACGGACCCGCGGGCGGCGCGGCTGATCGCCGAGGCGGTCGGCCATCTGCCGCAGGCGCTGACCCTGGTGGCCCACCACGTCGCCGCCCACCCGGACTGGCCGCTGGCCGACTACCACGAGCACGTCGTCGCCTCGCTGGTGCTGCGCGGCGGCATGGGCCGGTCCTTCGCCGCGTCCGAGCGCTCGGTGTCCCCCGAGGCGCGCCGGCTGCTGCGGCTGCTGACCCTCCAACCCGCCGCGCACGCCGCGCACGCCGACGTGACCGCCGCCGCCCGGCTCGCCGGCACCGGGCCCGCGCGGGCGCGGGCGCTCCTGGCCGAGCTGGTCGCGGCGGCGCTGGTGGAGGAGGTGGGGCCCGGCCTGTACGCGCTGGGGCGCATGGTGCACGCCTACGCCCGCGCGCGGCTGCGCCTCGACGAGCCCGTCAGCCGCGTCCAGGAGGCCCTGGCCCGCCTGCACCGGCCCCCGGCACGCAGCGCGCAGACGGTGGGCAACTGACGGGACGTCGCCCCGAGGTGCGCCGCCCGGCGGTGGCGCACGGGGACGGGGGCGAGGGAGGAGGCGGGGTGTGGCACGGATCACCCGCGGACCACCTGCGGACCACCGGCCGGCGGCCACGGCCGGGTGCGGGCGGCTCCGCGGGCGCGGCATGAGGGTGACGCGGGCGTGTCGCGACGCCGGTGCCCGGCGGGGGCTCCACACACTGGGAAGGGCGCCGGGGCCACCGCCTCCGGCTCGCGCGGGCGTCCCACGGACCGGCGAAACCGCTGGTCAGATCGTTCCTGCCAGGAGACCGCTGGTGGGGCGGGTGGGACTCGAACCCACGGCCGACGGATTATGAGTCCGCTGCTCTAACCGGCTGAGCTACCGCCCCGTGCGGCGCGTCGCGCACATTTGTGCGCGCCGTCTGCCGCAGCATAGCCGCTCATACGATCTCCTGCTTCGGATGGTCGGCAACGCACGCCCTGAAGGACGGAGCCCCGCGCCGGATGGTTCCGGAAGCGGTGCGGAACGGGCCCCGGGGGCGTCGGCGGACCGCCCCGGGAACGCCGAAGAGGGCCCCGCTCGGGGCCCTCCTCCGGTACCGCTCCCCCGACTGGACTCGAACCAGTAACCCTCCGGTTAACAGCCGAATGCTCTGCCAATTGAGCTACAGGGGATCGCGCTCCCCCGACTGGACTCGAACCAGTAACCTGCCGGTTAACAGCCGGCTGCTCTGCCAATTGAGCTACAGGGGATTGCTGCGTTGCACCGAACGTACCCACCTGGGGTCTCCCGGGCGGCGCTCGCTCGCTGCGACACATACATTAGCGCAAGCTGGGGGGTGCTCCGCCAATCGGTATCGCCCCGGACCCGGGTGTGACCTCCGCCCCCGCGGGCAGGCGGCCGGCACCGAGGCCTACGGAGAAGGGTGACAGCCATGCGGTACAAGCTCACGTTCGTCGTCGGACTGGCCGTCGGGTACGTCCTGGGGACGCGGGCCGGGCGCGAGCGGTACGAGCAGCTGCGCCAGTCGGCGCGGCAGCTCTCGGCCAACCCCGCCGTGCGCAACGCCGCGGAGTCGGCCGCGCAGACCGGCCGCCAGGTCGCCGGCCGGGCGTACCACGCGGTCAGCGAGAAGGTCGGCGACCGGATGCCGGAGTCCGTCACCGAGCGGGTGCGCTCGCTGCGGGAGCAGAACCGGGGCGCCGAGGACGACTGGGGCACCTCCAACACCTGACCGGCGCCCCGCGCTCACCGGAGCCCCGCGCGCCCCGCGCGCCGGGGCTCCCGCCGTCTTCCGGCCCGGTCGGGAACGGGCCGGAGTACGGCAGAATCTCCTTCATGGGGATAGTCGCCGGGTTGGACAGTTCGTCGGGTTTCACGCGCGTCGTCGTCTGCGACACGGACACGGGCGCCGTCCTGCGCCAGGGGTACGCCGCCCACCCCGTGGAGCCGAAGGCCGCGGACGTCGATCCGCAGGCGTGGCTCCTCTCGCTCGGCGAGGCCGCCGCGGGCGGGCTGCTGGAGGGCGTGCAGGCGATCGGTGTGTGCGCGCAGGCGCACGGCCTCGTCGCGCTCGACCAGCAGGGCGCCGCCGTGCGGCCCGCGATGGTCGGCAACGACAAGCGGGCACAGGTCGCCGCCGCGGACCTGGTCGAGGCGCTGGGCGGCCGGCAGGCGTGGGCGGACGCCGTGGGCTGCGTGCCGCAGGCGGCCCAGCCGGTGGCGAAGCTGCGCTGGCTGGCCCGCACCGAGCCGGAGGCCGCGCGGCGGGTGGCCGCCGTGCTCCAGCCGCAGGACTGGCTGGTGTGGCAGCTCCTGGGGCGGCCGGCGCGGCGCACCACGGACCGGGGCGGCGCGTCGGGCACGGGCTACTGGTCGGCGGCCACGGGCGCGTACCGGCCTGACCTGGTGGAGCTGGCGCTCGGCTACCGGGTGGCGCTCCCCGAGGTGCTGGGCCCCGCCGAGCCGGCCGGGGTGACCCCGGAGGGGCTGCTGATCTCGGCGGGCACCGGGGAGACGATGGCCGCCGCGCTGGGCCTGGGCCTGGGACCGGGCGACGCCGTGGTGTCGCTGGGGGCGTCCGGGTCCGTGATGGCCGTGCACCACGAGGCCACGGCCGATCCGCAGGGCCTCGTCTCGGCGTTCGCCGACGCGGTGGGGACGCATCTGCCGGTGGTGTCCACGTCGAACGCGGTGCGGGCGCTGCGCGGGACGGCGGAGATGCTGGGCGTGGAGGGACTCGAGGAGCTGTCGGCACTGGCGCTGAAGTCGACCCCCGGTGCCTCCGGGCTGGTGCTGCTGCCGTACCTGGAGGGCGAGCGGACGCCGCCGCTGCCGCACACCGCGGGGACGCTGAGCGGGCTGCGGCGCGAGTCGATGAAGCCGGAGCACCTGGCGCGGGCGGCGTTCGAGGGGATGCTGTGCGCGCTGGCCGACGCCATGGACGTGCTGCGGCGGCGGGGCGTGGCGGTGCGCCGGGTGTTCCTGCTGGGTGCGGCGGCGGAGCTGCCCGCGGTGCAGGCGATCGCGCCGGCGGTGTTCGGGGCGCAGGTCGTCGTCCCGCAGCCGGCGGACTACACGGCGCTGGGGGCCGCGCGGCAGGCCGCGTGGGCGCTGGGCGTGGCCCACGGGACGCTGGCGCCGCAGGCGCCGCCGCCGTGGCGGGGCGCCGCGGCGCAGGTCTTCGAGCCGGGCGACGAACTGGCGGTGGGCCAGGCGGTGCGCCAGCAGTACGGGGCGACGCGGGACCAGCTGCACCCGGGCGCTTTCGGCGGGTAGCCGACGGCGGGTGGCCGACGGCGGGTGGCGCGAGGCGGGTGGCCGACGGCGGGTGGCGGGAGGCGGACGGCGGACGGCGGGTGGCGGCAGGGGGGTGGCCCGACGGCGGGTGGCGGACGGCCGGGGAAAACCCCTCGTAACGATCCGGGCCGGGCGGCGATAGTTGAATCCGTGCTTCGACAACTACTCCGCATCCATCTGGCACCGTACAAACGGGCCATAGCCTTACTGGTGGCGCTCCAGCTCGTGCAGACGGGCGCCACCCTCTATCTGCCGACGCTCAACGCCGACATCATCGACAAGGGCGTCGTCACCGGCGACACCGGCTACATCCTGCGGTACGGCGGTCTGATGATCGCCGTGTCCGTGGTGCAGGTCGTGGGGAACGTCGGCGCGGTCCTCTACGGCGCCCGGACGGCCGCGGCGCTGGGCCGGGACGTGCGGGCGGCGGTCTTCGACCGGGTCCAGTCGTTCTCGGCGCGGGAGCTGGGCCACTTCGGCGCGCCGTCGCTGATCACCCGGACGACCAACGACGTCCAGCAGGTGCAGATGCTGGTCCTGATGGCGTTCACGCTGATGGTGTCGGCGCCGATCATGTGCGTGGGCGGGGTGGTGCTGGCGCTCGGGCAGGACGTGCCGCTCTCGGCGGTGCTGCTGGCCGTGGTGCCCGTGCTGGGCGTCTCGGTGTCGCTGATCGTGCTCCGCATGCGGCCGCTGTTCCGCCTGATGCAGGAGCGGCTGGACACGGTGAACCGGGTGCTCCGGGAGCAGATCACCGGCAACCGGGTCATCCGCGCGTTCGTGCGGGACGCCTACGAGCGGGAACGGTTCAAGGGCGCCAACACCGAGCTGACCGACGTGTCGATGTCGGCGGGCCGGCTGATGGCGCTGATGTTCCCGACCGTGATGACGGTGGTGAACTTCTCCAGCGTCGCCGTGGTGTGGTTCGGCGCGCACCGGATCGCCGACGGGGAGATGCAGATCGGCGCGCTGACGGCGTTCCTGGCGTATCTGATGCAGATCGTGATGGCCGTGATGATGGCCACCTTCATGTTCATGATGGTGCCGCGGGCCGAGGTGTGCGCCGAGCGCATCGAGGAGGTGCTCCGCACGGAGACCAGCGTGCTGCCGCCCGCGTCGCCGGTGCGGGAGCTGCCGCGCGGCGGCCGGCTGGAGATCCGCGGCGCCGACTTCCGCTATCCGGGCGCCGAGGAGCCGGTGCTGCACGGCGTCGACCTGGCGGCCGGGCCGGGCGAGGTGACCGCCGTGATCGGCTCGACCGGCAGCGGCAAGTCGACGCTGCTGGGGCTGGTGCCGCGGCTGTTCGACGTGACGGGCGGCCGGGTGCTGGTCAACGGCGTCGACGTGCGCGAGCTGGACCCGGCGCTGATCGCCCGCACGGTGGGCCTCGTCCCGCAGCGGCCCTACCTGTTCTCGGGGACGGTCGCGACGAACCTCCGCTACGGCCGGCCGGACGCGACCGACGAGGAGCTGTGGCGGGCCCTGGAGACGGCCCAGGCCGCCGACTTCGTACGGGAGCTGGAGGGCGGGCTGAACGCCCCCGTCTCGCAGGGCGGGACCAATGTGTCCGGCGGGCAGCGGCAGCGGCTGGCGATCGCGCGGACGCTGGTGCAGCGGCCGGAGATCTACCTGTTCGACGACTCGTTCTCGGCGCTGGACTACAGCACCGACGCGGCCCTGCGGGCGGCGCTGGCGCGGGAGACCGCCGACGCGACCGTGGTGATCGTCGCCCAGCGGGTCTCCACGATCCGCGACGCCGACCGGATCGTCGTCCTCGACGAGGGCCGGGTCGTGGGCGTCGGACGGCACCACGACCTGATGGCGGAGAACGAGACGTACCGGGAGATCGTGCTCTCCCAGCTGACCGAGGCGGAGGCAGCCTGATGGCCGGTCCTGGAATGATGCGGCCCGGCGGCGGTCCCGGTGACCGGTCGGCCGACTTCAAGGGGTCGCTGCGGCGGCTGCTGCGGCAGCTCCTGCGGGAGCGGGCCGCGCTGTGGGTGATGGTCGCGACCGGGGTGCTCAGCGTGGCGCTGTCGGTGGTCGGGCCGAAGATCCTCGGCTGGGCGACGGACCTGGTGTTCGCCGGGGTCGTCGGCCGCGACATGGAGGAGGGCCGCACCAAGCAGGAGGTCGTGGCGGCGCTTCGCGAGAAGGGCGACGACGGGCTCGCCGACATGCTGTCCGGCGTGGACTTCACGCCGGGCCGGGGCATCGACTTCGACGCGGTCGGCGAGGTGCTGCTGCTGGCGCTGGCCGTGTACACGGTCGCCGGGCTGCTGATGCTGGTGTCGACCCGCATGTCGATCAAGGTGATCAACCGGACGGTGTACCGGCTGCGCGAGGACGTGCAGGCGAAGCTGGAGCGGCTGCCGCTGTCGTACTTCGACCGCGCCCAGCGCGGCGAGGTGCTGAGCCGGGCGACGAACGACATCGACAACATCGGCCAGACCATGCAGCAGACCATGGGCCAGCTGATCAACTCGGTGCTGACGATCCTCGGCGTGCTCGCGATGATGTTCTGGATCTCACCGCTCCTGGCGCTGGTGGCGCTGGTGACCGTGCCGGTGTCGGTGGTCGTGGCGGCGCGGGTCGGCAAGCGCTCGCAGCCGCAGTTCGCCCGGCAGTGGAAGGCCACGGGCGCGCTGAACGCCCACGTCGAGGAGATGTACTCGGGCCACGCGCTGGTGAAGGTGTTCGGCCGGCAGGAGGAGGCCGCGCGGGAGTTCCGCGAGCAGAACGAGGAGCTGTACGAGGCCGGGTTCCGGGCGCAGTTCAACAGCGGGATCATGCAGCCGCTGATGTTCTTCATCTCGAACCTCAACTACGTGCTGGTGGCCGTCGTCGGCGGTCTGCGGGTGGCGTCCGGCACGCTGTCCATCGGCGACGTGCAGGCGTTCATCCAGTACTCGCGGCAGTTCTCGATGCCGCTCACCCAGGTCGCGTCGATGGCGAACCTGATGCAGTCCGGGGTGGCCTCCGCCGAGCGGGTCTTCGAACTGCTCGACGCCGACGAGCAGCCGAGGTCGCCCGCGCTGGAGCGGCCCGCCGAGGTGCGCGGGGCGGTGCGGCTGGAGAAGGTCTCCTTCCGCTACGAGCCCGACCGGCCGCTCATCGAGGACCTGTCGCTGGACGTGGCGCCGGGTCAGACGGTCGCCGTCGTCGGGCCGACCGGTGCGGGCAAGACCACGCTGGTCAACCTGCTGATGCGGTTCTACGAGGTGACCGGCGGCCGGATCGTGCTGGACGGCGTCGACGTGGCGCGGATGTCGCGGGAGGAGCTGCGCTCGTCCATCGGCATGGTGCTCCAGGACACCTGGCTGTTCGGCGGGACCATCGCGGAGAACATCGCGTACGGCGCCGCCGCGGGCCGTGCGGTGACCCGCGAGGAGATCGAGGCGGCGGCGCGGGCCGCGCACGCCGACCGGTTCGTGCGCACCCTGCCCGACGGGTACGACACGGTCATCGACGACGAGGGCGGCGGGGTCAGCGCGGGCGAGAAGCAGCTGATCACGATCGCGCGGGCGTTCCTGTCGGACCCGGTGATCCTGGTGCTGGACGAGGCGACCAGCTCGGTGGACACCCGTACGGAGGTGCTGATCCAGAAGGCGATGGCGCGCCTGGCCCACGGGCGGACGACGTTCGTCATCGCGCACCGGCTGTCGACGATCCGCGACGCGGACGTGATCCTGGTGATGGAGAACGGCTCCATCGTCGAGCAGGGCACGCACGAGGAGCTGCTGGCGACCGGGGGCGCGTACGCTCGCCTGTACGCCGCGCAGTTCGCGGAGGCGGTGGCCGAGGTCGACTGACCCACGGTCCACTGACGTACGGTCCACTGACGTACGGTCGACTGACGCGCGGCCGACCACCGCGCGGGAGAGCACGGGAGACGGGGGAAGGCATGACGGAGGGAACCGCGCCGGACGGCGGCGCGCCGGGGAACGCCCCGGAGAACGCGCCGGGGAGCGCCCCGGAGAAGCGGCGCGGCGGCCTCGGGGTCGCGGTGGGCCTGCCGATCGGCGTCGCGATCGGCGTCGTCTACGGGGCGGCCACCGGGGACATGGCCATGGGCGTCGCCTTCGGGGTGCCCATCGGCATGGTCCTCGCCATCGGGCTGGGCCGGGGCTCCGGCGGGGCCGGCGGCTCCGGCGGGCAGCAGGCTCAGTCCAGGTAGCCGCGCAGCTGCTCGGCGTAGGCGTGGTCCCGCAGCTTGCCGAGGGTCTTGGACTCGATCTGGCGGATGCGCTCGCGCGTCACGCCGAAGAGGCGTCCGATCTCCTCCAGGGTGCGGGGCCGCCCGTCGGCGAGCCCGTAGCGGAGCTGGACGACCTCCCGTTCCCGCTCGCCCAGGATGGACAGGACCGCCTCCAGGTGCTCCCGCAGCAGCAGGAACGCCGCGCTCTCCGCCGGGGAGGCGGCGTCGCCGTCCTCGATGAGGTCGCCCAGGGCCACGTCGTCCTCACCGCCCACGGGCGTGTGCAGGGAGACGGGCTCCTGGGCGAGCCTCAGCACCTCCCCGATCCGCTCGGGCGGCAGGCCGAGGCGGGCGGCGACCTCCTCGGCGGTCGGCTCCCGCCCGCGCTCCTGGAGCAGGCCGCGCTGCACCCGCACGACGCGGTTGATCAGCTCCACCACGTGGACCGGCACGCGGATCGTCCGGCCCTGGTCCGCGAGGGCCCGCGACATGGCCTGGCGGATCCACCAGGTGGCGTACGTGGAGAACTTGTAGCCCCGCGCGTAGTCGAACTTCTCGACGGCGCGGATCAGCCCGAGGTTGCCCTCCTGGACGAGGTCCAGCATGGTCAGGCCCCGGCCGGCGTACCGCTTGGCTACGGAGACGACGAGCCGCAGGTTCGCCTCGATCAGGCGCCGCTTGGCCATCCGGCCGCGCACGACGAGCCGGTCGAGGTCGAGGGCGAGGCGGGTGTCGAGGTCCGGGGTGCGGGCCAGCTTCTCCTCGGCGAACAGCCCCGCCTCCACACGCCGGGCCAGCTCGACCTCCTCCGCGGCGGTCAGGAGCGGGATGCGGCCGATCTCGCGGAGGTACTGGCGGAACAGGTCCGACGCCGGGGCCGCCGCCCGGTCGGCGGCGGTGGCGGCGGTGGCTGCCACCGAGGAAGGCGCGGGCTCCGCTTCCGGCTCGGGCCCCGGCCCGTCACCCCGGCCGGGCTCCGGCTCGGGGAGGGCGCCGGGGTGGTCCTGGAGGGCGTCCGGGCCCGTCCCGCCCGGCGCGGTCCCGCCCCGGGCGGGGTCGCCCTGGACGGGGACGCCCTGGACGGGGTCGCCCTGGACGGGGACGCCCGCGAGCGCGTCCCGCACGGGGGTGTCCGGCACGGGGGCGACATCGGTCAGGGTCTGGGTCTGCACGGGGCGACCTCCAGGGTGATCGCTGCCGGTTCGGTCCGTCACCGCCACCAGTGTGGGGTACGGCACATCACCGCCACGAGGGTCGTGCGCCCACTTTTTGCGACCGGTGCGTGACGGCGCGACCACCCGCCGGTACGGCGGACGGGGGGCGCGGCGCCTCAGAGGGCGGAAGCGCCGTGGTTGCGCAGCGACTGGGCGTACTGCTGGAGGACCCACAGCTCGTTCTGGACGGCGGCCAGCCGCTCGGGGTCGCCGTGCGCGCCCAGCCGGGCCAGCGAGCCCTGCACCTCGCGGACCCGGCGGTCGACGGCGCGGAGCCGGACCTGGACCAGCTGCTCCCCGGCGTACGCCTCGTCGACCGCGCGGGTGAGGACGGCCTCCACGGCCAGCTCCGTGACGAGCGCGCGGACCGTGTCGTCCGCGGCGGCCTCACGCACCCGCGCCAGGTAGTCGGGGGCGTTGTCCACGCCCTGCGCGGCGCCGCCCGCCTCGGCGATGGTGCGGCGCACCGCCGCGTACGGGGGGGCGGTGAACTCGTCGGCGCCGTAGGCGTCGAAGGCCGGGGACACCAGCGCCGGGTACTGGAGGGCGAGCTTCAGCAGCTCGCGCTCGGTGCGGTGGGCGGGGCTGCGCAGGTTGAGGGCCGGGCCGGTGAAGGACGGCTGCGCGGGGCCGAGCGCGGCGGGCCCGGCGGGCTGCCGGGGGCCGGGGCGGGGGCCCGCGCCGGGGCGGGCGCGGCCGTCGGGGGCGCCGCCGCGCTCCCGCGCCCAGCGGGCGAGCTGGGCGACGCGCTTGACGACGAACTGGGTGTCGAGGATGCCGAGCATCCCGGCCAGCTCGACGGCCACCTCGTGCTGCGAGGCGACGTTCTTGATCCGGGCGACGATCGGCGCCGCCTCGTCCAGGGCGGCGGCCCGGCCGGCCGGGGTCTCCAGGTCGTAGCGGCCCACGATCTGCCGCAGCGCGAACTCGAACAGCGGGGTGCGCGGCTCCACCAGCTCCCGCACGGCGTCGTCGCCCTTGACCAGCCGCAGCTCGCAGGGGTCCATGCCGTCCGGGGCGATGGCGATGTAGGTCTCGGCGGCGAACTTCTGGTCGTCCTCGAACGCCCGCAGCGCCGCCTTCTGCCCGGCCGCGTCGCCGTCGAAGGTGAAGATGACGCGGGCCGAGCCGTTGTCCATCAGCAGCCGGCGCAGGATCTTGATGTGATCGCCGCCGAAGGCCGTGCCGCAGGTCGCGATGGCGGTGGTCACCCCGGCGAGGTGGCAGGCCATGACGTCGGTGTAGCCCTCGACCACGACGGCGCGGCTCGCCTTGGCGATGTCCTTCTTGGCGAGGTCGATCCCGTAGAGCACCTGCGACTTGCGGTAGATCGGCGTCTCGGGGGTGTTGAGGTACTTGGGGCCGTTGTCGTCGTCGCGCAGGCGGCGGGCGCCGAAGCCGACCACGTCGCCGCCGACGTCGCGGATGGGCCACATGAGCCGGCCGCGGAAGCGGTCGATGGGGCCCCGGCGGCCGTCCTGCGACAGCCCGGAGAGGATCAGCTCCTTGTCGGAGAAGCCCTTGCCGCGCAGGTAGCGCGTGAGGTGGTCCCAGCCGGCCGGGCTGTAGCCGACGCCGAAGTGCTCGGCGGCGGCCTGGTCGAAGCCGCGCTCGGCGAGGAAGCGGCGCCCGATCTCCGCCTCCGCCCCGGCCAGCTGCCCGGCGTAGTACGCGGCGGCGGCCTTGTGCGCCTCGATCAGGCGGATGCGCTCCCCGCGCTGGTGGGTGGGGTTGTAGCCGCCCTCCTCGTAGCGGAGGGTGATCCCCGCGCGGGCGGCGAGGCGCTCGACCGTCTCCGAGAAGGAGAGGTGGTCGATCTTCATGACGAAGGCGATGGTGTCCCCGCCCTCCTGGCAGCCGAAGCAGTGGAAGAGACCCTTGCTGGGGCTGACCTGGAAGGAGGGGGACTTCTCGTCGTGGAAGGGGCACAGGCCCTTGAGGTTGCCGCCCCCGGCGCTGCGCAGCTGGAGGTACTCGGACACGACGGCGTCGATCGGGACGGCGTCCCGTACCGCCTTCACGTCGTCATCGTTGATCCTGCCTGCCACGCGGGAATTCTACGGGGGCGCGCGGGGGTCGCCTCCCGCGAGGACACCGCACGGGGACGCGCTGGGGCCGCTCCCCGCTCGGGGCACGGCACGGGGACGCGCGGGGGCCGCTCCCCGCTCGGGACACGGCACGGGGGCCGTGGCCGGCGACGGCAGCACACGGGGGACGCGGGTTCGCGCCTGCGGGCCGGGGCGCCCGGGGGCGGTCCGGCCGCGGGCCCGCGGGGCCGGCCCCGGCGCGGGGCTGCCTCAGTCCCCCGGCGGGAGGGAGCCGAGCGGGGCGGAGGGGTCGGCGAGCGCGTCCGGGTCGACGGTGGCGCCCGCCGCGCCCGCGCGGACCAGCTCCTGGATGGACTCCGTGACGTCCCACACGTTCACGTTCATCCCGGCCAGGACGCGGCGCTCCTTCAGCCAGAAGGCGATGAACCGCCGCCGCCCCGCGTCACCGCGCAGCACCACCTGGTCGTACGAGCCGGGCGGCGCCCAGCCCGAGTACTCCAGGCCCAGGTCGTACTGGTCGGAGAAGAAGTACGGCACCCGGTCGTACGAGACGTCCCGGCCGAGCATGGCGCGGGCGGCGGCGGGGCCGCCGTTCAGGGCGTTGGCCCAGTGCTCGACCCGCAGCCGCCGGCCCAGCAGCGGGTGGTGGGCGGCGGCGACGTCCCCGGCGGCGAAGATGTGCGGGTCGGAGGTGCGCAGCGACGCGTCCACGGCGATGCCCCCGCCGTGGGCCCGGTCGGCGAGGGCGAGGCCCGCGGTCTCGGCGAGGGCGGTGCGGGGCACGGCGCCGACGGCGGCGAGCACGGCGTGCGCCGGGTGCTCGTCGCCGTCGTCGGTGCGGGCGGCGAGGACCACGCCGTCCTGGCCGACGATCTCGGTGAGGCGGGTGCCGAAGTGGAAGCGGACGCCGTGCTCGGCGTGGAGGTCGGTGAACATCTGGCCGATCTCGGGGCCGACGACCTGGTGCAGCGGGGTGGGGGCCGGTTCGACGACGGTCACCTCGGCGCCGTAGCCGCGGGCGGCGGCGGCGACCTCCAGGCCGATCCAGCCGGCCCCGGCGATGACCAGGTGGCCGTTGTCGCGGCCGAGGGCGGCGAGGACGCCCTGGAGCCGGTCGGCGTGGCAGAGGCGGCGCAGGTGGTGCACGCCCGCGAGGTCCGTTCCGGGGACGTCCAGGCGGCGCGGCTCGGCGCCGGTGGCGATCAGCAGCCGGTCGTAGCCGAGGACGGTGCCGTCGCCGAGGCGGACGGTCCGCCCGTCGCGGTCGATGGCGGTGACGGGCTGGCCGAGGTGGAGCTCCACGTCGTGGCGGGCGTACCAGCCCGGCTCGTGGACGAAGGCGCCGTCGCGCCCGTCCTTGCCGGTGAGGTAGCCCTTGGAGAGCGGCGGGCGCTCGTAGGGGCGCTCGCGCTCGTCGCCGACGAGGATCACGCGGCCGGAGAACCCCTCGGCGCGGAGGGCCTCGGCCGCCTTGGCGCCGGCCAGTCCCGCGCCCACGATGACGAAGGTCTCATCTGCGTCGACCACTTGTCGCCTCCTACCCCGGAATGCACGGTTCGTCCGTGCCCACGCTACGCCGCGCGCCGCCGTCCGGCCGTGACGCCCTACGGAGGGTCCCGCACCGGGCCGGGGCGCGGAAGAGGACCTAACGGATCCCGCCGGCGGCCCGCGGCGCGGTGAGCCGGGCGTGCAGGGCGCGGGCGGTGGCGTCGGTGTAGGAGGCGATCTGGTCGACGACGACCCGCTTGCGGGCCCGGTCGTCGGGCGCGGCGTCGAACAGGGCGCGGAACTGCGGGTCGAGGCCGTCGGGGGCGCGCCGGACGAGGGCGTCGGCCAGCTCGGCGATGACGACCCGCTGGTCGGCGCGGAGCGCCTCCTGTTCGGCGCGCTGCATCACGTACCGGTCGGCGACGGCCTTGAGGACGGCGCACTCGTGGCGGGTCTCGCGGGGGACGACGAGGCCGGCGCCGTACCGGGTGAGGCGGCCCGAGCCGTACGCCTGGCGGGTGGCGGCCTCGGCGGCGAGGCAGAAGCGGCCGATGAGCTGGCTGGTGGCGTCCTTGAGGCGGGCCTGGGCGAGGGCGGTGCCGTCGTAGCCGTGCGGCCACCACTCCTGGGCCATGAGCCGGTCCAGGGCGTCGGCGAGCTCCTGCGGGTCGGTGGCCGCGGGGACGTAGCGGCCGAGCGCGACGCGCCAGATCTCGGCGCGCTCGGCCTCCGCGAGGAGCAGGGCGGGGTCGATGTGCCCGGCGTGCAGGCCGTCCTCGAAGTCGTGGACCGAGTAGGCGACGTCGTCGGACCAGTCCATGACCTGGGCCTCGAAGCAGGTGCGGCCCTCGGGGGCGCCCTGGCGGGCCCACGCGAAGACGGGCAGGTCGTCCTCGTACACGCCGAACTTCGGCGCGTCCGGGCCGGCGGGGTGGGCGCCGCGCGGCCACGGGTACTTGGTGGCGGCGTCGAGGGCGGCGCGGGTGAGGTTGAGGCCGACGCTGACGAGGTCGCCGGTGGCCGGGTCGGGGACGAACCGCTTGGGCTCGATGCGGGTGAGGAGGCGCAGCGACTGGGCGTTGCCCTCGAAGCCGCCGCAGTCCTCGGCGAACTCGTTGAGGGCCTGCTCGCCGTTGTGGCCGAACGGGGGGTGGCCCATGTCGTGGGCGAGGCAGGCGGCCTCCACCAGGTCGGGGTCGCAGCCGAGCGCGGCGCCCAGCTCCCGGCCCACCTGGGCGCATTCGAGGGAGTGGGTGAGCCGGGTGCGGGGGCTGGCGTCCCACGCGGAGGCGGCGGGCCCGCCGGCCGGGGCGGAGGCGTCGACGCGGGGGGTGGTGCCGGGGGTGACGACCTGGGTCTTGCCGGCGAGGCGGCGCAGGGCCGAGGAGTGCAGGACGCGGGCCCGGTCCCGCTGGAAGGCGGTGCGGCCGGGTCGCTTGTCGGGCTCGGGGGCCCAGCGCTCGGTGGCGGCCGCGTCGTACGCGCTGTCTCGGGGGGTCGTGCCTGCCGTGCCGTTCATGGAGTGAAGGTAACCGCCGGGGGTGACGGTATGCGTGCGGTGGGGCGGGCGGGGGTGCGGGGGGTGTGGTGGTGCGGGCGGTGCGGACGGTGGGGGGCGGGGGTGGGGTGGTGCGGACGGTGGGGCGGTGCTCGGCGGTGGGGCGGTGTTCGGGGGTGGGGCGGTGTTCGGGGGTGGGGTGCGGGTGGGGTGGTCTGACGGGCCGGGGCGGGTTCGGCGGTGGGGGCGCGGGCCGGGGCTCAGGCGGTGGTGTGGAGCGCGGCTCGGGCGGTGGCGGGGCGGGCGGGGTCCTGCCCGGCGGCCTGGTCGTAGCGGTGCAGGACGAGGCGGGCGAGGGCGGGGTGCGCGCCCAGCGGGGCGGCGGCGATCCAGGGCGCGGCGGCGGCGCTGCGGGTGGCGAACAGGCCGGGCGCGGCGAAGCAGGAGGCCACGGCGATACGGGTCCGGCCGCGCGCGGCGAGCTCCCGCACCGCCTCGGGGACGGTCGGGGAGGCGGCGGAGGCGTAGGCGGGGACGACGGGCACGCCGTCGAGGCGTTCGCCGAGCAGGGCGGCGAGGCGCCGGGTGCCCGCGGTGGACTCGGGGTCGCGGGACCCGGCGGCGGCCAGGACGACCCCGGCGGTGCGGCGCGCACGGGGGCCGGGGCGCCAGCCGGCCTCGGTGAGCCGGTCGTGCAGGGCCTCGGCGAGCAGCGGGTGCGGACCGAGCGGGGCGGCGACGCGGACGCGCGTGCGGGGCGCCGCGGCCAGGGCGGCGCGCGGCAGGTCGTGCTTGACGTGGTGGCCGGGCCCGAAGAGAAGCGGGACGAGGACGGCGTCGCCGCCCGCCGGCAGGGCGTCGAGGGTGTCGGTGAGGAGGGGGGCGTTCAGCTCGACGTGGCCGAGGCGGACCGGCAGTCCGGGGCGCAGGGCGCGGACGCGGTCGAGGAGGGCGGCCACGGCGGGCAGGGCGCGGGGGTCGCGGCTGCCGTGGGCGACGGCGACCAGGGTGGGGATGCTCATGAACGGCCTTCGCGTTCGGCGGGGGCGGCGGATGCGGGGTGGGACGTGGGTGTGGGGGGAGGCGGGGCGAGACGGATGCGGACGGGAGGGGCGGGGGTGCCGGGGACTCGGGGCGGGGGCGGTGGGGCCGGGCGGGGCGGAGGCGGGTGGGGTACGCCCGCCGATCCTGGCGGGCGCGGATTGCGGGCGTGTTGCACGGCGGTGACGGGCCCTTTGGCGTCCCCTCACCTGGTGCGGCGGACCCCCGCCCTGGCGGACCGCGCGGCGCCCGGTGGCTCGGGGCGGGGCGGATGCGCGCGGCGGCGGGTGCGCGTCGCGGGGGGACTGAGCCCCGGTCCTAGGACCGGGACCGGCCCGTGACCGGGACCAGCGGCCGATGGTGGCGGGCCCGGCGGGTGGTGAGACTGGGGGCATGGACTCCCTGGACCCCCTGCCGCCCGAGCGGGTCGACGCGTACCTGCGCCGCATCGGCGCCGAGCGGCCCGACCGCCCCACCGAGGCCGCCCTGCGCGAGCTCCAGCTCCGGCACCTGGAGGCCGTGCCGTTCGAGAACCTGTCCGTCCACCTCCGCGAGGACGTCGTGCTGGACGCTGCGGCGCTCGTCGGCAAGGTCGTGGACCGGGGGCGCGGCGGCTTCTGCTACGAACTGAACGGCGCCTTCGCGGCGCTGCTGCGCGCCCTCGGCTACCGGGTGGAGCTGCTCCAGGCCCGCGTGTACGGCGACGACGGGCACCCCGGCATCCCGTACGACCACCTCGCCCTGCGGGTCCGGGCGGCCGACGGCGGCGGGCGGGCCTGGCTGACCGACGTGGGCTTCGGCGACCACAGCCACTTCCCGCTCGACCTGGACGAGCGCGGCGAGCAGGAGGACCCGGCGGGTGTCTTCCGGATCGTGGAGGCGCCCGGTCCGGGACCGGAGGACGGCGGGGGCGCCGAACCGGAGGACGGCGCGGGAGAGGGACCGGAGGACGGCGCGGGAGAGGGACCGGAGGACGGCGCGGGAGAGGACTCCGGCGCGGGTACGGGTACGGCGGCCGGCGCGGACGGTGACCTGGACGTCGTACGGGACGGGAGGCCCCGCTACCGGCTGGAGCGGCGCCCGCGCGCGCTCGCCGACTTCGCCGTCGGCGCCTGGTGGCACCGCACCTCCCCCGAGTCGCCGTTCACCCGCTCCCCGGTCTGCTCGCTCCTCACCGGACGGGGCCGCGTCACGCTGAGCGGTCGCCGCCTCATCACCACCGAGGACGGCTCGCGGACGGAGCGGGTGCTGTCCGGCGACGGTGAACTGCTCGCCGTGTACCGGGACCGCTTCGGCATCCGCCTCGACCGGCCGCCCGTACCGCTGCACCCGCGCCCCTGACCGGGTCCGCGCGCGGGGCGCCGGTGCCATGCTGGGGGCGGCGTACCCGAGGAGGAGGAGCGCGAGCGTGACCGACGAACCGACCGTACTGACCGTCCTGACCACCACCGACGCCGCCGGCAAGGCCGAGGAGCTGGCGCGGAGCGCGGTGGAGGCGCGCCTCGCCGCCTGCGCGCAGGTGTCCGGACCGGTGGCCTCCGTCTACCGCTGGGAGGGCGCCGTCGAGACGGCCCGCGAGTGGCAGGTGCTGTTCAAGACGGCCGCCGCGCGGTACGGCGCGCTGGAGGAGCACATCCGCCGCCACCACGACTACGACACGCCGGAGATCATCGCCGTGCCCGTGGTGCGGGGCGGCGCGGACTACCTGGCGTGGGTGGCGCGGGAGTCGGCCGGGTGACCGCCGCCGAGCTGCCCTTCTTCGTGTACGGCACGCTGCGGCCCGGCGAGCACAACCACGCCCGCTTCCTCGCGGGCCGCACGGCGGGCGGGGAGCCCGCGCGGCTGCCGGGCGCCGCCCTCCACGACGGCCCCGGGTACCCGTACGCGGTGCGCGACCCGCGCGGCGGCGAGGTCGTCGGGGAGCTGGTGCACGCGGCGCCCGGCGCGTACGCGGGGCTGCTGGCCGTGCTGGACCGGCTGGAGGACTTCCACGGGCCGGGTCACCCGCGCAACCTGTACGAGCGGCTGGTCCGCGAGGTGGTGCGGGTACGGGACGGGGCCCGGGTCGCCGCGTGGGTGTACGTGGCGGCGGCCGGGGCGGTGCCGGGGCCGCGCATCCCGGCGGGCGACTGGCTCAGCCGCGGGCCGGTTCGAGGCGCACCGCGCACACCTTGAACTCGGGCATCCTCGACGTGGGGTCGAGCGCCGGGTTGGTGAGCGTGTTGGCGCGGCCCTCCCCCGGCCAGTGGAACGGCATGAACACGGTGTCGGGCCGGATCCCCGCCGTGATGCGGGCCGGGGCGACGGCGCGCCCGCGCCGCGACACCACCGCGACCGGGTCGCCCTCCGCGACGCCGACCCGCTCCGCGAGCCTCGGGTGCAGTTCGACGAACGGCCCCGGGGCGGCGGCGTTCAGCTCCGCCACCCGCCGCGTCTGGGCGCCGGACTGGTACTGCGAGACGACCCGGCCCGTGGTGAGGACGACCGGGTACTCCGCGTCGGTCTCCTCGGCCGCCGCCCGGTGGGTGACCGGGACGAACCGGGCACGGCCGTCCTCGGTGGCGAACCGGTCGAGGAACAGCCGGGGCGTGCCCGGGTGGCCGGCGTCGGGGCACGGCCAGAAGACGCCGTCCTCCTGCGCGATCCGCCGGTAGCTGATGCCCGCGTAGTCGGCGAGGCCCCCGGCGGAGGCGCGGCGCAGCTCGTCGAAGACCTCCTCGGGGTCGGCCGGGAAGCCCTTCTCCCAGCCGAGCAGCCCCGCGAGACCGTGCAGCACCTCCAGGTCGGTGCGGACCCCGGCGGGCGGGGTGAGCGCCCGGCGGCGCAGCAGGACCCTGCCCTCCAGACTGGTGGTGGTGCCGGTCTCCTCCGCCCACTGCGTGACCGGCAGGACGACGTCGGCGAGCGCGGCGGTCTCGGAGAGCACCACGTCGGCGACGGCCAGGAAGTCCAGCGACCTCAGCCGCTCCTCGACGTGCGCGGCGCGCGGGGCGGAGACGACCGGGTTGGAGCCCATCAGCAGCAGCGCCCGCACGTCCCGGCCGAGCGCGTCGAGGAGTTCGTACGCGCTGCGGCCGGGTCCGGGCAGGCTGTCCGGGTCGACGCCCCACACCGCGGCGACGTGGGCGCGCGCGGCGGGGTCGTCCAGCTTCCGGTAGCCGGGCAGCTGGTCGGCCTTCTGGCCGTGCTCGCGCCCGCCCTGGCCGTTGCCCTGGCCGGTGAGGCAGCCGTACCCGGACAGGGGGCGCCCGGCGCGACCGGTGGCCAGGCACAGGTTGATCCACGCGCCGACCGTGTCGGTGCCCTTGGACTGCTGCTCGGGGCCGCGCGCGGTGAGCACCATGCCGGTCGGCGCGTCGCAGAACAGGGCGGCGGCCTCCCGCAGGAGGGGGACCGGCACGCCGGTGACGCGCTCGACGAGGGCGGGCCAGTGGGACATGGCGGCGGCGCGGGCGTCGGCCCAGCCGCTGGTGCGCGCGGCGACGAACTCCTCGTCCACGCGGCCCTCGGCGACCACCAGGTGGAGCAGTCCGAGCGCGAGGGCGAGGTCGGTGCCGGGGCGGGGCGCGAGGTGCAGGTCGGCGTGTTCGGCGGTGCGGGTGCGGCGCGGGTCGACGACGATCAGCTTGCCGCCGTTCTCGCGCAGTTCGGTGAGGTAGCGCAGGGCCGGGGGCATCGTCTCCGCCAGGTTGGAGCCGACGAGGATGACGCAGCCGGTGCGGGGGATGTCCTCCAGCGGGAAGGGCAGTCCCCGGTCGAGCCCGAACGCCCTGGTGTGCGCGGCGGCGGCGGACGACATGCAGAAGCGGCCGTTGTAGTCGATCTGCGAGGTGCCGAGGACGAGCCGGGCGAACTTGCCGAGCGCGTAGGCCTTCTCGTTGGTGAGCCCGCCGCCGCCGAACACGCCGACCCCGTCGGGCCCGTGCGCCTCGCGGGTGCGCCGCAGTCCGTCGGCGACGGCCCGCAGCGCCTCCTCCCAGCCGGCCGGTTCGAGCCGGCCCGTGGCGCGGTCGCGGACCAGCGGGCCGGTCAGCCGGACGGACGGGGAGAGCACGGCCGGGGCGGTGCGGCCCTTGCCGCACAGGGCGCCCCGGTTGACGGGGAAGTCCGTGCGCTCCACGACGTCGACCCCGCCGTCCTCGGTGGGCCGGAGGTTCATCCCGCACTGCAGGGCGCAGTAGGGGCAGTGCGTGGAGGTGATGGCGGTGGCGAGCATGCCGACGAGCGTGCGGCCCGCGTGTTACGGCCGTGGTCCCGGTGTATTACGCACGGGGTACGTCCCGCTCCGGGGCCCGCGCCGCGGACGGTGAGCGGCGCCCGCGCCGCGGACGGTGAGCGGCGCCCGCGCCGCGGACGGTGAGCGGCGCCCGGGCCGCGGGCCGTGCGCGCGGGGGCGCGCGTGGTCGCCCACCCGCACGCGGGTAGATTGCCTCGCACGACCCGAGGAGGGGTGCGATGCCCGACCGCCGCCGCGTCCTGTTCGTGACCGACCTCGCCTACCAGGCGCGCGGGCGGCGCTACTGCGACGAGGACGTCTTCCTGACCTCGCGGCTGCGGGACGCCTTCGACGTCGCCCTGTGCCACCCGCTGGACGCCGCCGCGCTGATGGACGCCTTCGACGGGGTCGTGGTCCGCAACAGCGGGCCCGTACTGCACTACCGCGAGCAGTACGACGCCTTCCGGGCGCAGGCGAGGGCCCGCGGTACCCGGGTCTACAACCCGTTGTCCGGCCGGGGTGACATGGCGGGCAAGCAGTACCTGCTCGACCTGACGGCTGCCGGATACCCGGTCATCCCCACCATCGACCGGCCCGAGGACGTGCGCCTGCTGCCCGAGGCCGGACAGTACGCGGTCAAGCCGAAGCTGGGGGCGGACTCCATCGGCCTGGCCTTCGTACCCGGCGAGCGGCTGGGCGACCTCGCCTACGGCGACGTCCTGGTCCAGCCGCGCGTCGACTTCCGCTACGAGGTGTCCTTCTACTTCGTCGACGACGTCTTCCAGTACGCCCTCAACGCCCCCGACCCCGAGCGGCGCTGGGTCCTCGAACCCTACGAGCCCACCGGCGCCGACCTCGCCTTCGCCCGGCGCTTCATCGACTGGAACACGATCGACCACGGGATCCAGCGTGTGGACGCCGGCCGCACGCGAGGCGGCGAACTGCTCCTCGTCGAGCTGGAGGACCTGAACCCCTACCTGTCCCTGGACCTGGTACCCGAGCACACCCGCGACTCCTTCGTGGAGAGCATGACGTCCTCCCTCCACCGGTTCCTGGACACCTCCGCCCGCCCCTGAGGCGGCGCCCGGCCTCCCGCCCCGACGGCGGCGGTGGGGGCGACCCCCACGGCACGCGCGGGAAGCGGGGCCCGGCGCGCCCGGCTACCCGGCGGACGCCAGGGCCTCGGTGACCCCGGTCTCCCGGCGGCCCAGGAAGACCGGGTCCGGCCGCAGCACCGCGTCGGCCGCGGCCTTCCCGGCGGCGGCGAGCTCGCGGACCGCCCCGTAGTACCAGACGCCGTCGAGCGGTTCGGCCACCCCCACCCCGTGCGACTCGATCCCGGCCGCGCGGCAGAGGGCGACCGCCCGGCGGATGTGGAAGCCCTGGGTGACCAGGACGGCCCGGTCCACGCCGAAGATCCTCTTGGCGCGCGCACAGGAGTCCCAGGTGTCGAAGCCGGCGTAGTCGCTGACGATCCGCTCGCCGGGCACGCCCCGCTCCACCAGGTACGCGCGCATGGCGTCCGGCTCGTCGTAGTCGGGGCGGCTGTTGTCACCGGTCACCAGGACCACCCTCGCCTTGCCCGTGCGGTACAGCTCGGCCGCCGCGTCGAGCCGATGCGCCAGGTACGGGGTGGGGCGGCCCCTCCACAGGCCGGCGCCGAACACGACCGCCACGTCCCGGGCCGGCGCGTCGGCGACCGTGCGCAGCTGCCCGGCGGTGCTCGTGTGCAGCCAGGTCGCCGGGGCGAGCGCCAGGACGCAGGCCAGCATCACGCCCTGGGCCAGCCGCCGCTGCCCCGTGCGCGTACCGGGCAGCAGCCGCCCCCCGCGTGCGCGGGGCAGCCGCCCCTCGCGCTTGCCCGGCACCGGCCGCCGTGTCCAGCCCCGCATGATCCGTCCCTCCCCTGCGCCCCGGCACGCGCCGCGCGTACCGCCCCCGCCCTGTCCGACGCGCCCGCCGCGCCGCCGGTTCGCCGGACGGCCGGGCGCGCGGTGTGACCTGCGTCCCGCCCGCGCCCGGCCGGCGGCCCGCTCAGCCGGCGTAGACCCGCCCTCGCCCGGCCGGCGGCCCGCTCAGCCGGCGTAGGGGTGCTCGGCGCGGGCGGTCCGCAGGGCGCGGCCCCACCAGCCGAGCTGGTCCAGCATCTTCTTGGCGGCGCCGTCGGGCCCGGCGGGGTCCAGCGGTTCGCCGTCGTCGCCGAAGAGGCCCCACGCCTGGTGGAACGAGACCGTGTCGCGGACGGTGACCGCGTGCAGTTCGGCGAAGACCTGGCGCAGGTGCTCGACGGCGCGCAGGCCGCCGGAGACCCCGCCGTACGAGACGAAGGCGACCGGCTTGGCGTGCCACTCGGCGTGGTACCAGTCGACGAGGTTCTTCAGGGGCGCCGGGTAGGAGTGGTTGTACTCGGGGGTGACGACGGCGAAGGCGTCGGCGGCGGCGAGGCGCGCGCCGACCTCCGCCAGCAGCTCCCGGTGGGCGGGCGACGGGTCACCGGTGAGGGCGGTCGGCAGTTCGGTCCGGGCCGGGTCGATCACGTCCACGGTGAAGCCGGTGTGCCGCCGGGCCCTGGAGGTGAACCAGTCGGCGACGACCGGGGCGAAGCGGCCCTCGCGGTTGCTCGCGACGACGACGGCCAGCTTCAGGGGCCGCCCGGCGGACGGGGTCCGGGTCGGGGACGGGGACGGGGACGGGCTGGGGGTGTGCGCGGTGGTCTCCATGCACGGGAGCCTCACACCTCAACCAAAGTCGAGGTCAAGCGCCGATCGTGTCACCCGTTCGCAGCGCCCCGCGGGAGAGGCCGAGTTCACGGGCCCGACCTGCGAAAACACCGCCCCGGACGGGCAGTTCTGACGGCCGGTCAGCAGGCGGGGAGGACGCACCCGGCCTTTCCTCGGAGACAGGACACCAGCTCCAAGCGACGCCGCCCGGAGGACCCCCATGCGCACCACTGCCCGTCCGCTGACCGCAACCGCGCTCGCGGCCCTGTGCCTCGGCGCCCTCGCCGTCCCCGCGGCGTACGCCGGGGACTACGGGACCCTGGACCTCTCCCCGTCCACGGCGAAGCCCGGCACGAGCGTCACGGTCAGCACCCGCGCCTGCGGGCCGGACGGGCGCGGCGTGGGCGACGCGCGGTCGCTGGGCGCGGGCGAGTTCAAGCTGCGCCCGGGCTCGCACAAGGACCTGGCGGTCGGCACCTTCCGCGTCCCGGAGCACACCAAGCCGGGCACCTACGGCATCGTCGTGGCCTGCGACAACGGCAGGACCGCCGCCGGCGACCTGGTCGTACGGCACGGCGGCGCCCCCACGCACCACCCGACCCACCAGCCGACCCACCACCCCACGCACCACCCCACGCACGTCGGGCCGCAGGGCCATGTGAAGACGGGCGTGGGCGGCAGCGTCGGCCCCGACGCCACCCGCGTCGCGGCGGGCGTGGCGGTCCTCGCCGGCGCCCTGGCGGCCGGCGCGTGGGCGATGCGCCGGCGGGCGAGCGGCGGCCACGGCTGACCCACCCCCCTACGGGAGCACCCGCCCGCCCCTCGGCGGGGCGCTCCTCCCCCGGCGGGCGGCCGCCGCCCCGCACCGCACCGGCGGCCGCCCGCCCCCACCCCCGGCCCCGCTCCCGCCCCGGACAGCCCGCACGGGGCGCCCCTCCCGGCACCCCGCACGCCCCCGGACACCGTCCCCCGGCCCCCGGCCCCCGGCCCCCGGCCCCCCGGATTGCCGGACTCCCGGGGCCGCCCCACCGCCCCCGGGACCCCCGGACACCCGGCTCCCGGGACCGCCCCACCGCCCCCGGTCCCCCGCCATCCCCCGCGTCCCGCCCCCGGCGACGCCCGGCACCCGCCTCTCCTCCCCCGAACTCCCCGCCTCCGCCGCGCGGCCCCGAGACCGCGGCGGGGGCGGGGTCCCCCCGACTCCCCGACCCCCGCGGCGCCCGGCTCCCGCGCGGCCCCCGGCTCCTCGCGGAACCCGGCCCCGCGCCCGCCCGGCCATCTGGAGGTCACCCCATGAGCGGCACCGCCGACCCGCAGACCCGCAGGCCCGGCTGGGGCATAGCCGTCGCCGCGTGTGTCGGCCTGTGGCTGGTGCAGAGCGGATCCGGCGAGGTGACCCCGCCCGTCCCGTCCGCCGCCGAGGCGTTCGCGGCGGGCCCCGGCTGGCACACCACCGAGGCCGCCGCGCCCCTGCCGCCCTCCCCTCCGGTACGCGTCCGCATCCCGCGCGTCGGCGTGGACGCGCCCGTCATGCGCCTCGGCCTCGCCGGGGACGGCAGCCTGGAGGTGCCGCCCGCCGGGGACCGGAACCTGGCCGGCTGGTACGAGGGGGGCGCCGCGCCCGGCGCCCGCGGCACGGCGATCATGGCGGGTCACGTCGACAACGAGCAGGGCCCCGCGGTCTTCTACGCGCTGGGCGCCCTGAAGAAGGGCGACCGCCTGGAGGTCGCCCGCGCGGACGGGCGGACCGCGGTGTTCACCGTCGACGCCGTGGAGGTCTACGACAACGACGACTTCCCCGACGAGAAGGTCTACGGCCCCTCCGACCGCGCCGAGCTGCGCGTGATCACCTGCGGCGGCGCCTTCGCCCCGGACACCGGCTACCAGGGCAACGTCGTCGCGTACGCCCATCTCATCGGCGCGCGCTGAGACGCCCCGTCACGCCCACTGGTCGAACGCCAGCTTGGCGACCAGCGAGAAGACCACCACCAGCAGCACCCCGCGGACGAACTCCGCGCCCCTGCGCAGCGCCATCCGCGCGCCGAGCATGCCGCCCGCCAGGTTGAACACCGCCATCAGCGCCGCGAGCCGCCACATCACGTTGCCCTGGTAGGCGAACATCGCCAGGGCGCCGGCGTTGGTGCACACGTTGACGACCTTCGCGGTGGCCGACGCGGTGACCAGGTCCAGGTGCAGCACCGCGGTGAGCGCCAGCACCAGGAAGGTGCCGGTGCCGGGACCGATCAGCCCGTCGTACAACCCCAGTCCCCCGCCGACCAGCACGACCGCCGTGACGACGCGGGTCCGCCGCACGGGCCCCTCCGGCGCGGGCCCCGTCCCGAACGACGGGCGCAGCAGCACGAACGCGGCGACGCACAGCAGCACGACCAGGATCACGGGCCGCAGTACGTCGCTGCTCAGGCCCGCCGCGAAGAACGCCCCGCTCATCGACCCGGCGAGCGCCGCCAGCCCGACCCGCACGGCCGTGCCGACGGGCACCCGCGCCCTGCGGACGTACGTCAGGGCCGCACCGGTCGTGCCGACGATGGACACCGCCTTGTTGGTGCCCAGGCACTGCGCGGCCGGCACGTTCGGCACACCGAGCAGCAGCGCGGGCAGCAGGAGCAGCCCGCCCCCGCCCACCACGGCGTCGATCCATCCCGCCAGCAGGGCGGCGAGGCAGAGGAGTACGAGCGCGGTCACCGATATGTCAGGCACCCCCCGACCCTAAGCGGCGCCCCCGCCACCGACCGCCCGGCCCCGCCACCGACCACGCAGCGCCCCACCGCCGACCGCCCGGCCCCGCCACCGCCACCGCCACCGACCACGCAGCACCCCGCCGCCGACCGGCCGACCCCGCCACCACCCGGCCCGCCCCGCCAGGCCCGCCGGGCCCGCCCCGCCGCCGACCGGTCGCGCCCCGCCCTCACCGTCGCGGGGCGCCCGCGCTGAGGGCGGCTTTCCGCGCGTGAAACACACGGGATGCCGCCGGGTAACACCGCCGACGCACGCTGCTGGGCATGAGTACACGGATCGTGGTGGTGGGCGGCGGAACGGCGGGCGCGCGGCTCGCCGAGCGGCTGCCCGTCACCCTGCTCGGCGAGGAGCCGCACGCCCCGTACAACCGGGTGCTGCTCGCGGACGTCCTCGCCGGCCGGTACGGGCCCGAGGTGATCGCCCTGCCCGCGCCGCGGGGCGGGGCGGTGCGGCGCGGGGCCCGCGTCACCGGGATCGACCGGGAGGCCCGCGAGGTGCGCTGCGCCGACGGCACCCGGGTCGGCTACGACCGGCTGGTCCTCGCCACCGGCTCCAACCCGGTGCTGCCCCCGCTGCGCGGCCTGGCCAACGGCCTGACCAACGGCGTGACCGGCGGCCCGGCCGGGAGCGAGGGCGACCGGCTGCCGGCCGGGGTGCACGCGTTCCGCACGCTCGACGACTGCCTGGCGCTGGGCGCCCGGGTGCGTCCGGGGGCGCGGGCCGTGGTCGTCGGCGGCGGCCTCCTCGGGGTGTCCGCCGCCCGCGCGCTGGCCGCCCGCGGCGCCGAGGTGGTGCTGGCCCAGCAGGGCGAGCACCTGATGGAGCGCCAGCTCGACGCCGAGGCGTCCGCGCTGCTCCGCGGCCACCTGGCCGGGCTCGGCGTGGAGGTGCACACGGAGTGCCGGGTGCGCGGGCTGCGGGCGCCGCAGGGCGCGGTCACCGCCGTGGAGCTGGCCGACGGCTTCGTGCTCGACGCGGACCTGGTGGTCCTCGCCTGCGGGGTGCGGCCGCGCGTCGGGCTCGCCCTGGAGGCCGGCCTGGACGTGCGGCGCGGCATCGTCGTGGACGACCGGCTGCGCACCTCCGACCCGTACATCCACGCGGTCGGCGACTGCGCCGAGCACGACGGCCGGCTCTACGGGCTGGCCGGTGCCGCCCTGGAACAGGCCGACGTGCTGGCGGAGGTCCTGGCCGGGGGCGACGCCGTCTACCGGGGGACGCGGGCGCTGACCCGGCTCAGCCTGGACGCGCTGGAACTCGCCGCGTTCGGCGAGCCCGTGCCCCGCTCCGGCGACGACACCGTGCGGCTGGCCGACGCCACCCGCGGCGCGTACCGGAAGGTCGTCGTCCGGGGCGGCCGGCTCGTCGGCGGCGTCCTCTACGGCGACCTCGGCGCGGTCGGGACGCTCGCCCGGGCGTGGGAGGGCGACGAAGCCCTCCCGGACGCGCCCCTGCTCCACCTGCTCACCCAAGACGGAGGCTCCTGACAATGCCGAACACGCGCGGGGCGGCGCACACGCCCACCATCGTCCTCGTCGGCCACGGCATGGTCGGCCAGCGGTTCCTGGAGGGCCTCGCCGAGCGCGGCGTGACCGGGCGGGCCCGTGTGGTCGTCCTGTGCGAGGAGCCCCGCCCGGCGTACGACCGGGTGCAGCTCACCTCGTACTTCTCCGGCCGCACCCCCGAGGACCTGTCGCTGGTGCCCGACGGGTTCATGGCGGAGCACGGGATCGAACTGCGCACCGGCGACCCGGCGGTCGCGATCGACCGGGAGGCCCGCACGGTCACCGCCCGCTCGGGGCTGACCGTCGCGTACGACACGCTGGTGCTGGCCACCGGGTCGTACCCGTTCGTGCCGCCCGTGCCCGGCAAGGACGCGGCGGGCTGCTTCGTCTACCGCACCATCGAGGACCTGCTCGCCATCGAGGAGTACGCGAGGACGGCGAAGACCGGCGCCGTGGTCGGCGGCGGCCTGCTGGGCCTGGAGGCGGCGGGCGCGCTGAAGGGCCTCGGGCTCGACACCCACGTGGTGGAGTTCGCGCCCCGGCTGATGCCGGTGCAGGTGGACGAGGGCGGCGGCGCGGCGCTGCTGCGCACCATCGAGGGCATGGGCCTGTCGGTCCACACCGGGGTCGGCACGCAGGAGGTGCTGGCCGGCCGGGACGGCGCGGTCACCGGCATGCGGCTGTCGGACGGCTCCGAACTGGCGGCCGACATGGTGGTGTTCTCCGCCGGCGTCCGCCCCCGCGACCAGCTGGCCCGCGACTGCGGCCTGGCGGTCGGCGAGCGCGGCGGCATCGCCGTGGACGAGCGGTGCCGCACCTCGGACCCGGCGGTGTACGCGATCGGCGAGTGCGCCCTCGCGGCGGACGGCCGGGTGTACGGCCTGGTGGCGCCCGGCTACGAGATGGCGCTGACGGCCGCCGACGCGATCGCGGGGCGCGAGTCGTCCTTCACCGGCGCCGACATGTCGACGAAGCTGAAGCTGCTCGGCGTGGACGTGGCGTCCTTCGGCGACGCCCACGGCACGGCCGAGGGGTGCCTGGACGTGGTGTACGCCGACTCGCGGGCGGGGGTCTACAAGAAGCTGGTCGTGGCGGCGGACGGGACGCTGCTCGGCGGGGTCCTGGTCGGCGACGCGGAGGCGTACGGCACGCTGCGGCCGATGACCGGTTCGGTGCCGCCCGTGGCGCCCGAGCAGCTGGTCCTCCCGGCGGGCGTGGGCGCGCCGGTGGCCCTGGGCCCGGAGTCGCTGCCGGACGAGGCGGTCATCTGCTCCTGCCACAACGTCACCAAGGGCGCGATCTGCGAGCACACGACGCTGCCCGAGGTGAAGAAGTGCACCAAGGCGGGCACGGGTTGCGGCAGTTGCGTCAAGGTCATCCAGCAGCTCCTGCCGAAGACCGGCGACGGCGGCCTGTGCGGCTGCTTCCCGCAGACCCGCCAGGACCTGTACGAGATCGTGCAGGTGCTGCGCATCACCTCGTACGCCGAGCTGCTCGACCGCTACGGGCGCGAGGAGGCCAGGGGCGGCGAGGGGTGCGAGGTCTGCAAGCCGACCGTCGCCTCGATCCTGGCGTCCCTGTCGCACGGCTACGTCCTGGACGGCGAGCAGGCCGCGCTGCAGGACACCAACGACCACTTCCTCGCCAACATGCAGCGCAACGGCTCCTACTCGGTCGTGCCGCGCGTCCCCGGCGGGGAGATCACCCCCGAGAAGCTGATCGTCATCGGCGAGGTGGCGCGCGAGTTCGGCCTCTACACGAAGATCACCGGTGGTCAGCGGATCGACCTGTTCGGCGCGCGCGTCGAGCAGCTCCCGGCGATCTGGGCGCGGCTGGTGGACGCCGGCTTCGAGTCGGGGCACGCGTACGGCAAGGCGCTGCGCACGGTGAAGTCCTGCGTGGGGCAGACCTGGTGCAGGTACGGGGTGCAGGACTCGGTGCGCATGGCGATCGACCTGGAGCTGCGCTACCGGGGCCTGCGGGCGCCGCACAAGCTGAAGTCGGCCGTCTCCGGCTGCCAGCGGGAGTGCGCCGAGGCCCAGTCGAAGGACTTCGGCGTGATCGCCACGGCGAACGGCTGGAACCTGTACGTCGGCGGCAACGGCGGCGCCACCCCGCGCCACGCCGACCTGCTGGCGAAGGACCTCTCGGACGCGGAGCTGGTCCGGCTGATCGACCGGTTCCTCATGTACTACGTCCGCACCGCGGAACGGCTGGAGCGCACCGCCCCGTGGGTGGAGCGGGTCGGCCTCGACCACGTCCGCGAGGTGGTGGTCGAGGACTCGCTGGGCATCGGCGAGGAGCTGGACGCGCTGATGGCCCGGCACGTGGCCGGCTACCGCGACGAGTGGGCGGAGACCCTCGCCGACCCCGAGCGCCTGGCCCGGTTCGTGTCGTTCGTGAACGCCCCGGAGGCACCGGACCCGTCGGTGCGGTTCGTGCCCGAGCGGGACCAGATCAAGCCCGACCTGACCGTCCTCACCCTGGAAGGTGTGTCCGCCCGATGAAGCTGGAGATCTCCCACGACGACGACTGGCTGCCCATCTGCGACACGGCCGCGCTGACGCCCGGCCGGGGCATGGCCGCGCTGCTGCCGGACGGCCGGCAGGCCGCGCTGTTCCGCGACCGCCGGGGGCGGCTGTACGCCATCGACAACCGGGACCCCTTCACCGGCGCGCAGGTGCTGTCACGGGGCCTGATCGGCTCGGCGGACGGGCGCACGTTCGTGGCGTCACCGCTGCTGAAGCAGCGCTTCGACCTCGAGACGGGCCGCTGCCTGGACGACGACGCCGTGGCGGTGGCGGTGTACCCGGTCCGCGCGAGCTGACCGGCACGGACCGGCCGGTACGGGGGCGGCCCGCCCGGTCCGCGCGAGCCGACCGGCACGGGGACGAGCCGGCGGTGAGGGGGCACGGGCCGGCCGGCCGGTACGGGGGTGGCCCGCCGCGCGGGCGGGCCGGACGGGGGCGGGGGCCGCGCGAGTCGCGGCCCCCGCCGCCGCGCGTCACCCCCGCCTCGCGCACCCCCGCCGTACGTGCCCCGCCCGGGGCGCGCCGGCTCAGCCCTGTGCGGCGGCGCCCTGCTCCCCCGCCATCTTCTCGACGTCCATCCACACGACCTCCCAGATGTGGTGGTCGAGGTCCTGGAAGGAGCGGCTGTACATCGCGTCACCGAACTCCTGCGGCTCGTTGGCCGGGGTGGCGCCCGCGGCCAGCGCCTTGTCGACGAGCGCGTCCACCTCCTCGCGGCTGTCCGCGCTCAGCGCGATGATGGCCTCCGTGCCGCTGGAGGCGTCGACGACGTCCTTCTTCGTGAAGTTCTTGAAGAACGGCTCCGTGAGCAGCATCGCGAAGATCGTGTCGCTGAAGACCAGGCAGGCGGCGTTCTCGTCGGTGAACTGCGGGTTGAAGGAGTAGCCCAGCTCCGTCCAGAAGCCCTTGGCCGCGTCGAGGTCCTTGACCGGCAGGTTCACGAAGATCATCTGTGCCATGGCGGGTTCTCTCCATCCTGGTGGGTGCTTACGGAGGGGTAGACCACGGCCGTCACCGGAACTCATCGCCGACGCGCGGACTTCTTCTCTCCCGGCCCCAGGACCACCCGAGCGGAGCAGCCGGCCCCGGGGTCCGCCCACGGCGCACGCCCCGCACCCCCGGCCCCGGCACCGCCCTCCACGCCCCGCGCCCCCGCCCCGCGCCCCCGGCCCCGGCGCGGCCTCCACGCCCCGCGCCCCCGCCTCCGGCCCCGGCCCCCGTCGCCGGCCCCGGGCCGCTCCCGTCGGCCCCGTCCCACCGGCCCCGGCACCCGCCTCCCGCCCCATCTGGACCCGGCGCAGGACCCCGCCGGAGAGCCGACCGGCGAACTCTTCTTCCCCTTCACCGTTTGTTGCTGCACCGTCAATCCGGGACTCCTAGGTTCCGGCAGCGCGCGACCCCGTCGCCGACCGGCGCGGCGGGGCTGTCACCACCCCAGTGGAGTGATGAAGTGGAACGTCGTGGTTTCCTGCGCGGAGCGGTCGCGGGCGGAGCGGCCGCCGCCTTCGGCTACACCCTGATGCGGGGCGCGGCCTACGCGGCCCCCGCCCAGCCCGGCCCCGGCCCCTACGGCGCGCTCGGCACGGCCGACGCCAACGGCCTCCAGCTCCCGGCCGGCTTCACCAGCCGGGTCGTCGCCCGGTCCGGGCAGCGGGTGGCCGGCACGTCGTACGTCTGGCACAGCGCCCCGGACGGCGGCGCCTGCTTCGCCGACGGCAGCGGCTGGATCTACGTCTCCAACTCCGAGATCTCCAGCACGGGCGGCGCGGGCGCGATCCGCTTCGACGCGTCCGGCGACATCACGAGCGCCTACCGCATCCTCTCCAACACCAACCGCAACTGCGCGGGCGGCGCCACCCCGTGGAACACCTGGCTGTCCTGCGAGGAGGTCAGCTCGGGGTACGTGTACGAGACCGACCCGTGGGGCGTGAAGGCCGCCGTCCGCCGCGCCGCGATGGGCCGGTTCAACCACGAGGCCGCCGCCGCCGACCCGGTCCGCAAGGTCGTCTACCTGACGGAGGACGCGTCGGACGGCTGCTTCTACCGGTTCGTGCCGAACACCTGGGGCGACCTGTCCGCGGGCACCCTCCAGGTCCTGAAGGCCGGCACGGCCACGTCGGGCTCGTACACCTGGGCGACCGTCCCCGACCCGGACGGCTCCCCCACCGCCACCCGCAACCAGGTCTCCGGCGCGAAGCGGTTCAACGGCGGCGAGGGCTGCCACTACGCGAACGACACCGTCTGGTTCACCACCAAGGGCGACGGCCGGGTCTGGCGGCTCAACCTGTCGGCGAGCACCTACGAGCTGGCCTACGACGACTCGCTGGTGTCCGGCAGCGCCCCGCTGACCGGCGTCGACAACATCACCGGCGCCTCCTCGGGCGACCTGTACGTCGCCGAGGACGGCGGCAACATGGAGATCTGCGTCATCACCCCGGACGAGGTGGTCGCGCCGTTCGTGCGGATCCTCGGGCAGTCCGGCTCGGAGATCTGCGGCCCGGCGTTCTCGCCCGACGGGCGGCGGCTGTACTTCTCCAGCCAGCGCGGCACGTCGGGCAGCTCGTCCGGCGGGATCACCTACGAGGTGACGGGGCCGTTCCGCGCGTAGCGGCGGCGCTCCCGTGCGGGCCGGGTGCCGCCGTGCAGCAGGGCGGCACCCAGGGGCGTCAGGGTGTGCAGCACGCTGCTGCCCTGGCGCAGGGTGACCACCAGCCCGGCGTCGCGCAGCACCCCGGCGTGCTGGCTCGCCGAGGCCAGGGACACCCCGGCCCGGCGGGCCAGCTCGCTCGTCGTGCCGCCCTGCCCGATCGCCTTCAGGACGGCCGAGCGGGTGTGGCCCACGAGCCGGCCGAGCGGCGCCCCGCCGGACTCGCCGGCGCCCGCCGGGGCGTCCGCGTGGGTCACCGGGTAGACGAGGACCGGCGGCAGCCCGGGGTCGCGGTACATGACGGCCGAGCCCCGGCAGAAGTACGACGGCTGGAGCAGCAGCCCGCGCCCGTCGAGCCGCAGGTCCCGGTCGACGGGGTAGTCGGCCTCCAGGACGGGTGCGCGCCAGCGCAGCATCGGCGGCAGGGAGGCCAGCAGCTCACCGGCGCCGCCGTCGAGCAGCGCCCGCCCGCGCACCGCCCGGTCGGCCTCCACCCGCGCCTGGATGTACGTCCAGTACGGCTCGACGGCCGCCCGGTGGTATCCGCGCAGGGCGCCGAGGAGGCGGCTGAACGGCTCCGGGCGGCCCTCCGCGAGGGCGGCCGTCCACGAGGGCGGGGACGCGGCGGCCGGGCGCTCCGAGGCGAGCACGGACAGCTCGGCGTGGATGCGGTCGGGCGGGGTGGCCCGGATGGCCTCCAGCGCGGTGTCAAGGCCCTGAAGTCCCTCGGGCGGGGTCAGGAAGTCCGGGAAATAGCCCCGTGTCGGCACCAGCGCCCCCAGCAGTCGCGTTTCACCGTTCAACCGCGTCCGCGTTTCCGAGCGCCATTCCCCGTAGACCGGCACGCCCCGCCGGTCCCGCAAACGGTGAAAGCTGAGAATCGTTTCCCACAGGGCGTCGGGGCGGGCCGCCATCCGGACCCCCGCGAGATCCGCGCCGGTGAAATGTATACGAAGCACTGAACCCCCACCTGTTGCATGCGCAATCACCCCCGCCAAGGAGTATGCATGTCATCACAGGTTGTTACCACGGCATTTCAGCCACAGTTGAAACGCCTCGCGGGCGGTGGCCGGGAACCGAAAAGCTGTACGCCGTCAGACGGGAAACCTTCGGGACCGAGGTGGCGTGCCGGAAGACCGTGGGGGGCTTCTCACGCCCGGCGGCGGGACCGAAAGGTTGCGGCTCTCCTGTCTGGCAGGGGTAATGGGGCGCGGTCGGCGGGTGGGGATCCGGTGGCCGCGCTCCGCCCGTTTGTTCGCTTCCGGAAGGGCCGGAATTGACGCGATGTCAATCTCCCGTAAAAGTCCGCTCTTCAACTGGCACGGAATTCAACCGGCCGCAATTCAACAGGAACGCGCTCGTCCGAACGGACCGGCGCACGAGGGAGCCCCGCGGCCCGAGCGGTCACCCGGCGGTACGCACGGGCTTGGGACGGTACGTCCCGGTACCGCGCACCCGCCCGACGCGAAACGGCGCCACACGGCGCGACGCCGCACAGGCACCGGGGAAGACCGGAGAACCGGGAGAGCCCACGGCGCCGGGAGAAGCCCGAGAGGCCAGGCGAGCCGAACGAGCCGGCTATGCCGGACAAGCCACACAAGCCCCATCGGCCGGCAAAAAGGAGGGACGGGACGGACACCTCCGCACAAAGGTGTCCGCCCCGTCCCTTCCACGACCCGGAGCCGCCGCCGATCGGTGAGGGTCGGGTGACAGACGGCGGCTCCGGTGCCTGTGCCGGTCCCGCCGCGGGGGCGCCGCGGCGGGACCGGACGGGTCAGCGGCTGTCGCTGCCGGCCGACCCGGCCGCGGCCCGGCCGGCCTCCAGGCGGGCCACCGGGATCCGGAACGGGGAGCAGGAGACGTAGTCGAGGCCCACCTCGTGGAAGAAGTGCACCGACTCCGGGTCGCCGCCGTGCTCGCCGCACACGCCGAGCTTGATGTCGGGCCGGGTGGCCCGGCCGGACTCCACGGCGCTGCGCACCAGCGCGCCGACGCCGTCCTTGTCGATCGTCTCGAACGGCGACACCCCGAAGATGCCCTTCTCCAGGTACGCGGTGAAGAAGCTGGCCTCCACGTCGTCGCGGGAGAAGCCCCACACGGTCTGCGTGAGGTCGTTCGTGCCGAAGGAGAAGAACTCGGCGCACTCCGCGATCTGCCCGGCCGTGACGGCGGCGCGCGGCAGCTCGATCATCGTGCCGAGCGCCAGCTTCAGCTCGACGCCGGTGCTCCGCCGGACCTCGGCGATGACCCGCTCGGCGTCGTCGCGGACGAGCTCCAGCTCCTGGACGGTGCCGACGAGCGGGATCATGATCTCGGCGCGCGGGTCGCCCTTGGCCTCGACGCGCTCGGCGGCGGCCTCCGCGATGGCCCGCACCTGCATGGTGAACAGGCCGGGGATGACCAGGCCGAGACGGACACCGCGCAGGCCCAGCATCGGGTTCTGCTCGTGCAGCCGGTGCACGGCCTGGAGCAGGCGCAGCTCGTTCTCGTGCGGCTCCTTGCGGGCCTCGGCGAGGGCGACGCGCACCGACAGCTCGGTGATGTCGGGGAGGAACTCGTGGAGCGGCGGGTCGAGAAGGCGGACGGTGACGGGCAGCCCGTCCATCGCCTCGAACAGCTCGACGAAGTCCTTCTTCTGCAGCGGCAGCAGGGCCTTGAGGGCCGCCTCCCGCTCCTCCTCCGTGTCGGCGAGGATCAGCCGCTCCACGTACTGGCGGCGGTCGCCGAGGAACATGTGCTCGGTGCGGCACAGGCCGATGCCCTGGGCGCCGAACCGGCGGGCGCGCGCGGCGTCCTCGGCGTTGTCGGCGTTGGCCCGGACCCGCAGCCGCCGGACGCGGTCGGCGTACGCCATGATCCGGTGGACCGCCTGGACCAGCTCGTCGGCGTCGTCGGCGCCGGCGTGCATGCGGCCCTCGAAGTACTCGACGACCGGCGACGGTACGACGGGTACCTCGCCCAGGTACACCTTGCCGGTGGAGCCGTCGATGGAGACGACGTCCCCCTCCTCGACGACATGCCCGCCGGGGACGGTCATCCGGCGCCGCTTGGTGTCGACCTCCAGCTCCTCGGCGCCGCAGACGCAGGTCTTGCCCATGCCGCGGGCCACGACGGCGGCGTGCGAGGTCTTGCCGCCGCGCGAGGTGAGGATGCCCTCGGCGGCGATCATGCCGTCCAGGTCGTCCGGATTGGTCTCGCGGCGGATCAGGATGACCTTCTCGCCGGAGCGGGACCACTTGACGGCGGTGTACGAGTCGAAGACCGCCTTGCCGACGGCGGCGCCCGGCGAGGCGGCGATGCCGCGGCCGACCTGCTCCACCTCGGCGCCCTCGTCGAAGCGCGGGAACATCAGCTGGGCGAGCTGCGCGCCGTTGACGCGCTGCAGCGCCTCGGCCTCGTCGATGAGGCCCTGGTCCACGAGCTGGGTGGCGATGCGGAAGGCCGCCGCGGCGGTGCGCTTGCCGACACGGGTCTGGAGCATCCACAGCTGGCCGCGCTCGATGGTGAACTCGATGTCGCAGAGGTCCAGGTAGTGGTTCTCCAGGGTCTCCATGATGCCCATGAGCTGGTCGTACGACTTCTTGTCGATCGACTCCAGGTCGGCGAGCGGCACGGTGTTGCGGATGCCGGCGACGACGTCCTCGCCCTGCGCGTTCTGGAGGTAGTCGCCGTAGACGCCCTGCTGGCCGGAGGCGGGGTCGCGGGTGAAGGCGACACCGGTGCCCGAGTCGGGGCCGAGGTTGCCGAAGACCATGGAGCAGACGTTGACGGCGGTGCCCAGGTCGTGCGGGATGCGCTCCTGGCGGCGGTACAGCTTGGCGCGGTCGCCGTTCCAGGAGTCGAAGACGGCCTTGACGGCGAGGTCCATCTGCTCGCGCGGGTCCTGCGGGAACTCGCGGCCGGCCTCGGCCTTGACGATCTTCTTGAACTGCTTGACCAGCTTCTTCAGGTCGACGGGCTCCAGGTCCGTGTCGACCGTGACCTGCTTCGCCCGCTTCGCCTCCTCCAGCGCCTCCTCGAAGAGGTCGCCGTCGACCCCGAGGACGGTCTTGCCGAACATCTGGATGAGGCGGCGGTAGGAGTCCCAGGCGAACCGCTCGTCCCCGGACTGCCGGGCGAGGCCCTCCACGGACGCGTCGGAGAGACCGATGTTGAGGACGGTGTCCATCATGCCGGGCATGGAGAACTTGGCGCCGGAACGGACCGAGACCAGCAGCGGGTCGTCGGCCTGGCCGAGCTTCTTGCCCATCTTCCGCTCCAGGGCGGCGAGGTGCGCGCTGACCTCGTCGCGGAGCGCCGGGGGCTCGTCGCCGCTCTCCAGGTAGACCTTGCACGCTTCGGTGGTGATCGTGAAGCCGGGAGGCACCGGGAGCCCGAGGTTGGTCATCTCGGCGAGGTTGGCA
Source organism: Streptomyces fradiae ATCC 10745 = DSM 40063 (assembly GCF_008704425.1). Classification (NCBI taxonomy): domain Bacteria; kingdom Bacillati; phylum Actinomycetota; class Actinomycetes; order Kitasatosporales; family Streptomycetaceae; genus Streptomyces; species Streptomyces fradiae. The sequence continues at coordinate 1,990,815 of NZ_CP023696.1, forward strand.
CCCTTGCCGCCGAGAAGGTCCTTGAGGTCCTTGTTGCCCTCGGTGAAGTCGTACACGAACTTCTGATCTTTGTTTTCCGACACGGGTCTCGACTCCTCGAGGACGACGTGGCTGCCCTGACGGCGAGGAACATACCCAGATCGAAGGCTCCTGGGGAGGTACGCCTATCCGTCGTACGGCCTTATCCACCCGTCCGCCAGCAGATCGAAAGTAACGGCGGGGTCGCCGCAGGCGCGCCGGAGGATTCACCCCTTGAAGCGACATGGTCAAGAACACCCCAAGGGCCGCTCATGTGAGCAGCCACCCCTCACACTTGCCTTCACCTCCTGAAGACAGAAAGGGTGGCACTCAGTGCCACCCTTTGAGAAGTGCAGCCATCCCCTATGTGCTCATCTGAGCATGCATCCGATCAGGGGTGGCGAGAATCACGCCGCGAGGGCGTCCGGGATTCCACGATCCGGACGCCTCCCGTCCACCCGCGGGTCAGCCGCCGGAGGTGTCCAGTTCGGCGTCCGCGCTCACCGCCGAGCAGTCCCACGGGTCCTTCAGCCAGCCGTCCGGCAGGACGACCCGGTTGTTGCCCGAGGTCCGGCCGCGCGGCCCGTCGGCGCCCGCGGGCCACGGCTGCCCCAGGTCCAGCTCGTCGAGACCGGCCCTCAGCTCGTCCAGCGAGGAGGTGACGGCCAGGCGCCTGCGCATCTCGGAGCCGACGGCGAACCCCTTCAGGTACCAGGCGACGTGCTTGCGGAAGTCGATGACACCGCGTGACTCGTCGCCGATCCACTCGCCGAGCAGCCGGGCGTGCCGCACCATGACGTCGGCGACCTCCCGCAGCGTCGGCGCCGCCGCCGCGCCGGTGCCCTCGAAGGCGGCCACCAGGTCCCCGAACAGCCACGGCCGGCCCAGGCAGCCGCGGCCCACGACGACACCGTCGCAGCCGGTCTCGCGCATCATCCGCAGCGCGTCGCCGGCGGACCAGATGTCGCCGTTGCCGAGCACCGGGATCTCCGGGACGTGCTCCTTCAGCCGGGCGATGGCGTCCCAGTCGGCCGTGCCGCCGTAGTGCTGGGCGGCCGTGCGGCCGTGCAGCGCGATGGCCGTGACGCCCTCCTCGACCGCGATGCGCCCGGCGTCCAGGTACGTGAGGTGGTCGTCGTCGATGCCCTTGCGCATCTTCATCGTGACCGGCAGGTCCCCGGCGTTGGTCACCGCCTCGTGCAGGATCGCCCGCAGCAGCGGCCGCTTGAACGGCAGCGCGGAGCCGCCGCCCTTGCGGGTGACCTTCGGCACGGGGCAGCCGAAGTTGAGGTCGATGTGGTCGGCGAGGTCCTCGTCCACGATCATGCGGACCGCCTTGCCGACCGTGACCGGGTCCACTCCGTACAGCTGGATCGAGCGCGGCGTCTCGGTCGCGTCGAAGTGGATGAGCTGCATGGTCTTCTCGTTGCGCTCGACCAGCGCCCGCGTGGTGATCATCTCGCTCACGAACAGGCCCCTGCCGCCGGAGAACTCCCGGCAGAGCGTGCGGAACGGTGCGTTGGTGATACCGGCCATGGGGGCGAGCACCACCGGGGGCAGCACGGTGTGCGGGCCGATGGAGAGGGGGCTGAACGCGGTCATGCCCCCCATTGTCCCGCACCCCCGGCGGCCCCCCGCCCCGCCGGACCCGCCCCCGGCACCCCGCGGGACCGCCACCCGCCCCGACCGCCACGGGGCGGACGGGCACCCGGCGGACGGGGCGCGCGACAGGCGGGCGCCCGGCGGACGGGGCGCCCGGCAGGCCGGCGCCCCGCGGATGCGCGAAGGGGCCCGGCCGCCGGGGTGGCGGCCGGGCCCCTCGCGCGCGGGTCAGCTCTGGTCCTGCTCCTGGGCGCCGGTGCGCTCGCGCATCCTGCGGAGCAGCTCCGCCTTCGCGTCGGCGGCGTCCTTGACGCTGCCGCCTCCGCGCGGGGCGGCGCCCTGCTGCTCCAGGCGGGACAGCTTCCTGCGCTGTCCGCCCACACCGAGCAGGTTGTTGCGGCTCTTGGCCATGGGGGTCTCCCTCAGGGGTGAGAAGTGGTCCGGAAGGTCTGGTGGGGCGCCGCGGGCCCGGGGGCCCGGCGCACTCTCACTCGTAGATCGGGAGGAAGGACATGGGTACGACCGTACCGGCCGGACCGCGCGCGGTCACCCGGGTTTCCGCGCGGCTGGCCCGGCGCGGCGGCACCGGGTGCCGCCGGGCCGGCCCGTCGGGCTGCCCGCCCGAGCCGCCCGTCCCGTCCGGCGCACCGCCGCCCACCGTCTCCGGGGCACGGGGAAGCCCCCGGTCCCGCTGGGGGAGCCGGGGGCTTCGCGAGGTGCGCCGGGAGCGTCAGCAGCCGACCAGGCGGGTGGCGAGGTAGCCCTGGATCTGGTCCAGCGAGACGCGCTCCTGCTTCATCGAGTCGCGCTCGCGGACGGTGACCGCGTTGTCCTCCAGCGTGTCGAAGTCGACGGTGACGCAGTACGGCGTGCCGATCTCGTCCTGGCGGCGGTAGCGGCGGCCGATGGCGCCCGCGTCGTCGAACTCGATGTTCCAGTTCTGGCGGAGGTCCGCCGCGAGGCCCTTGGCCTTCGGGGAGAGCTCCGGGTTGCGGGAGAGCGGCAGCACGGCGACCTTCACCGGCGCGAGGCGCGGGTCGAGCCGCAGCGAGATGCGCTTCTCCATCTTGCCCTTGGCGTTGGGCGCCTCGTCCTCGACGTACGCGTCGAGCAGGAAGGCCAGCATGGTGCGGCCCACACCGGCGGCCGGCTCGATGACGTACGGCGTCCAGCGCTCACCGGCCTCCTGGTCGAAGAACGACAGGTCGGCGCCGGAGGCGCGGGAGTGCGCGGACAGGTCGTAGTCCGTGCGGTTGGCGACGCCCTCCAGCTCGCCCCACTCGCTGCCGCCGAAGCGGAAGCGGTACTCGATGTCGGCGGTGCGCTTCGAGTAGTGGGAGAGCTTCTCCTTCGGGTGCTCGTACCAGCGCATGTTCTCCTCGCGCAGGCCCAGGCCGGTGTACCAGTTCCAGCGCTGCTCCATCCAGTACTCCTGCCACTGCTCGTCCTCGCCCGGCTTGACGAAGAACTCCATCTCCATCTGCTCGAACTCGCGGGTGCGGAAGATGAAGTTGCCCGGAGTGATCTCGTTCCGGAAGGACTTGCCCATCTGCGCGATGCCGAACGGCGGCTTCTTCCGGGAGGTCTGCTGGACCTGGGCGAAGTTGGTGAAGATGCCCTGCGCGGTCTCGGGGCGCAGGTACGCCACGGAGCCGGAGTCCTGGGTGGGGCCGAGGTGCGTGGAGAGCAGGCCGGAGAACTGCTTGGGCTCGGTGAAGGTGCCCTTGTTGCCGCAGTTGGGGCAGTTCAGGTCGGCGAGGCCGTTCGCGGGCACGCGCCCGTGCTTCTCCTCGTACGCCTCCTCCAGGTGGTCGGCGCGGAAGCGCTTGTGGCAGGAGGTGCACTCGGTGAGCGGGTCGGTGAAGGTCGCGACGTGGCCGGAGGCCTCCCAGACCTCGGACGCCAGGATCACCGACGAGTCCAGACCGACGACGTCCTCGCGGGCCGTGACCATGTAGCGCCACCACTGGCGCTTGATGTTCTCCTTGAGCTCCACACCGAGCGGCCCGTAGTCCCAGGCGGCGCGCTGGCCGCCGTAGATCTCACTGCAGGGGTAGACGAAGCCACGGCGCTTGCTCAGGCTGACGATGGTGTCGATCTTGTCGGCGGCCACGGTGCTCTCTTCATACGACGGTGACGAACGGCGAATGCCTCAGATTAGCGGCGGGCGCGCCCCTGGGATCAAATCGGTGGGTGGCGAGGGCCACTTGGTCCCTTTGTTGACAATCGTTTCCAGAAAAGTTGAAAATGAGTGTCATGAACGTACGACGCTCCATATCCACCACCGCCGTCGCCGGAGCCGCTGTCCTCGGCCTGGTCTCCCTCTCCGCCTGCTCCGGCGCCTCCACGGGCGCGGAGAAGGGCAAGGACGGCAAACTGGACGTCGTGGCGTCGTTCTACCCCCTGCAGTTCCTCGCCGAGCAGATCGGCGGCGACAAGGTCTCCGTGACCACCCTGACCCGGCCCGGGGTCGAGCCCCACGACCTCGAACTCAAGCCGCGCCAGATCGCCGGTCTCCAGGACGCCGGGTTCATCCTCTACCTCAAGGGCCTCCAGCCCGCCGTCGACCAGGCCGTCGCCCAGGCCGGCGTGAAGAACACCGTCGACGCGGCCACGCTCACCTCCCTGGAGGCGCACGGCGCCGACGAGAAGGACACCGCCCACGAGGACGGGGCCCACGCCGGCGAGAGCCACGAGGCCCACGACGACCACGGGGCCCACGAGGGCGAGGCGCACGAGGGCGAGGCGCACGCGGAGGAGTCCCACGCCGGGGAGGCCCACGCCGCGGAGTCCGAGGAGCCCGGCGGCCACGACCACGCCCACGAGGGCGGCGACCCGCACGTCTGGCTCGACCCGGTCAAGTACGCCGAGGTCGCCAAGGGCGTGGGCGCCGGCCTCGCCAAGGCCGACCCGGACAACGCCGCCGCGTACGAGAAGAACACCGACGAGCTGGTGAAGAAGCTCGGCGCCCTCGACACCGCCTTCCGCGACGGCCTGAAGAACACCGCGACGCGCACCTTCATCACCTCCCACACCGCCTTCGGCCACCTCGCCGAGCGCTACGGCCTGGACCAGGAGGGCATCGCCGGCCTCGACCCCGAGTCGGAGCCGAGCCCCGCCCGGATCAAGGAGCTCCAGGAGATCGCGCGGAAGGAGAAGGTCACCACCGTCTTCTTCGAGACCCTCGCCAGCGACCGCACCGCCCGCACCCTCGCGAAGGACACCGGCCTGAAGACCGACGTCCTGGACCCGCTGGAGGGAATCACCGAGCGGTCCAAGGGCGCTGACTACCTGGAGGTCATGCGCGCCAACCTCGCGGCCCTGCAGAAGGCGCTCGGCGCGAAGTGACCCGCCCCTCCCCCGTCCGCACACCCCCTGGAGGCACGGTGAGCAGCGAGCCCGTCATCTCCGTCCGGGCGGCCACGGCCACGCTCGGCTCCCGTCCCGTGCTCCGCGGCGTCGACTTCGCCGTCCACCGCGGCGAGGTCGTCGCCCTCCTCGGCGCCAACGGCTCCGGCAAGTCCACCGCCGTCCGCTCGGTGATCGGCCAGGTGCCGCTCACCGGCGGCGGGGTCTCCCTCTTCGGCACCGAGCTGCGCCGCTTCCGCGACTGGTCGCGCGTCGGCTACGTGCCGCAGCGCACCACGGCCGCCAGCGGCGTGCCCGCCACCGTCCGCGAGGTCGTCGCCTCCGGCCGGCTCTCCCGCACCGGGCTGCGGTGGCCCTCGCGCGCCGACCGGGCGGCCGTGGAGCGGGCCATCGAGCTGGTCGGGCTCGCCGACCGGGCGAAGGACTCGGTGTGGGCGCTCTCCGGCGGCCAGCACCAGCGCGTGCTGATCGCCCGCGCCCTCGCCTCCGAGCCGGAGCTGCTGATCATGGACGAGCCGATGGCCGGGGTCGACCTGGCCAGCCAGGAGGTGCTCGCCGCCACCCTGCGCGAGCAGGTGGGGGACGGCACGACCGTCCTGCTCGTCCTGCACGAGCTGGGGCCTCTGGAGCCCCTGATCGACCGCGCGGTCGTCCTGCGCGACGGATGCGTCGTCCACGACGGTCCGCCGCCCGAGGCCGTCGGCCAGCACGCGCTGCCCGGCCACGACCACGTACATCCGCACGCGGCCGACGAGCCGCTCCGCACGGGACTGCTGACCTGACCATGGAAATCCTCGAGCACGCCTTCATGCAGCGGGCGCTCCTCGCCGCCCTCCTGGTCGGCGTCACCGCGCCCGCCGTCGGCATCCACCTGGTGCAGCGGCGCCAGGCCCTGATGGGCGACGGGATCGGCCACGTCGCCATGACCGGCGTCGGGCTGGGCTTCCTGATGTCGGCCAACCCGGTGTGGGTCGCCGGGCTGGTCTCGATCGTCGGCGCCGTCCTGATGGAGCTGATCCGGATGTACGGGCGGACGCACGGCGACATCGCGCTCGCCCTGCTCTTCTACGGCGGTATGGCCGGCGGTCTGCTGCTGACCAGCCTCTCCCCGGACGGCTCCACGGCCAACCTGGTCGGCTACCTCTTCGGCTCGCTGGCGACGGTGTCGCCGCAGGACGTGGTGGCGATCTGCGTGCTCGCCGCGTTCGTGCTGGCCGTGTCGCTGGGGCTGCGCCGCCAGCTGTTCGCCGTCAGCCAGGACGAGGAGTTCGCGCGGGTGACCGGCCTGCCGGTGCGGGCGCTGAACCTGCTCGTGGCCGTGACCGCGGCGGTCACCGTGACGGTCGCCATGCGCGTCGTGGGGCTGCTGCTGGTCAGCGCCCTGATGGTGGTGCCGGTGGCGGCGGCGCAGCAGCTCACCCGGAGCTTCCGCGCCACCTTCGCGGTGGCGGTGCTCATCGGCACGGCGGTGTCGGTGGCCGGCACGGTCACCACGTACTACCAGGACGTCCCGCCGGGCGCGACGATCGTGCTGCTGGCCATCGCCGTGTTCGTCGCCTTCGCCGTACTGGCCGCGCCGCTCGCCCGGCGGCGGGCGCGGGCGGCCGAGGCCGCCGGGGCGCACGACGGCGCGCGCCCCTCCCCCGGCACGGCCGACGACGTCAGGGTCTGATTCCGGCCGGGGGACGACAGCACGGCTGCGGGGCCCCGTCGCGGGGCCTGGCAGAATGGCCCGACGTAAGCGGACGCATGGCGTACGAGTGAGCGGGCCGAGGCAAGGAGGCACCTGTGGCGACGGCAGGATCCGGCGTACGCGCGCGGTCGACCCGGCAGCGCGCCGCCGTCGCGGCGGCACTGAACGAGGTGGACGAGTTCCGCAGCGCGCAGGAGCTGCACGACATGCTCAAGCACCGCGGGGACTCCGTCGGTCTCACGACGGTCTACCGCACGCTGCAGTCGCTCGCCGACGCGGGCGAGGTGGACGTGCTGCGCACCAGCGACGGCGAGGCGGTGTACCGCCGCTGCTCGACCGGCGAGCACCACCACCACCTGGTGTGCCGGGGCTGCGGCAAGGCCGTCGAGGTGGAGGGCCCCGCCGTCGAGGAGTGGGCGGAGTCCGTGGCCGCCGAGCACGGCTTCGTGAACGTGGCGCACACGGTGGAGATCTTCGGCACCTGCGCGGAGTGCGCGGCCGCCGCCGCCCGGTCCGGCGACTGACCCGCGTGCCCCCGGGGCACGGTGAAGAAGGGCGCGGCTCCCGCCCGGGAGCCGCGCCCTTCACGCATCCCAGGCCCGCGTCAGCCGGCGGCGCCGCCGGCCCCGGCCGCCTCCGCCTCGGTGCCGCGCATCGCCGCCTCCATCGCGAGCAGCTCCTCGTTCGGCACGGCCCCGCCGAAGCGGCGGTCGCGCTGGGCGTACTCCAGGCAGGCCCGCCACAGGTCGCGGCGGTCGAAGTCGGGCCACAGCACGTCCTGGAAGACCATCTCGGCGTACGCGCTCTGCCACAGCAGGTAGTTGGAGGTGCGCTGCTCGCCGCTCGGGCGCAGGAACAGGTCCACGTCGGGCATGTCCGCGTAGTACAGGTACTTCGCGAACGTCTTCTCGGTGACCTTCGACGGGTCCAGCCGGCCCGCCTTCACGTCCGCCGCGAGGGCCTGCGCCGCGTCCGCGATCTCGGCCCGGCCGCCGTAGTTCATGCAGAAGTACAGGGTGAGGCGGTCGTTGTCCTTGGTCTGCTCCTGGGCGATCTGGAGCTCCTGCGCGACCGACTTCCACAGCTTGGGCATCCGGCCGACCCAGCGGACCCGGATGCCCAGCTCGTCGAGCTGGTCGCGGGTCCTGCGGATGAAGTCCCGGTTGAAGTTCATCAGGAAGCGCACCTCGTCGGGTGAGCGCCGCCAGTTCTCGGTGGAGAACGCGTACAGGGAGATGCTGCCGACGCCCATCTCGATGGCGCCCTGGAGCACGTCGAGGACGCGCTCGGCGCCGACCTTGTGGCCTTCGGTGCGGGGCAGGCCGCGCTCCTTGGCCCAGCGGCCGTTGCCGTCCATGACGATCGCCACGTGCCCGGGCACCATCTCGCCGGGGATCTTCGGCGGGCGCGCGCCGGACGGGTGCGGCTCGGGGTCCCGGTACCGGCGCCTGGAGCGCCCGAGGATTCCGCGTCGTGCCATGGCCATGCGGCTCACATCTCCTAGTTCTCTTGCTTCTCCACGTAGCGCAGCGAGCGCAGTCCGCGCTCCAGGTGCCAGTGCAGATAGGCGGACACCAGCCCGCTCCCCTCCCTGACGTGGCGCGGCTCGCACGCGTCGGCCGTCGCCCAGTCGCCGGTCAGCAGCGCGCTGAGCAGACCGACGGCCTCCGCCGAGGGTACGACGCTGCCGGGCACCCGGCAGTCGCCGCAGACCACTCCGCCCGCGGCGACCGAGAAGAACCGGTTCGGCCCGTGGATGCCGCAGCGGGCGCAGTCCTCGAAGGAGGGGGCGTAGCCGTTGACGGCGAGGGAGCGCAGCAGGAACGCGTCGAGGACGAGGTGCGGGGCGTGCTCGCCGCGCGCGAGGGTGCGCAGCGCGCCGACGAGCAGCAGGTACTGCTGCACCGCGGGCTCGCCCTCGTGGTCGGTGAACCGCTCGGCGGTCTCCAGCATGGCCGTGCCGGCCGTGTAGCGGGCGTAGTCGGTGACGATGGAGCCGCCGTACGGGGCGATGGTCTCCGTCTGGGTGCACAGCGGCAGGCCGCGCCCGACGAGGTCGGAGCCGCGCGCGAAGAACTGGACGTCGACGTGGGAGAACGGCTCCAGCCGCGCGCCGAACTTCGACTTCGTGCGGCGCACCCCGCGCGCGACGGCCCGCACCCGGCCGTGGCCGCGGGTGAGGAAGGTGATGATCCGGTCGGCCTCGCCCAGCTTCTGCGTACGCAGCACGACGCCGTCATCCCGGAACAGACTCATGGGCCCATTGTCCCGTACGGGCCGGGCGGCCCGGTCCGGCCCAGGGCGGGCCGGGCCCCCGTCACCACCCCGGCTCCGGGTTTCGGCCGGTGTGCTCATAAGCTGGTGATCGCGGCCCGTCCGGGCCGTGAGCTCCAACCCTCACTTCGGGGACCCATAAGCGAGGCTTATGCGGTCATAGCTCCGAAGCGGGTACCGCTCCACCCCTGTGCTCGCGAGGCTGGCGGGTGAGAAGTGCTGACTGTCGAAGGGAACCTGCCATGCCCCGCCCCCTGCGGGTCGCGATCGTCGGTGCCGGCCCGGCCGGCATCTACGCCGCCGACGCGCTGCTGAAGTCCGAGGCCGCCAACGACCCGGGTGTCTCCATCGACCTGTTCGAGCGGATGCCGGCGCCGTTCGGGCTCATCCGGTACGGCGTCGCCCCCGACCACCCGCGCATCAAGGGCATCGTCACCGCCCTGCACCAGGTGCTGGACAAGCCGCAGATCCGCCTCTTCGGCAATGTCTCGTACCCGTCCGACATCACGCTGGACGATCTGCGCGCCTTCTACGACGCCGTGATCTTCTCCACCGGCGCCGAGGCCGACCGGGAGCTGAACATCCCCGGCGTCGACCTCGACGGCTCCTACGGCGCGGCCGAGTTCGTCTCCTGGTACGACGGCCACCCCGACGTGCCGCGCACGTGGCCGCTGGAGGCCGAGAAGGTCGCGGTGCTGGGCGTCGGCAACGTCGCCCTGGACGTGGCCCGCGTCCTCGCCAAGACCGCCGACGAGCTGCTGCCGACGGAGATCCCGGCCAACGTCTACGAGGGCCTGAAGGCCAACAAGGCGCTGGAGGTCCACGTCTTCGGCCGCCGCGGCCCCGCCCAGGCCAAGTTCAGCCCCATGGAGCTGCGCGAGCTGGACCACTCCCCCAGCATCGAGGTCATCGTCAACCCCGAGGACATCGACTACGACCAGGGGTCGATCGACGCGCGCCGCTCCAACAAGCAGGTCGACATGGTCGCCAAGACCCTGGAGAACTGGGCGATCCGCGACGTCGGCGACCGGCCGCACAAGCTGTTCCTGCACTTCTTCGAGTCGCCCGCCGAGATCCTCGGCGAGGACGGCCGGGTCGTCGGCCTGCGCACCGAGCGCACCGAGCTGGACGGCACGGGCAACGTCCGCGGCACCGGCGAGTTCACCACCTGGGACGTCCAGGCCGTGTACCGCGCGGTGGGCTACCTCTCGGAGGAGCTGCCCAAGCTGCCGTGGGACGCCGCGTCCGGCACGGTCCCGGACCGGGGCGGCCGGGTCGTGGAGGGCGGCGAGCACGTCACCTCCACCTATGTGACCGGCTGGATCCGGCGCGGCCCCATCGGCCTGATCGGCCACACCAAGGGCGACGCCAACGAGACCGTGGCCAACCTGCTGGAGGACCACCGCGAGGGCCGGCTGCACACGCCGGAGGCCCCGCAGGAGGACGCCGTGGTGGCGTTCCTGGAGGGCAGGGGCGTCGCGTACACGACGTGGGACGGCTGGTACCGGCTGGACGCCGCGGAGCGGGCGCTCGGCGAGGCCGAGGGCCGCGAGCGGATCAAGATCGTGGAGCGCGAGGAGATGCTGCGGGCCAGCGGCGTCGAGGCCTGACCGTCCGGCCCCGCCGCCCGGCCCCGCCGTCCGGCGCGCGCCCCGTTCGCCCCGCCCCTCCGGGCGGTCAGAACGGGGCGCGCGCCGCTTCCATGAGCCGGGCCGTGTCGTCGGGCCGCAGGAGCAGGGCGTTGCCCACGGTGGTGAGCACCTCCCGCTCGGCCTGGATGTAGGCGCCGTCGGCCAGGGCGATGCGGGCGCCCTGGAGGAGGACGGACTCCCGGCCGGCCGCCGCGAGGTGCGGGGCGAGCGGCTCCAGCGCCTCGTGCAGTTCGATGGCCAGGGCGGCGCCGCACGGCCCGTCCGCGTCCCCGAAGTAGCGTCCGGTGTCGGCGGCCAGCGCCTCCACGAGGCCGGTGAGGCTGTCGTCCGTGCAGTCGTCGTACCCGGCGGCCCGTACGGCGTGGACGGCGGTCCGCACGGCGGTGGGCGAGGACGTGCCGCCGGCGGCGAGGACCGCGAGGGCGACCGTGTGGACGGCGTCGCGGAGCATCGCGGAGAAGCGGGCCGTCGTCGGGTGGTCCAGCACCTCCGTGCCGAACCGGTCGTGGCAGGCGGCGCACTCGACGACCGGGCCGGCCAGCCCGCGCGGCAGCACCGGCACGCCCAGCACGGCGAGGCGGCGGCGGCCCGTGCGGCGCCGGTAGTTGCGGTCGCCGCCGCAGCCGGGGCAGAAGAACTCGCCGTCGCCGATGGTGTGCCACGCGGTGTGGACGGACCACATGCGGAGTCTGCGGCCACTCGATTCGCGTGTTCCCCGCGCTGGCAGCACCGTCGTACCTCCTGACGCCTCGGCCACCTTGCCGACGATGACGTGATGTTAGCCACATCCGCGAGGTGGCGTCAGCACCTCGTCGTGAGAACGCCAGGACATGGCCGAACCCCGCCCACGGCGGTGGGCGGGGTTCGGCGGGCCGGTGCGCGGCGGCGTCAGCGGGCGGAGCGGTTGACGGCCGAGATGACCGCCTTCAGGGAGGCGCGGGTGGTGTTGGCGTCGATGCCGATGCCCCACAGCACCCGGCCGTCGATGGCGCATTCGATGTAGGAGGCGGCCTGCGCCGAGGCGCCCTCGCTCATCGTGTGCTCCTGGTAGTCCAGCAGCCGGGCGTCGACGCCGACGGCGTTCAGCGCGTCGAAGAAGGCGGAGATCGGGCCGTTGCCGGTGCCGGTCAGGACGGTGTCGGCGCCGTCCACGACCGCCTCGACGGTCAGGGTGTCGGTGCCGTCCTTGTCGGTGGTGGTCTGCCCGGAGCGGAGCTGGATGCGGCCCCACGGGTTGTCCGGGTTGGGCAGGTACTCGTCCTGGAAGACGGCCCAGATGGCGGCCGGGGTGACCTCGCCGCCCTCGGCGTCGGTCTTCGCCTGGATGATCTTCGAGAACTCGATCTGCATCCGGCGCGGCAGGTCCAGCTTGTGGTCGTTCTTCAGGACGTACGCGATGCCGCCCTTGCCGGACTGCGAGTTGACCCGGATGACCGCCTCGTAGGAGCGGCCGACGTCCTTGGGGTCGATCGGCAGGTAGGGCACGGCCCACTCGATGTCGTCCACGGTCTTGCCGGCGGCGGCCGCGTCGGCCTCCATGGCGTCGAAGCCCTTCTTGATGGCGTCCTGGTGGGAGCCGGAGAAGGCCGTGTAGACCAGGTCGCCCGCGTAGGGGTGGCGCGGGTGGACCTCCATCTGGTTGCAGTACTCGGAGGTCCGGCGGATCTCGTCGATCTGCGAGAAGTCGATCTGCGGGTCGATGCCCTGGCTGAACAGGTTCATGCCCAGGGTGACCAGGTCGACGTTGCCGGTCCGCTCGCCCTGCCCGAACAGGCAGCCCTCGATCCGGTCGGCACCGGCCATGACGGCCAGCTCGGCCGCCGCGACGGCCGTGCCCCGGTCGTTGTGCGGGTGCGCGGACAGGCACACGAACTCGCGGCGGGTCAGGTGGCGCGACATCCACTCGAAGCGGTCCGCGTGGGTGGACGGCGTGGAACGCTCCACGGTCGCGGGCAGGTTGAGGATGATCTCGCGGCCGGCCTCGGGCTGCCAGACGTCGCAGACGGCCTCGCAGACCTCCAGCGCGAAGTCCAGCTCCGTGTCGGTGAAGATCTCCGGGCTGTACTGGTAGCCGAAGA